>JBOHZJ010000168.1:0-3511 GCA_050738395.1 Steroidobacter sp.
CACTTCTGTCGACTCGCACTCGCGTCTTCCGACTCACGATTCACGACTCACGAAGCAAGCAGGACTGAGAAATCGGGAGAGTCTGACCACAGCGTAGAGCCTGGAGCCTGGAGCCGATACACAGGGGGATTTATGAGCAGCAAAGTCAAAAGAAGCGGGTTGCAGATCGCGTCAGGAATTCTGTGCGGTGCGGTCGTCGCAACGACGGTGCAGGCGCAAACCGAGGACGCCGGCGGACTGGAAGAAATCATCGTGACCGCGCGCAAGGTCGCAGAGAACCTGCAAGAGACGCCGATCGCCATCACCGCGCTGAGCGGCAATGCGCTGCAGGAGCGGCAGATCTTCAATACCAATGTTCTCGATCAGGTCGTACCCAATCTGCAGTTCGCGGACAATGCGCCGCTCGCCGGCAACAACTCCTCCTCGCAGGTCTTCATTCGCGGCATCGGACAGACAGATCCAACTTCGACCGTCGATCCGGGCGTGGGGTTCTACATCGACGATGTGTACATCGGCAACGCGGTGGGCGGCACGATGACCTTGCGCGACATATCTTCCGTGCAGGTGGTGCGCGGCCCGCAGGGAACTCTGTTCGGGCGCAATACGATCGGCGGCGCGATTCTGCTCGCGACCGCGGATCCGGGCGACGAGTTCGGCGGCACAGTGCGCGTCGGCGGCGGCTCCGACAGCCTGCGCGACGGTTTCGTCGCGCTGGACGCGCCGTTCACGAACTCGTTCAAGGCGCGCTTCTCGTTCGGCATTCGCCAGCAGGACGGATACGTCACACGTCCGGACGGAACCGATCTGGGCGACACGGATACCTTCACCGGTGCGAGCAAATTCGTGTGGACGCCCAGCGAGCGGTTCACCGGTACGTTCGCATTCGACTACACCGAGTCTGACGAGAATGGCACGCCGCTCGTGTTCGCCGCCATCGCCGAGAGCGCGACATTCGCGCGCGTGGCGAGTTTCGACGCCGGCTGTCCGGGACAGGCGAGCTCGGCCCAACCTGTGCCGATGGTCGCGGACGATCGTTGCGCGAACGATCTGCAGGCGCGCGGCCCGTACCGGAACAACGGCTCGCTGCCGCTGTCGAGCACGCTCGAAAACTGGGGCGGTTCGCTCAAGCTGGAATTCGACCTGAGCGATGCGTTGGCCTTCAGGTCGATCAGCGCGTATCGCGAGATCGCGTGGGCGGGCGTGCGCGACGCCGACAACACGCCCTTGCCGATCCTTCACACGATCTACGACGTCGACGGCGATCAGTTGAGCCAGGAGTTGCAGCTCACGTATCAGACGGAGTCGCTGACCGGGGTCGTCGGCCTCTACTACTTCGAACAGACCTCCGACGACATCGTCACGGTCGAGCTCAACCCGCCGCCGCCGGGCGTGCAGCGCGACAGCGACAACAACAAGGTGGATAACAAAAGCTGGGCGGCGTTCACGCAATGGACTTATCACGTGACGGATCAGCTGGCGCTGACCGCGGGCGGGCGTTACACCGAAGATGACAAAGGCTCGTATCCGGATCAATTCGATCTCGCCAACCCCGCGGCCAAGCAAGTGCCCGTGCAGTGGTATCGCGATACGTTCACGTCGTTCACACCATCGGCGTCGATCGCTTATCGCTGGACCGACGATGCGATGACGTACCTGAGCTATGCGGAAGGTTTCAAGGGCGGCGGCTGGAACAGTCACTTCAACGCCCCGTTGACGCCGGAGCAGCAGGCGGCGCTGCAGAAGTTCGAGCAGGAGGAGGCTGAGACTATTGAGCTCGGCGTCAAGCTCGACCTCGCGAACAACACGCTGCGCCTGAACGCCGCGGTGTTCACCGCTGATTACACGGACATGCAGGTCACGTATCGCGGGCCGCTCCCGGCGGGTGTAGCGCCGTTTCTGACGAACGCCGGCAAAGCGAGCATCGACGGCGCCGAGATCGAGCTGACGTGGGCCCCCAACACGGATTGGATCATCGAGGGCAGCATCGGCTATCTCGATGCGACGATCGACGAGCTGCAGCAGAAGCCGCTGCTGATCTTTCCGCCGGGACTGCTCGAGGGCAACGTGCTGCCGTTCGCGCCGGAGTGGCAGGGACACGTCGGTCTTGCGTACACCGCGCACGCAGGCGACTTCTTCATACAGCCGCGCGTCGACGCGTCGTACCAGGACACGACGCACTTCGATGCGACGAATACCCTCGAAATCGCGCAGCTCGATGACGTGACGACAGTGAATGCGTCGCTGAAATTCGGCCAGGATGGCGGGCCGTGGAATGTGACGCTCGGCGTCAACAACGCGACCGACGAGCTCTATCCGGTCGCCGGCAACTCCTCGCTGACGACGGGCAGCGGCTACGCGGAGATCGCGTATGCGCGGCCGAGGGAGTACTTCGCGCAGTTGCAGTATGACTTCTGAGAGACGTGACTAGTGACTAGTGACTAGTGACTGGTGATTAGTCAGAGAAGAAGAGGCGGCGCCGGTGGCTGGCAAATGGGCAGTGCAAAGGCGGTGGCGCTGGTGGGCTGGCGGCTGGTGGACGATCGTGAAGCGTCTCTCTGGCTATTCACTAATCACCAGTCACAGTTACTTCCCCAGAGGCTAATTTGAGAACTCAGGTTGCGATCATCGGCGCGGGACCCGCGGGGCTGCTGCTGGGCCAACTTCTGCACAGGGCGGGTATCGATGCGGTGATCCTCGAGCAGCGGACGCCCGATTATGTGCTCGGCCGCATTCGCGCCGGCGTGCTGGAGCAGGGCACAGTGGATGTGCTCGAGCTCGCGGGCGTAGCCGGCCGTGTGCACGCGGAAGCGTTGCTGCACGAGGGGGTGGAGATCGGTTTCAATGGGCGCCGCCATCGCATCCCATTTAAAGCGCTGGTCGGCAAAGCCATGACGATCTACGGCCAGACGGAGATGACGCGCGATCTGATGGACGCGCGCGAGGCCTGCGGAGCAGTGTCTGTTTACGAGGCCGAATCCGTGGCGTTGCACGACATGGCGGGCCGCGCGCCCAAAGTGTCCTATGTGCATCGCGGCGTTGAGCACACGCTGACGTGCGACTTCATCGCGGGCTGCGACGGCTATCACGGCGTCGCCAGGCGCAGCATCCCTGCATCGGCGATCACGGTGTTCGAGCGCACGTATCCCTTCGGCTGGCTCGGCGTGCTGGCCGATGTGTCGCCGGCCTGGGATGAGCTCATTTACGCGAGCTCGGAGCAGGGCTTTGCGCTTGCAAGCATGCGCTCGTCCACGCGCGTGCGTTGCTACGTGCAGTGCTCGCTCGATGATCGCGTCGATGAGTGGAGCGATGAGCGCTTCTGGCAGGAGTTCAGGTTGCGAATCGGCGCCGACGTGGCGGAGCGGATGAGCACCGGGCCATCGATCGAAAAGAGCGTCGCGCCATTACGCAGCTTCGTCGCGGAGCCCATGCGCTACGGCAAACTGTTTCTCGCAGGCGATGCGGCGCATATCGTTCCGCCGACCGGGGCGAAGGGCCTGAACCTGGCCGTCAG
>JBOHZJ010000169.1:0-3544 GCA_050738395.1 Steroidobacter sp.
CGATGGACCAGACGCCGTCGTCCGCATCGCCGGTGCGACGCGCGAAATACACATCCCGTCCATCCGGCGCGACGACTGCGCCGAGGCTGCTTATGCGCCCGGTGTGAGGCAGCGGCGGAGCATCGATCGGTACGATCAGCGTCTCGGCGCCGTCGATTTCGTAACGCCACAGCTCGTAGTTGTTCAGGCTCCAGCGAAAGCGGCTGAGGTAGATCGACTTGCCGTCCGGCGCCCACGCGGGCGACACGAGCACCGTATCGTCGTCGCCGAAACTGATCTGCCGAGGCTGTGAGCCGTCGGGTCGTATCAGCCAGAGGTTCTCGGCTCCCGAGCGATCACTGACAAACGCAATCCATCGACCATCTGGCGAAAAGACAGGCTGCGCGTCGAAAGCCAGACCGCCTGTGATCGGCGCGGCTCGTCCGCCTTGCACATCGAGTGTGTAGAGATCGCCCAGCAGATCGAAGACGACGCGCTGGTCGTCGGGCGATGCATCGACCGACATCCATGTGCCTTCATCCGTTTCGAATTTGATCGTGCGCGTCGGCTGCAGCGGCAGTGTCTGTCCGGGAGGTTGTCGCGGTCGCTCGGACGGGGTCGCGATCCTGGCGACTGCATTCGCATCGCCCTGCGCAAGGTGCGGTGTGGGAAAGTCCTCTTCATGCGCAAGCGCACCTCCCGCGCTGAGCGCGAGTGCGATGCAGAGTGCGCGCCGAATCATGGGCGAGCCGACGTCGCCGCGCCTCGCGTCTTCTCGATCGCCGGGAGATAGCGGTCGCGCAGTTCACTCTGGTGAGTAACGAGCGACGCTTCTTTTCCTTGCACGAAGACGGTCGCGGGCAGCGATGCAGGCTCGAGCGGATCACCGTCCCAGATCACCAGATCGCCGTCCTTGCCGGGTTCAATCGTTCCGTAGCGGTCGGATACGCCCCAGATCCTGGCCGGGCCGGTGATGATGGAGCGCAGCCCTTCGATGTACGGCAGACCATTCGCGACTGCGAGGCCGGCGCCTTCGCGCAGCGACGAGCCGGCGTTGTAGCTTTGCACGCCTCCGAGACTCATCGCGATAGTCACGCCCGCCTTGTTCAGCAGCGCCGCATTGTCGAGGCGCGCGCCCAATTCGTCGAACGACCAGGGCAAATTCAACATCGGGTTCAGGATCACGGCGATGTTCGCGGCGGCGAGTTCGGGCGCTGCGAGCCAGGCTTCGGCGCCGCCGATGATGACGATGCGAAGTGCATAGTCGCGCGCGAGTTTTACCGCCTGCCTCAGGTCGGAAGCGCGATTCGTTGCGATCGCAAGCGGCGTCTTGCCTGCGAGCACAGGCTCGAGCGCCAATGTGTCCGGTGGACGCGTGGTGACCGAGGCAGGCGATGCGAGATTGGCTTTGGCCGTATCCAACGCGGTTCGCAGCAGTTGCCACTGAGCAGCGCGCGAGCCGACGCTCGCCATGGCGCTGCGGTTGCCGATGATCGCGAATACGCCGGCGTGCGCACGTTCGAGCAATTCATCGCCTTCCACGAGCCTCAGCAATGCGCCCCTGCCGGAGAACGGCGGCGCCGCGCTGCCAAGTGGAAGACTCACGGCGCGCGTGAGTCCGTCCGCGCGCGCGAGTCGGATCAGCGCCGAATCCGGATTGATCGCGTACTGCACGTCGAAGGCCGCGCCGGGTGCATTCGCCCCCTTGGCCGTATGGTCGACCGTTTCGGCCGCTGCGCCGACTTCGGTCAATCCGAGTTGCGTGGCCGAGTTCATGAGTCCCGGCGTAACCGGCCGACCGCTCGCGTCGACGATGCGTGCACCCGGCGGGCGGGGGCCGCCTGCCGCCACCGAAACGATGCGTCCATCCGTCATCACAATGGTGGCGTCATCGAGCGGCGTATCGGCGCTCAACGTCCAGGCTTTGGCATGCACGATCGCAACGGTCTCGGCGTGCGCCAGAGCGCCGGAGAGCAGCGCGATGCAACCTGCCAGGAGGCGCGTGTAACGCGTTACTGCGGTACGCGCAGTCGTTCGCCCCGAACTCAGATACGTCGCGCGTTTACGCGCCAAAGCGCACGCAAGAAACACGTTCGTCGCGCACGCCTCCTCGCCAAGCACGCGGGGGAGGATTGGGCTGGGGGCTGATATTTCCTGCGAGCGCGTCGAAGGCATCTCTGTCGGGGACTGGGCAAGTCGGAACGTTTCGACAGGCTCAATGCGAACGGGGATAAAACGGAGGGCCCTCGCAGTGGATTTCAGTATCCCGAGTGAGCGGATCACAGTTGCTCTCCCATCTCGGGCCTGCCCAGTTCGAAGTCGGAGCGCAGCGAGCGTTCGGGCGCCGCGCGGTCGTACGCCACGGCCCCATCGATGAACACCTGATCCGGTTTGCTCAGGATCGAGAACGGATCGCCGGACCAGATCACCAGGTCCGCATTGAAGCCCGGTGCGAGCGTGCCGATGCGCTCGCCCAGACCCAACGCCTTTGCGGGCGTACTGGTCACCCAGCGAATGAGATGTTCGGGCGGCAGGTTGACGCCAACGCCTCGTCCCGCCGCAGCCGCCTTCGCGGCCTCGATATTCAGGCGCTGGCCGAGGATTCCCGAATCCGAATGCATCATTACGCAAGCGCCCGCCGCATCGATCATTGCTGCGTTCTCGCGAATCGCATCGAGCAGCTCCATTTTGAAGCCCCACCAATCCGACCAGACCGCAACACAGGTTCCCGCCGCTTTCAGTTGGGCGGAAATCTTGTAGGCCTCAGTCGCATGATGAAACACGGCGATGCGAAAACCGAATTCCCGCGCAACGCCCAGCATCGCGGCCATGTCGCCGGCGCGATAGCAATGCATGTGAACCGGAATGTCGCCGTCCAGCACGGCGGCCAGCGTGTCCAGCTTGAGGTCGCGCGACGGCGGCTCCTTGAGCTTGCCACGCTGATATTCGCGCCAATCGTCGCGGTATTCCTGCGCCTGCAGAAACGCGGCCCGTACGATTGCGATCCCGCCCTGCCGGCTGTTCGGCGCGTCGCCCTTCTCGCCGAAGTAGCTCTTCGCGTTCTCGCCGCAGCTCATTTTCAACGCCTGCGTTGCGTCCGGGAACTTCATCGCTGAAACGTCGGCCGCCGTTATGGGTTTCACCACCACCGAGCGCCCGGCGAACAGCGGTGTGGATCCAGGCAGGACCTGCAGCGTCGTCACGCCGCCGCGCAGCGCGGCTGCGAACGCAGGGTCCTGCGCATTCACGGCGTGCTCGACCCAGGTGTCCGCCACGTTCGGATCGCTGATTTCAGAAACGTCGGATGCGTCCGTGTCGAGCGACGTGAGCGGCATCGAGAAAGTACCGTTGTGGCTGTGTACGTCGATGACGCCGGGCGTCACCCAGCGTTGCCTTCCTTCGATCACCACGGCGCCTGCGCGGTCGAGACCCCGCCCGACCGCCGCGATCGCGCCATTGCGGATCAACACCTCGCCGTCATCGATGCGCTTGCCGGCCCCATCGAGGATCGTGACATCGACGATCAGCGTGTCGGTGCGCGGCAGTGGTGTGTACGTGCTGGGAT
>JBOHZJ010000170.1:0-30400 GCA_050738395.1 Steroidobacter sp.
GTCGACGCCCCATTCGCTCGGCCTTGTCCGACAGGAAACGCTGCAGCGAACTCATGCGATCGAGGCCGACGAAGTCGAAGTCGAGTGCATCGGCGAAGGCGATGGACTCGGTCGACGCGAGCGCGTGAGAAGGCGCCGTCACCAGAACGAACCGATCCACGCGAAACGGAAAAACCTCCAGACCCGTGACGTCTTCAGTGCCCGCGACGATCCCGATGTCCGCTTTGCCATCGGCGATAGCCGCGACGATCTCATCGCTCAGACGCTCTTCCAGATCGATGTTCACCTGCGGATGCGAGGTGAGAAAATCGCTCAGGGGCTCGGGCAGGAATTCGGTCAGCGCATTGGTGTTCGACAGCAGGCGGACGTGGCCTTTGAGGCCGTCGGCATACTCACCCAGCTCACCGCGCATGCGCTCCGCCTGCTGCAGCAGCAGACGGGCGTGATGCATGAGCGTACGGCCGGCCGGCGTGGGCTGCACGCCCTGGCGCTCGCGATTGAGGAGCGGGGCGCCGAGTTCGATCTCCATATTGCGAATGCGCGTGCTCGCGGCCGCGACAGCGAGATGCATGCGCTCAGCCCCGGCTGTGATGCTGCCAGCTTCGACGATGTGGACGAACAATTTGAGATCGGTCAGGTCGAAGCGCATTGCCTATTATGGAAGTGACTCGGGACTGGTGACTAGTGAATAGTCGGGCGGCCACGGCGCCGAGCGAGCGCTGCGGTGATTTGACTATTCACCCGTCACTAGTCGTTAGTCAGGGCTTCCGCCGCAACGGCACGAACCGCACCGGCGACACGTTGCGCGTGCTGAGCTTGCCTGAAGAGTCTTTGGCGATGACCTGCAATTGCTGCGTCGCGTGCGTTGGACCGACTGGCGCGATGAGTCGGCCGCCGGGCTTGAGCTGATCGATCAAGGGTTGCGGCACGTGATCCGGCGCCGCGGTCACGATGATGATGTCGAAGGGCGCTTCTTCCGGCCAGCCTGCGTAGCCATCGCCGGTGCGCGTCGTGACATTCTCGTACTGCAACTCGCGCAGAACTTTTTCAGCACTCTGTGCGAGCGAAGCTTCCAGTTCGATTGTGTAGACGTGTGCGACGAGCGGCGCGAGCACCGCCGCCTGATAGCCCGAGCCTGTACCGACTTCCAGTACGCGATCCGTCCTTGCCGGTCGCGCGAGCTCCGTCATCAGCGCCACGATGTACGGTTGCGAAATCGTCTGGTCCTCCCCGATCGGGAGCGGGTGATCCCGGTACGCGCTCGCCTGCACATTTTCAGGCACGAATCGATGGCGAGGCGTCTTGCGCATGGCGGCGAGAACGCGCGGGTCACGTACGCCGCGCGCTTCGATCTGTTCGCTCACCATGCGTTCGCGCTCGGCCGCGTAGTCTTCGGCATCCGCGGCGGATGCCGGATCGCGCGTGAAAAAAGAAAGCGCCATGAGTGCGACGAAAGGCAGGGCAGGCTGGTATGACATCGCGAAGGACCTGCGCCCACTGTACTGGCGCGAGTCAGCCCGTAAATCCGTATTCAACTCTGCGGGTCTGCGGCTCGCGACAGAGCGCCGTCGCCCTGTCGGAGAGGGCTGGCGAGAAGCAGGCGTTCTCTGGCGCAAGCCGCGACTCGCCCCTTCAAAACTCCGCGCGCACGCCGAGATGCGCCGATCGCCCCGGCAGCGGCGCGACCTCCTTGAGCGGCGACGTATGCCGCCGCGCCTCTTCATCCAGCAGGTTTGACCCGCGCAGGAACACGAGCAGATCTCTGTCGCCGGCGCTGAACCGGTAGCTCACATCAGCTTCGAGCATCGTATAACCATCCGTCGCTCGCTCATCGGCCGCGATCTTTTCCTGATCGTCATACGCGTAGGCCTCGAGGCCGAGGTGCAGGCGCTCCCGCTCATAGTGCAATTCGACGCCATAGCGCAACGGCGGAATCTGCGGCAGATCGCCGCCATTCTTCAGCTTGCCGCGCACATAGTCGCTCGCCAGTCGAACTTCGAGCGCACCGCCGTCGCCTTCGAACACCGGAAGCGTGATCTCGCCTTCGAATCCATAGAACTCCGCATCCGCCTGTGTGTACTGGTACGAGGGGAGCCCGACCTGTTCGACGCCGAGAGCGAATAAATAGATGTAGTCGGCGAAGTCGTTGTAGAAGACGCCTGCCGACCAATGCACGCCGCCTTCCCCGTGCCGGTGCAATGTGAGATCAATGGTGTTCGCGGTTTCCTTCGCGAGCGCGGCGTCGCCGATTTCGAAACGACCGATGGCGAGATGCGGTCCATCTGCGTACAGCTCGGCGGATTGGGGATGGCGCTGCGAGCGTGTGAGGTTGAGCGCCAGGGAATGGTTTTCGACGAAGCGCCACACGCCGCCTGCGGACAAGCTCCAGGCGGTTTCATCGTAGTCGGGCGCCTCGAGCTCGGGATCGATCCGCTGGTTCTCTGCGCGCGCGCCGAGTTCTACAGACACGTCGCCGAAAGCGCGTTTCTCGAAGATGAACACGGCCGCCTGTTCGGTAATCGACGGCGGCACGAATGCTTCTTCACCGAAAGCGGCGAAGTCGAGCGAGATGTATTGAGCGCCCAGCGTCCCGCGCCAGCCGGCGATGTCCGCATGATCGAGATTGAGGCGCGCATCATAGGCGTCCTGCGCAAAGCGCGTACCTATTTCCTCACCTTCCAGCTCGAGATGCGTGTAGTCATTGTAGGTTCCGCGCAGACGAATGCGTTCGAACGCGCCGAGCGACAAGTCACGCTGCGCTTTCAGATCGTAACGATCCTGCTGCATATCGACGCGCACGCCGGCATGCGCGTGTTCTTCTTCTTCTTCAGGCTCACCGCCTTCCTCTTCGTGGCCGTGACCCCCGGGGATGGCATAGTTCGTATCGAATCGATTCCAGGCGAAGCCGACGAAACCCTGCTCGCCGCCCACGCTGACGCCGAACGCGCCGCCGTAGGTTTCGCTGTCGGAGTTATCGAGCACATCCCGCTGGAACGGTTCGTCCGGCTCCTCTTGCAGGTGCTCGGCGCGTTCGGCGGACGAAAACGCATAACCGGGAATCTCCACATCGGCGGTCTCGCGCCGGAAACCATCAACGTGCACACGCACCGCGTCGCCGCCAAATTCGATGCGGCCGACGCCGGTGCGCTCCTCCATCGCGGTATCGCCGCGGACTTCGAATGCGATGCGATCGGCGTCGCCTGAGAAGTCGGTGGGAATACGCCCATCGACTACATTGACAACGCCGCCGACAGCGCCGCTGCCGAACAACAGCGCCGCCGGTCCTTTCAGAATCTCGATCTGGTCGGCGAGCACGGATTCGATAGCCACCGCGTGATCCTGACTCAGGCTCGAGGCATCGAGTGCGCTGACGCCGTCCTGAAGCATGAGCACTCGTTCACCGCCCAGACCCCGAATGACGGGCCGGCTGGCGCTCGGTCCGAAGTAACTGGCGCTGACGCCGGGTTCGGTTGCGATGGATTCACCGATGCTCGAAGCGATTTGCCGACGCAGTTCGTCGCCGCTGATCACCGTCGCCGGCTGCGCGATGTCGAGTGCGGTTTCGCGCAGGGCGGTGGATGTGACGATGACCTCCTCGGGCCGGGTCTCCTGTGCAAGGCTGGATTGAGCGACAAGCAGCGCGGCGATCGCGATGCGAAGGCTATGAGACGAATGCATGGTGTTTCGAGTCCTGAAGAAATGAAGCCGGTTCGCCGCGGTCGGCGGATGGGCGACCGGGCGAGACGACCTTCATCGAAACGATGAAGGCGACGATCAGCGTACTTTCAGGACAGGGGCGGTGCGCGCGGCTGCGCGGAGGTGCGCAGATCAATTGAGCGGGCGACAGGGGCGGGCAGAGCAAGGCGGCTCGCGACCTGCGTCGGCGCGGGCGCCGCATAGGTATGGCGCGGAGCGTCCGCCAAGCCGCCGAACGACACGCAGTAGCCGCAGAGCACGCCGTGCGAAGCGGCGGCCGCGGTTGCGTCATGCCGATGCGTCACATGCGCAATCGAATTCAGCGCGAAGGCGAGCAGCAGCGCTGCGAGTGCAACTCGCAACCACTGCGGCGGACGACGGGCGGATTCGAAGATGGACATGTTCGGGAAGGGTTGATTCAACACGGACAGGCTACGGGCTCGAGGGCTCGTATGTAAAGGTGAAGGTATGGTCCGCGGCTATGGGCTCAGTGCTGCTCGACGCGTTCGTTCGCGACCCAGACGCTCTGAAATGGGGACTGTCCCCATTTCCGCGAACCAAAGGAAAGCCGGGAAATCGCAGAAATGGGGACTGTCCCCATTTCTGCGCGAAGCAGGAGTAGGCCGCGCTTCTCTACCCACCCGCGTTGCGCCATAATCGATCGCACCTTCCTCGACCCATCGAATCGCACCGCGAGTGTCCCTGACTGTCATTCTCCGTCGTCATTCGAACCGCCCTGAGTACGGTCGCTCGCACGTAAGTGAAAATTTCCGGCGATAACCTCGCGGGCAGTCTCGCCCGGCAACTAGGGCGAATCTATCTCGTGTCCGGCGATGAGCCGTTGCTCGTGAACGAAGCGGCGGATGCGATTCGTGCGAAAGCGCGTCTGCAGGGATTCACCGAGCGCAGTCTGAATGTCATCGAGCGCGGCTTCGATTGGCAGGCGTTGCTCGGCGATAGCCGCTCGCTCTCGCTGTTTGCCGAGCGCAAGATCATCGAGATCCGGATGGCGAATCCCACGCCGGGCGAGCAGGGGGGCGACGCCATCGTTGAGCTTGCATCTGCAGGGTCGCCCGACAATCTCGTGCTGGTCATCACCGGCAAGCTGGACGGCCGCACGCAGAATTCGCGCTGGGTGAGTGCGATCGACAAGCACGGCGTATTCGTGCAGGTGTGGCCGATCGAACTGCCGCGCCTGCCCGCCTGGATTCGCGAGCGACTCGGCCGGCGCAACCTGCACGCGGATCAGGCCGCGGCAACGCTCCTGGCCGAGCGCGTCGAAGGCAATCTACTCGCGGCGCATCAGGAGATCGAAAAGCTCGCGTTGCTGTTGTCGCCCGGGCCAGTCAGCGCGGAAACGGTGCTCGACGCCGTCGCGGACAGCGCGCGCTTCGACGTGTTGCAAATCGGCGAGGCGGCCATGCGAGGGCAGGCCGCACGAGCGCTACGGATCCTGGAAGGTCTGCGAGGCGAGGCTGCCGAGCCGCCGATCGTGCTGTGGGCGCTCAACAAGGATCTGCAGTGGATTGCCCGCGCTCAGCATCTGATGCGCGGCGGTCAGAGCGCGGACGCTGCGATGAACGCGCTCTATGTCTGGCGTGCGCGTCAGGCCGCGATGAAACAGGCGCTCGCGCGCTTAAAGCCGGCGGCCGTCCGCGCGCTGCTCCTGGACGCCGAGCGCGCCGACCGCGCGATAAAAGGTGCAGTGCGCACCGATCCCTGGGTGGAATTCGAACGGCTGGTTGCGGGACTCGCGGGCGTGCGGCTCGCGAGGGCGGCGTGAAGATGGTGAGCGGCGAACGGCGGACGGCGGACGCGAAGGGCGCGTTTGCGCGCGACCCCTCACCCCAGTCCTCTCCCCACTGGAGAGGGGGAGCTGCAGGGCGGCGCACTCCCGTTCCTGGTTCTGACTATTCACCAGTCACCAGTCACTAGTCAGCTCCTCATAAATGGCCACCATCGGCATCTTCGGCGGCACCTTCGATCCGATTCATTTTGGACATTTGCGCACGGCGTTTGAATTGCTGCAGGCGCTGCGCCTGAACGAAATGCGCTTTATGCCTGCGGGTAGTCCGCCGCATCGCGAGACGACGGTCGCAAGCGCCGAGGAACGGCTCGCAATGGTGCAGGCGGCGACCCAGGGGCAACCCGGATTCATGGTCGATGATCGCGAGGTTCGCCGCGAGGGGCTGTCGTATTCCGTCGATACCATGCGTACCCTGCGCGCGGATTTTCCCGAGGGCTCGCTCTGCCTGATCGTCGGCATGGATGCGTTCCTGGGCTTGCCGAAGTGGCATCAGTGGCGTGAACTGCTCGAACTGGCGCACCTGGTCGTCGCGCATCGACCGGGCTGGCGAGCGCCCAGCATGGGGCCGCTCGGTGAGTTGCTGGTGGATCGCGGCACCGGCCGCATCGGCGACTTGCACGAATCACGCGCCGGGTGCATTTACATCCACGCGGTGACGCAACTGGAAATCTCGTCTACCGAAGTTCGCAAGCTGATCGCGGCAGGACGCGATCCGCGCTACCTGATGCCGGATGCAGTGCGGCAGATCATCGAGGAAACAGGATGCTATCGACGACGATGATTCCCGAGTTTGCTGGAGACCTTAGGCCAGGGCTGGAAGTAAGCCCGAAAACTTACCAACCTTCCTGCCCGAGCTCCCAGCCCCTAGCCCCCAGCCCAATCTTTTGAGGTGAGCATGGCCGTCAAGCGAGCAAAGACTTCACGACGTTCGAATCCCAGCACTGCGAAGGCGAAGACGGCGCTGCGTCCGGTCGCCAGGAAAACCGCATCGAACAAAAACGCGGCGCACAAAACCGCGGCAAAGAAAGCCGCGGTAAAAAAAGGACCGCGCAAGAGCGCGCCGGCGACGAAGCCGAAGGTGGTGCAGGGCGCAGTGGTCAAGGTCGTCGCAGGCGCGCTCGATGAAATGAAAGCAGTGAACGTGACCGTACTGAACGTCGACCAGCTCACCGACATCACCGACACCATGATTATCGCGAGCGGCAACTCCGATCGACACGTGCGCTCGATCGCAGATCGCGTGATCGAGTACGCGAAGAAGGCAGGTTTCCGGCCGACGGGGGTGGAAGGCGAACGTGACGGCGAATGGGTGCTGGTCGATCTGCAGGACGTGATCGTGCACATCATGCTGCCGCGCGTGCGTGAGTTCTATCGACTCGAAAGCCTGTGGGATGTAAGTGCGGCGAGGCGCGAAGCGGCGGGTGGTTCGTTGTGAGTTCGCCGTTGACAGTTGTCCGTTCCAGAGCAGGCGGACCGACTCCGGAGGGTTCGGACGCGCAACTCACAACACATAACCGACAACGGCGCTGATGCGCCATGCGCCTGCTCCTTCTCGCCGCCGGAACGAAGCTGCCGCGCTGGGCGAACGAAGGCTACGAGGAGTACGCGGGGCGGCTGACGCAGGACTATCGGCTGGAACTCAGAGAAATCGCGCTTGGGCAGCGCTCAGGCGGCGACGTCAGGCAGGCCATTGCGAAAGAAGGCGAGCGAATGATCGCCGCGTTGCCGCCGAGCCCGTATGTGGTCGCACTCCAGGTCGGCGGGCGGGCGCTCACGAGCGAGCAACTCGCCCGGTTTCTCGAAGAACGCGCACGCGACGGTCGCAGCGTGGCGTTTTGCATCGGCGGGCCGGAGGGTTTGTCGTCTGAAATTGACGCACACGCGGATTTCCGGTGGTCATTATCGGCGCTGACTTTGCCGCATGCGCTGGCGCGAGTGATGGTCGCGGAGGCGCTCTATCGAGCAGTCAGCATCATCAAAGGGCACCCGTACCATCGCGCGTGACGCGATGGCTACTGGCTACAGGCGACAGGCGAGAGCAAGACCGACTTCAATCCAGAGATGATGTTGAGGTGCAGCGTTTGGGCTGTAGTCCGTAGCCCGTAGCCCCACTTACACCTTCATCTTCGCCAGTTCCGCCAGGGCCGCTGCGGCGGAGGGAAATCTCTCAGCCGGATTTTTGGCCAGCAACCCATCGATGAGGCGTTGAAAGCGACGGTGTTCCGGCGGCAGCACCGGGATCGGATCGTTGCGGTGAGACTGAATGATCGCGATGATGGAGCTGCCGCGAAAAGGACGCTGTCCCGTCAGCATCTCGTAAAACATGATCCCGAGACTGTACAGATCGCTGCGCTGGTCGACGGGCGCGCCCTCGGCTTGTTCGGGACTGATGTAGTACGGCGATCCTCGCACCTCGCCCGCGCTGGTCAGCTGGGTCGCATTGTCGACCCTTTTGGCGAGGCCGAAGTCGATCAACACGATGCGTCCGTCCTGTCGCATCATGACGTTCGCCGGCTTGAGATCGCGATGGCACAACCCGGCCGCATGCACGACGGTCAACGCACCCGCGATCTGCAGAAAAATGTCGATGCTGTCCCTGGAAGTCATCAGATTGCGAATGCGCAGCTCCAGACTTCCGCTCGGAAAGTACTCGGTGACGATGTAGCGAAAGTCCTCGCCGTGTCCCCAGTCGTACACGTCGACGATTGCGCGATGCTTGATGCGCATCAACAGTTCGCGCTCGCGCTCGAAGCGTTCCTCTTCACCTGCGTCCGCCGTCGAGAACAGGCCAGTGCGCAGCACCTTGATGGCCACGTTATGGCTGAGCTCGACCGAGTGCGCGACGTGGATTTCGGACTTCGGAGAACGCGCGATCGTCTGCAGAAAGCGATAACCCTCGATCACCGGAAAGCTCGCCGGCGGCAGGTTTCGTCCTGTCGAGGTCTTTTTGTCGTCAGTGCGCGGCATCGTCCTGGATGTCTGGGTGGTCGTTCTATTGGAGCCGTGCAGCCCGCGCACGGTAGACGCGCAGCAGTGGCGGCGCCGCGCACTGCGTCACGAATCATCCTACAGCGGCGGACACGTACTTTCGCGTATTGTTCCGGCTCGACAATAGCAAGCGCGGCGGCCGGCTGATGATGCGGCCGTCACAACAGCAGTTAGGAAGATTCGTCACGGGAGGATCATGGAGTGCAGTTACGCGATCGATACGCAGGAACATCTCGTCCGGCTGAAGGTGTGGGGCGAACTCACCGCCGAGGGGCTCATTGACTTGATGAACCGAGCGGGCGCCGACCCGCGTTTCGTAGCAGGCATGCCGGCGATCGCGGACTATCGAGAGGCGCACGGCAATTGGGATTACTCGGAGATCCAGCGCTTTCGCGACTACGTGGTGCGCATCGACGTGCGGGACGAAGTGCGCTGGGCTGCGCTCGTGAAGCCGGGCACGCTCGTTGCGATCGGCCATGTACTGATTCTGATCAGTGAAGCAGTGAACGCACGTATCAGGATGCAGCTATTCGACGACCCTGTGATGGCCCTGCGCTGGATCCGCGGTGAAATCGATTGAAGACGCTCCCGCGTCGCTGGCAGTTGCGCGTTTTCCGTTGTGCGTTGTGCGCAGAGCCGGACGACGCGTCGCTTTCTATTGCCGGCGGAAAACAGACAACGGGCAACGGACAACGCGGCGCCCGTAGCGCGCCGGATTCAGGCCGAATTAATCTGACAGCCGGAACAATGCCATCCGTTCCTTCCGGCCTGTATCCTTCGGCGGATGCAAAAAACCTCCAACCTCTTGATCTATCTCGCCTCGGCATCGCCTCGTCGCAGCGCCCTGCTCACTCAGATCGGGGTCGCGCATCGCGTTCGATCCGTTGACGTCGATGAACGGATGCAGACGGGCGAATCTGCCGTCCAATACGTCGAGCGTCTCGCCATCCTGAAATCCGAGACGCTGTGGTCGCAGCTTGCGGACGCCGAGCGTCGGCCCGTCCTCGGAGCGGATACGACGGTCGCCATTGGCGATGAGATTCTCTCCAAGCCGCTCGACGAACAGGATGGGCGGCGCATGTTGCTGCTGTTGTCCGGCCGCACGCATCATGTCCATACCGCCGTCGCCTTGCGTCACGCTGAGGGCTGTGCAGCGCGCGTGAGCGTAAGCGAGGTGACATTTCGCAACCTGAGCGACACGGAAATCAGTGCGTACTGGCGCTTGGGCGAACCTGCTGACAAGGCGGGCGGATATGCCGTGCAGGGCCTCGCGGCTGTCTTCATCGAGCGCATCGTTGGCAGCTACTCGGGAATCATGGGACTGCCGCTGTATGAAACCGGCGAGCTGCTGCGGTCGATCGGATGGAGAATCGGCGCTTTCGACCCGCACCTGACTGGACCGGAAGCCCGCGGCGCGGCTCACGCGCCAGCCGTGTCTTGGGTGCGCGGATGAGCGCCGAAATTCTGGTCAATGTCAGTCCGCGCGAAGTGCGCGCCGCGCTGGTCGAAAACGGCGTGCTGCAGGAGATGTTTCTGGAGCGCGCCAATCGACGCGGGCTCATCAGCAACATCTACAAAGGCCGGGTCTCGCGCGTCCTGCCGGGCATGCAGGCCGCATTCGTCGATATCGGTCTTGAACGCACCGCGTTTCTGCATGCGTCGGACATCGTGCATCCGGCCGTCGGCGAGAACGGCAATCCCGATGAGCCCGTCGATGAGGGCCGAACCGCCGATATTCAGTCTCTGGTGAGCGAGGGCAGTGAAATTCTCGTGCAGGTGTTGAAGGATCCGCTCGGCACCAAGGGCGCGCGGCTCACGACGTTCATCACGATTCCCTCACGTTATCTCGTCTATATGCCGAAAGGCCGCGGCATCGGCATTTCCGCGCGCATCGAGGATGAAGGCGAACGCCAGCGTCTGCGCGAAGCCGCCAGCCTGTTTCTGCGCGCAGATGAACCGGGCGGCTACATTGTGCGCACTGCCGCTGAGGGGGCGACTCCAGATGCGCTGCGCGCCGACATGCTGTTTCTGCAAAAGCTGTGGGCGGTGCTGAGCGAGAAAGCGGCGTCGACGCGGCCGGGCAATCTGGTGCATGAGGACCTGCCGCTTGCAGTGCGCGTGATGCGCGACGTGGTCTCGAGCGGCGTCGACAAGGTCAGCGTCGATCAACAGGACGCGTTTCAGCGAATGACGGACTTTGCGCGTATGTTCATGCCGGATCTCGCCGGACGCATCGAGTTGTACCGCGGCGATCGGCCGATCTTTGATCTGTACGGCGTGGAGGAGGAGATCGAGAAGTCGCTCGATCGGAAGGTGCCGCTCAAGTCAGGCGGCCACCTGATTTTCGACCAGACCGAATCGATGACGACGATCGATGTAAATACCGGCGCCTACGTGGGACATCGAACGCTCGAGGAAACGATCTTCCGTACGAATCTGGAAGCGGCGGTGGCGATCGCCCGGCAGCTGCGGCTGCGTAATCTCGGCGGCATCATCATCATCGATTTCATCGACATGGAGGAAGAGGAGCACCGCAAGCAGGTGCTTCAGGCGCTGGAGAAGTCGCTGCTTGGCGATCACGCGAAGAATCACATCTCGTCGGTGTCGCCGCTGGGCCTCGTCGAGATGACCCGCAAGCGCACCCGCGAGAGTCTGGAACACATGCTGTGCGTAGCCTGTCCTACCTGCGAGGGACGCGGCTTCGTGAAATCGAACGAGACGGTGTGCTACGAAATTTTCCGGGAGATTCTGCGTCAGTCGCGCCAGTTCGAATTCCAGGAACTGATGGTGCTCGCGCATCAGGACGTCATCGAGCGACTGCTCGATGAGGAGTCCGCCGCGCTCGCCGAACTCGAAGTGCACACGGGCAAACCCATCCGGCTGCAGACCGAAGCCCTGTATCAGCAGGATCAGTACGACGTGGTGCTCATGTGAGAGAGAAGCGGTTAGCGGTTAGCGGTTGGCGGTTGGACAGAGCCGGAAGCGCGCTCAGCTCAGTTCAGTATCGTCCTTGCAGTACAAAGCGCGGTAAGCCCGCTGCTTTTCTGGCTAACCGCGAACCGCCAACCGCTAACCCCTTCTGATGAAATCCCGCAACCGAAAACTCTTGAGATGGCTGCTCGGCAGCTTTGTGGGCGCAGTCGTGCTGACTGGTTTGCTGCTTGCCGCCTTTGGTTTCGTTGTGACGCGCGTACCCGAGTACCGCGTCCAGGTGCAGGACTGGATCAATGAACGCAGCGGACTGGTCGTCGAGTTCAGCAATCTGAGCGCGCGGCTCAAACTCTATGGACCGGAGTTGGTGTTCGATGCGGCTGTGGTGCGAACACCCGACCGCACGCGTGTGCTCGCAACGGCGACGCGCGGCAGCGTCGGCTTCGATGTGTGGGCCGCCATCGGCGAAGGTCGTCTGAGCGCCGGGCGCTTTTCGCTTGAGTCCCCGCAGATCGGCCTCATTCGCACCAAAGAGGGCCGCATTCAACTGCTCGGACAGAGTGCGTTGCCGGAGCGCCTCGATGCGAAGCCGTTCGCCCTCGAACAACTGCCGACCGGACGCTTCGATGTCGACAACGCCGTGGTGACGTTTCGCGACGAGATCACGGGACGCGGACCGTGGTCGTTGTCCGGCGTGAACTTCGAACTGCTCCGCGATGAGTCGAATCTGCGTCTGCGCGGCGATGCATCGCTGCCGGAGTCGCTGGGTGCGGATCTGCAATTCACCGCGACCGCGCACGGTCCCCTGGAACAATACTCCACGCTCGTATCGACGTTCAGCGTGGAGAGCGACCGCCTCGATCTCGCCGGCTGGGCCGATGTACTTCCAGATGAATGGCCAGCCCCTGAAACCGGCTACGGTTCGCTGACGATCCACGGCGCGGTGCTCGGACCTGCGCTGACGCAATTATCGGCGCGGATCGATCTCAGCAATGTCGCCGCCGCCGCTCCGGTCTGGTCGATCGCATTGCCCAGCGCGGCGCCGATGCAGCAGCCGCGCCCGAGCGAGGACGATTCAGAGCGCACCGCGGTCCAGAAGAGCGACTCGACTGCAGCCGAGCCGCAAGCCCCCGCCGCCATCCTGTCTGAAATGGTGAGTTACGACCGTATCGCCTTCGACCTACAGGCGCAGCGGCTCGGGGACGAGTGGAGTGCATCGCTCACCGACCTGGACCTCGCGCGCAAGGACGCGGCGTGGCGAGCATCGCAGATCCGCGCGAAATGGACGCCCGGCGACGGCGGCAGAGTGCTCAAGGCCAGCGGCACGGCCGATCGGATCGTGCTCGAAAGTCTGTGGCCCCTGCTCGCGTATCTCCCCGAAAGCGAGAGCCTCGCGCGGTTGCGTGCGCTGAATGCACGCGGCGTACTGCAGAACGTGTCGGCAAGCTACGAGCGTTCCGATCAGAACGCGGCGAAGTACCAGTTCAACACGCGGCTGAACGACATCGCATTCGAGCCGATCGAAAAAGCGCCGGGCCTTGCCGGTCTAAGCGGCGAAATTGCAGCTACGCAGGACGGCGGACGGTGGCGCATCGCGCAGAACGAAGTGCGCTTTACCTTGCCGCGCTGGTTCCGCGAGCCGCTGGCGGCGCAAGTGACCGGGGGTGAAGTTGGGTGGCGAGCGCAGGACTCTGGCTGGATCGTGAACGGTGAGGACTTACGCGTGCAAAGCGAAGACGGCCGGGCCGTCGGCCGCTTTTCCGCGACCTTTGCGGGCGACGACTCGTCGCCGGTGCTCGATCTGTCTGCGCAGGCGCAGGACCTCGTGGTGAGCGCAACCCGCAACTATGTGCCTGCGGGTCGACTCGGCGCGCGCACCGTCGAATGGTTCGATCAGGCGTTCCTCGATGGACGCGTCGTCGCGGCGGATGTGGTCTACAAGGGCCCGGTCCGCTCATTTCCGTTTCGTAATGGGGAAGGAGAGTTCCGCGCGCGCGCGCAGGTACAGGATGCAGCGTTCAGCTATCACCCGGGCTGGACGCCCGCGAGCGGCGTCGAAGCAGATCTCGAGTTTCACAACGAAGGCCTGCATGTCCGCGCCAGCGGTGCGAACGTCGGCGCGCTTCACGTGAGTGAGGCGACGGCGGACGTCGAAGATCTCAAACAGGCAGTGCTCGTGATCAAGGCGACCGGGCGCGGCGAATTGCAGGATGGCCTGCGGATGCTGAAAGACAGCCCGCTCGGACCGAAGCTCGGAGAACAATTCGCGCGCCTCAACGGGTCGGGCGCCATGCAAACCGATCTTCGTCTGCATTTGCCGATCAGGCAGATGGCGAATCGCGACATCGAAGTCACAACGCGGCTGACGAACGCTACCGCGTGGCTGCAGGATTTCGATGCGCCCGTAAAGAAGCTCACTGGCGCGCTGACGGTGCGCAACACGTCGATCTCATCGGCCGACATGCAAGGTCAATGGTTGGGCGGTCCGATCAGCGTTTCGGTCACGCCTGATGGCGCAGCCTCCTCGGCGCTGGTCGCTCAGGGTCGAAGCGCCGCGGCGCAGGTGAAGCCGCTGCTCGGCTTGCCTTCGTCGGTCGGGCTGCGCGGCGTCGCCGACTGGCGAGTAACGACCACTTTGACGGCTGCGGGCGTGAATGCGGGAGCGCCGCAAGTCATGCGAATCGAGTCCGACACGAAGGGCCTCGGCGTGGGGCTCCCGGCGCCGCTGGGCAAGACTGAAGACGAAGTGCGCGATTTGCGCCTCGCGCTGGAGTTCGACCCTGAGCAGAACCTGCTCGTTCGCGGTTCCTTCGGAGAGGTGCGTTCGTTGGTGCGTATGCGTCAGTCCGCCGATGGCTGGACGCTGGATCGCGGCGGTCTACGCGCCGACGGCGTGACCCCGTCATTGCCGGATCATCGCGGCCTGCGCATCGAGGGCTCAATCGATCGCTTCGTGCTCGATGAGTGGCTGGCGCTCAAAGGCAGCGGCGGCGGCAAACCGTTGTCCGAGTATCTGCAGGCGGCCAATGTGCGCGTCGGCGAGTTCGTGCTATTCGGCTATCGCTGGCCCGATCTGCGCGGTGTGCTGCAGGCGACGCAGGCAGGCTGGCGTGTGGACGTCAGCGGCGAACATGCAGCAGGACAAATTCTCATCCCGCAGAACCTCCTGGGCGAACAGCCGCTGCGCGCCACGATGGAGCGACTCGTCATCGCGAAAGCGCCCGGCCGTCCGGTGAGCGATGGCGTCGCACGCGATCCGCGGAACCTGCCTGGCCTGCAGGTATACGTCAGCGATCTGCGCATCGGCGCGCGCACGATCGGCGCGGTTGACCTCAAGGCGTCGCGCGTCCCGCAGGGCATTCGCTTCGACAGTGCAACGGTGATGAGTGAGTCGATACGCGCCGAAGGCCGCGGGCATTGGTTCAACACGGCGGACGGTCAGCAGTCCTCGCTCGATGCGAGGGTCATCAGCGATGACGTCGCCGGCGCATTGCGCGCACTGAACTACACCGGTTTTCTCGAAGCGAAGCACGGAGAGATTCGCGCGGACCTCTCCTGGCCCGGCGGATTCAGCGGCGACATGCTCGAGCACGCATCCGGCGCGCTTTCCGTGACCGCCGAGGCAGGTCAACTCGTAAACCTTCAGCCGGGTGCGGGACGAGTGCTGGGTCTCTTCAGCATCGCTGCATTGCCACGTCGCCTCTCGCTCGACTTCAGCGATCTCACTGAAAAAGGTCTGGCGTTCGATGTGGTGCACGGCGATTTCGAACTGCGCGATGGAAATGCCTACACGAACAATCTGCTGCTCAGAGGCCCGGCCGCCGAAATCGGGATCGCCGGCCGGACCGGACTCGGCGCACGCGACTATGATCAGACGGCGGTCGTCACCGGCAATCTGGGTGCGTCGCTGCCAGTCGCTGGCGCACTCGCCGGCGGTCCGGCGGTGGGCGCGGCGCTACTGCTGTTCTCGCAGGTGTTCAAGGAGCCGCTGAAGGGAATCACCCGCGGCTACTATCGGATCACGGGCCCATGGGACAATCCGATTGTCGAACGCATCGACGCATCGGAAGCATCGGCGAAGGCGGAGGGCGACACGTGAGCTGTGAGTCGTGAGTCGTCAGATGCGGATTCTTTCGACTCATGGCTCACGATTCACAGCTCAGCGATTTCGGCTAGTCACTATTCACTGATCACTTCCGCTAATGAATATCGCCGCCCTCCAGATGACCTCGGCCGCCGACGTCAGCACGAACCTGAACACTGCGCGCCAACTGCTTGAAAATGCAAAGGTGAAGGGCGCTTTGCTGGCGGCGCTGCCAGAGAACTTCGCAATCATGGGCCGCAGCGAACTCGAAAAAATCGCCGTCGCCGAATCAATGGGAGAGGGTCCGATTCAGGCGTTTCTCGGGCACTGCGCACGCGAGCTCGGACTGTGGATCATCGGAGGGACGATTCCGCTGAAGGTCGATGACGATCCAGGTCGCGTCGCCGCGGCGTCTCTGGTGTTCGATGAGCGGGGCCGCTGTGTGGCTCGCTACGACAAGATTCACCTGTTCGATGTCGACCTGCCGGATCGCGAGGAGCGCTACCGGGAGTCGGCGACCATTGCGGCCGGGAGCGAGCCCGTGGTCGTGTCGACGCCCGTTGGTCGTGTCGGTCTGGCTGTGTGCTACGACGTGCGCTTCCCCGAGCTGTTCAGGATCCTGCAATCGCAGGGTGCGGAAATTCTGAGTCTGCCGTCGGCGTTTACCGCACCGACCGGCCGCGCCCACTGGGAACTGCTGATCCGGGCGCGAGCTGTCGAGAATCTCTGCTATGTCCTGGCCCCCGCGCAGAGCGGCAGGCACGACAGTGGGCGCGAGACCTGGGGCGACTCCATGGTGGTCGATCCGTGGGGACACGTTCTGGATCGAGTGGCGGCGGCAGGTCCCGGGCTTGCAGTCGGCCAAATTGACCGCACACTCCAACAGGACCTGCGCTGCCGCTTTCCGGCGTTGTCGCACAGGAAATTCCAGATCAGCTTGTAGGTCGGGATGCAGCCGGACATCGTCCGCGTCATTTGGACCTACAGTCACAATCCGCATCGCGAGGCCCCGATACATGTCAATAGCAGCCGCCGCTGTACGCAACGCGCTTCATCTTGAACTGCCGACAGCGAGCGTCGCGGCGCAGCCGCTGGAGGTAGCTCGTCAAGCCATTCTTGCGCCCTCGGGGCTCGACGAAGACCGCATCGCGAACGTGCTGGGCAGCGTGATGGGCTACAGCGTGGATTACGCGGATCTGTATTTCCAGTTGAGCCGCGAAGAGTCGTGGTCGCTGGAAGACAGCATCGTGAAGGATGGAACGTACAGCATTGAGCAGGGTGTCGGCGTGCGTGCGCTCGCAGGGGAGAAGACCGGCTTCGCATACTCGGATGAGATCGTGTTGCCCGCTCTGACGGAAGCGTCGCTGGCCGCGCGCGCGATCGCGCGCAGCGGCGCCAACACATCGATGCAGGCCTGGCGTTCTTCCACCGGCCATCAGCTCTACTTCCCGGTGGATCCGATCGAGGGTCTCAACGATGCCGACAAGGTACGCTTGCTGGAGCAGGTCGACGTCGAAGCGCGGCGTGATCCACGCGTGAAGCAGGTGATGGCGAGCCTGTCGGCGTCGCATGAAGTCGTGCTCGTCATGGCGAGCGACGGCACGATCGGCGCCGATGTGCGGCCGCTGGTGCGCATGAACGTGTCCGTGATCGTCGAGCATAACGGTCGGCGCGAGCAGGGCTACTGCGGCAGCGGCGGTCGTTATGGTTTGGCGAAGTTCATCGAGAATGACCGCTGGAAGGAACTGGTGCACGAAGCTGTGCGCAGCGCCATTGTGAATCTCGATGCGGCGCCTGCGCCCGCTGGAACCATGACGGTCGTGCTCGGCCCCGGTTGGCCCGGCATACTTTTGCACGAAGCGATCGGTCACGGACTCGAAGGCGACTTCAATCGCAAGGGAACCTCGGCGTTCACGGGCCGGATTGGCGAGCAGGTCGCTTCCGATCAGTGCACGGTGGTCGACGACGGTACGCTGGGATCGCGGCGCGGATCGCTCAACATCGACGATGAAGGCACGCCCACTCAGTGCACGACGTTGATCGAGAACGGCGTGCTGCGCGGCTATCTGCAGGACAAACTCAACGCACGTCTCATGGGCGCGGCGCCAACGGGCAACGGGCGCCGCGAATCATTCGCGAGCATGACGCTGCCGCGAATGACGAACACGTACATGCTCGCCGGCAAGCACGATCCGCAGGACATCATCGGTTCGGTGAAGAAGGGCCTCTACTGCCGGAACTTCGGCGGCGGCCAGGTCGACATTACCTCCGGCAAGTTCGTGTTCTCGGCCAGCGAGGCGTACCTGATCGAAGACGGCAAAGTCACTGCCCCGGTGCGAGGCGCGACATTGATCGGGAACGGTCCGGACGTCCTGCGCCGGGTGTCCATGGTCGGCAGCGATCTGCAGCTCGACGAAGGCGTTGGGACCTGCGGCAAGGAAGGACAGGATGTGCCTGTAGGCGTCGGCCAGCCGACGCTGCGAATCGACGGCCTCACGGTGGGCGGGACGGCGGCAGAATAAGGGCTTGCGCAATGCAGTGGGCGCCAGCGTACTTCTCTATCGGGCGCAGGCCGCGAGCCGAGCACCGCACGCCTCGGTGCGTTGGCGTCTGATTGCTCCGCGCTGCTAGGATGGCTGCGGTCTCACGAACTACTGCAGCCCCTATCCGCCATGTGGCTCCCCCGTCCGTTTTACGAGTTCTTGCCCTACCTGTATATGGCGGTGGGAGCTGCGCTCCTGGGTGCGGCCTGGCTGATCGAAATGGAAACGCTGCCCAGCATCTTCATGGTCGTGGGTGCGCTCAGTTTGATGGCGGGACTCGTGCTGTGGCTGCGTCGACGCGACTACCGGACGCGCCAATCCGAGTACAACAGCCGCTCGCTGGACGATTGAGGGTGGAGGACGCTAGTCCGTAGTCTGAAGCCCGAAGCCAGAACTGGAACAGAGCGGGCGTTGTCCTTTCGCTGGCTACGGAGGCTACAGACTACGGACTGCGGCCTTCACGGCGTTACGCCGTGTGATCCTTCCGCAGCGGTACAACTTCATCGTCGTCTTCGTCTTCCTCGTGCGTCGCATGGCCGCGCTCGCCATGAAGCGAATCGCGCAGCATCGGTACGGCGTCGTCTTCGGCGTCGCCGATCGATACACGCGTCCGCGACAACCGATCGTCGAAGTACATGATCTCGTGCTGACCGATTTGCACGACATCGCCGTCGTTCAGCATCCTGCGACGGACGCGCTTTGAGCGCACATAAATTCCGTTGGTGCTGTTCAGATCTTCGAGGACCGACGTGTGCACCGAAGTGATGATCTGCGCGTGATGGCGGCTGATGTACTTGCTGTCTATCTGCAGATCGTTGTCCGGGGTGCGCCCGATGATGAATCGTCCGGGGGTCAGCTCCCTCTCCGAGATCGTCTGGCCGTTGACGCCGACGAGAATGCGGCCGAGCACGATGCGCCGCTCGCCATGCATCCCCTCGCTGCTGAGCGTATGCAGCTTGACCGAGCGCTCTGCATATTCCACCCACTGCAGCTCTTCGATGGCCGCCTTGATGTCCTCGACAGTGACTGTATCGCGATCCTGCGCAAACGCGGCCATCATCGAGGTGTCGCACAGCGTATTCACGAGGCGCGGAATGCCGCCGGTGTAGCGATACACGAGCGCGTGACAGTCCGGATCGAAGATCTGGCGGCCCTGTGAACCCGCCACTTCCAGCCGATGCTGGATGTACGCCGACGTATCGTTCTTCGATAGCGCGGTGAGATGGAAGCGCAGACGAATACGTTGCGCGAGCTGAATCAGGGATGGCGAGTTCAGCTTGTCGTTGAGTTCCGGTTGGCCCGCAAGAATGATGCGAAGGACTTTTTCCTTGGTCGTCTCGACGCCGGAAAGCAGGCGAATCTCCTCGAGCACCTTGTTCGACAGGTTCTGAGCTTCATCGACGATCAGCAGGACGCGCCGTCCATTCGCGTATTGCTCGACCAGAAATTCATTCAGCGTCGACAGCAACTCGGCTTTCTTCATCCGGAACGGCTGGAAGCCGAACTGCACCAGCACGGTCTGCAGGAATTCGATCGCCGAGACCTGAGTCTGGTTGATCTGGGCGACGACGACGTCCTTCTCGAGCTCCTTGAGGAATGTCTCGATCAGGGTCGTCTTGCCGGAGCCGATCTCGCCAGTGATGACGACGAAGCCATCAGTGAACCAGATGGTCGATTCCATGTACGCCTTCGCGCGCGCATGGTGCTTGGACAGGTAGAGGAACACAGGATCCGGCGTCAGCCGGAACGGCAACTCGTGCAGCTTGAAGAGTTCGAGATACATGAGGTGTTGCGAACCTGTAGAGCAGCCGGGAAGCCGACAAGGCGCCCGATCCGCAGAAATCTTTAGATCTGCGGAAGTTTACGGGCAAGGGGGGATCGATACAAAAATGCCGACTGTCGACGCGTCTGTTGCACCGCTCCACCTGTTGGAATCGTCCAGGCTCCGTGTAACTCACCGGGCCATTTAACAAGCGATTCAACAGAATGCAGTCCCGCCAATCAATCCACCTTAAGTCTCAGAAGCCGCTGCAGCGCCCGATCGCGCGCCGCCGCGGACGGCGCCGTAACTGTGCAATGTCCAAGTTTTCGGTTCTGCCGCGGTTCTTTCCCGTAGCTGTGAAAGTGTACGTCCGACACGCGCAGAATGTTCCCGAGCGCCGGAATGCCGCCAATGAAGTTCATCATGGCGGAATGGCCGATAGGCCGGGTTTCGCCCAGAGGCAATCCCAGAATCGCGCGCACGTGGTTTTCGAACTGGCTGGTCTGCGCGCCTTCGATCGTCCAATGCCCTGAATTGTGTACGCGCGGCGCCATCTCATTGGCGATGAGCCGTCCGCGTTTGACGAAGAACTCGATAGTGAGCACGCCGGCGTAATCGAAGCGCCTGAGCAGGCGCTTCAGATACGTTTCGGCCTGTTTCTGCAGCGATGGGTTGCGATACGGCGCGACCGAGTAGCGCAGGATGCCTGCCTCGTGCGTGTTCAGGGTCAGTGGATAGAAGCGCGTCTCGCCGCTCGTGCTGCGGACGCCGATGATGGAAACTTCGCGGCTGAATTCGACGAAACCTTCGTATATCAGGGGAACGGCGCCAAGCGCATCCCAGGCCGCGGCGATATCCTCGGCGGTGCGTAGCAAGAACTGGCCGCGTCCGTCATAGCCCAGCCGCCGCGTCTTGAGCACGCCCGGCAGACGGATCTTCTTCACGGCCGCCTGCAGGTCGGCGAGCGAATCGACCGGAGCGAACGGCGGCGTGGGTATCTTCAGCTCTCGGAACAGCGTCTTTTCGTGCAGCCGATCCTGAGAAGCGCCGAGCGCGCTGATCGGCCGCAGAAATGGTTTCAACCCCGCGATCGACTCGACGGCGTCGACTGGCACGTTCTCGAATTCGAACGTGACCACATCGACATCACGCGCGAGCTCAGCAAGCTGCTTCCGGTCGTCGAATGCGCCGGTGATGATGCGGCCGACCTGCGCCCCGGGCGCATCGCCGCTCTGATCCAGGAAAACAAATCGCAAACCCAACGGATAGCCTGCGAGCGCCAGCATGCGACCCAGCTGGCCGGCCCCGATGATCCCAATTCTCATGATTGAGGGGCTTTGGAGGGATCCGGTTGCGCCAGAACGCTGGCCGTCTGTTCCGCGCGAAACTTGTCGAGCGCTTCGCGAACGTTGTCGTACTTGTTGGCAAGAATTGCCGCGGCCAGCAGCGCCGCGTTGGTCGCGCCTGCTGCTCCGATGGCGAGCGTGCCGACAGGTATGCCAGCCGGCATCTGCACGATCGACAGCAGTGAATCGATGCCGCTCAGCATCTTCGACTGCACAGGGACGCCGAGCACCGGGATGGTGGTCTTCGCCGCGGCCATGCCGGGCAGGTGCGCCGCGCCGCCGGCGCCGGCGATGATGACTTCCAGCCCGCGGCTGCGTGCGGTGCTCGCGTACTCGAACAACAGATCCGGCGTGCGATGCGCCGATACGACGCGTGTTTCGCAGCCAATCCCAAGTCGCTGCAGCGTGTCGGCTGCGGGCTGCAGCGTGTCCCAGTCAGACCTGGACCCCATGATGATGCCGACCAGCGTTTTCATGCACCGATTGTAGCAAGGCGGGCGCGCCAGGGACCTTCCGATTTGCGTGCTGTACGCTCAGGAACCGAGCGCTGCCCGCAGTATCTTGAACAATTCGCGTGCGGCTCGCGGCGTCGCATCCGCTTGTTGCTCCTTGCGGGCCTGTTCGACGAGCGTGACGACTGCGTCCACATCGATTTCCGGCGCCTCGACGCGCAGGTGTTCGACGGCTGACAGCCCCTCTTTCAGCAGGCGATCGCGCCATTGCTCAATGCGGCGAAAACGCAAGGCCTCGACGCGCTCGCGACCGCGCTGCGCTTCGATCGCCGCCCGAATCGGTTCCACGTCGAACTTGCGCATCAGCTTGCCGATATATTGCTTTTGACGATACAGCCCGCCGTGCGCAGTGATCCTTCGGGCAAGCAGCACTGCATCGCGCAACACTTCGGGCAGCGGCAGCTCATCAAGCTCGCTATCGGGCAATTCGATGAGCGCCTCGCCGAGATCCTGCAGATCGGTGCTGCGTCGCTTGCGTTCGCTTTTGCTGGGGCGTTCGGGGGCGTCGTTCATGGAAGGTATGCGGTATGCGTATTGCGGCTTGCGTAAGAATGCGTGTGGGACATATCTGGCGCAAGCCGCAGGCCCTCAGAAGCGAGCCGCTGCTAGAATCCGGCCATGTCAAATCTCACCACCGCTCCACCCTCCGGTCAGCTCAGTCATTCGCAGGCAGATCTGCAGGTGCTCGTCGCGCTTGCGATCGAAGAAGGCAGGAAGCTCGGCGCGACGGCGGTGGAAGCCGGGGTGAGCGTCGATACCGGATTGTCAGTCACCGCGCGACTCGGCGAGGTCGAGACGCTCGAGTATCAGCGCGATCGCGGCATGGGTGTGACCCTCTATCGCGGTCAGCGCAAGGGCTCGGCGAGCACGGGCGATCTGACGCCGAAAGCGATTCGCGATTCCGTTGCAAAAGCGTTCAGCATCGCGGGCTTCACCGCGGAGGACGAGTGCGCCGGTCTGCCGGATCCCGACGCCATGGCGCGCGACATTCCCGATCTGGATCTGCATCATCCCTGGCCCATCGAGCCGGATGCAGCTCGTGACCTCGCCGTGGCCTGTGAGGCGGCGGCGCTCGCAGCCGACAAGCGCATCGGCAATTCCGAGGGCGCCACGCTGTCGAGTCACCAGGGGTTGCGCGTGTTCGGCAATTCGATCGGTTTTCTGGGCGGCTTCGCGAGCAGTCTGCACAGTCTGAGTTGCGTCGTCATCGCACAGGATAACGGCGAGATGCAGCGCGACTACTGGTATAGCTCGGTACGCGACTGGCGCGAACTGGAAGACGGCGAGAGCATTGGCAAGCGGGCGGCGCAGCGCGCGTTGCGGCGCCTCGATGCACGCAAACTTGCGACGTCGACTGCGCCGGTGTTGTTCGCGCCAGAACTCGCGCGTGGTCTGTTCGGCCACTTTCTCGGCGCTGTCCGGGGCGGCAGTCAGTATCGACGCGCCTCGTTTCTCCAGGACGCCGCGGGTCAGCAAATCTTTCCCTCGTGGATGAACATTTCAGAACGGCCGCACATTCCGAAGGCGCTTGGCAGTTCGCCGTTCGACAGCGAGGGCGTCGCGACTCGCGATCGCGAACTGATCGATCGCGGCGTTCTCACTGGCTATGTGCTGAGCACGTATTCCGCTCGCAAACTCGGTCTCAAGACGACCGGCAACGCGGGCGGCGTCCACAATCTCATTGTCGCGAACGGGCCGGATGACTTCGACGCGCTGTTGCGCAGGATGGGTCGCGGCCTCGTCGTCACCGAACTGATGGGGCAGGGCGTGAATGGCGTCACCGGCGATTACTCACGCGGCGCGGCCGGCTTCTGGGTCGAAAACGGCGAGATCGCTTACCCGGTTCATGAGATTACGATCGCCGGGAACCTGAAGGACATGTATCAATCGATCATCGCCGTCGGCAGCGACGTCGACAGGCGCGGTGGAATTCGCACCGGCTCGGTGCTGATCGAGAGGATGACGATTGCGGGGGAGTGAGCGGCGAGGTAGGGGGGCGTTGATCCGTACGCCGTCACGTACTCACGTCTTGTCCTTCACCAGATCCTTCACTGTCCTGCCCTTCAGACTTTCGTTGAGCGCGTGCTCCGCTTTGCGCGCGGCTTCCACCGCCGGCGCAATGTCGCGAATCCTGCCGAGGCGCGGCCCGGCCGAATCGTGGCGAACCGCCTCGAGCACGTCGGCGAGTTCGATGGAATCCGGCTCCCGCGCAGGAACCCAGGTGTCATCCTCGGCGAGCAGCAACAGCTTTCTGCTTTCCAGCGCCGTGACGATCGGACCCAGCGCGGCGCCCGGCAAGTCGAGATGCTCCGCCAGGCCGTTCGTCGTCCAGCGATGCTTCGCATCGCGGTAGTCATTCACGACGAGATACATGATCGATAGCGCGACACGCTCGCGCAGGCTGGAGTTGAGGCGGATTTCGCCGCGTCCGGGACGCAGGTATTGCGGGTTCTGCACGTAGAACGCGAGCTGTGCGCCGACCAGCAGGATGAGCCACGAGATGTACAGCCAGATCAGCGCCGCGATCACGATGGCGAAGCCGGCGTAGATCACCATGGTCGGGCTCGTGCTCGTGACGAAGCGGGTGAACAGTACGCCGCTCGCCGCCCATAACACGCCGGCGAACGCGCCGCCGATCAATGCGGCGCGCAGTCGGATCCTGGTGTTCGGGACAAACGCGTACATGAACGTAAAAACGCCGGTGACGAGAATGTACGGCGTCAGATGGCCCAACACGACCAGCATCGTGCCGAAGGGTTCGTAGCGCGAGATCGCTTTCATCGCGGACGTGTTGGTGAACGTAGCGATCAGGCCCAGCGCAGCGACGATCAGTGCGGGGCCGACCACCATCACACTCAGGTACTCGCTGAAGCGACGGCCGAAGCTGCGCGGCTGCTCGACGCGCCAGACGAAGTTGAAGCTCTCTTCGACCTTCTGCACCATCGAGATCACGGTATAGAGCAGGAAGATCAGTCCGATTGAACCGAGCACGCCGCTGCTCACGTTGTCGACGAATCCCATCACCTGGTTGGTCAGGTCGTAGGCGCGATCGCCGAGCGGCTCGAGGAAACTATAGAGAACCGGTTCCAGCTCACGGTGATAGCCGAGTCCCTTCAGAACCGAGAACGACAGTGCAATCAGCGGAACCATCGACAGCAACGTCGTGTAGACGAGACTCATCGCGCGCAAGGTCAGATCGCCGCGCGTGATGTCGCGCAACAGCGCATAGGGATACCGCAGGATGTGCGCCAGGGTCCACAGCGGTTTGCCGATGAGGGTTTCAGGGGGCTCGAACAGCCATAATTCCAGGCGCGTGAGTAGCGATGCAATCATGCGCGCCGAGCCTGACATGCGTGCGTGACGCGGGCAAGATGCATCCATGAGCGCCCAGTACGGTATGCATTATCCGGAACGCATCGTTTGTCTCACCGAAGAGACGACCGAGACGCTGTACCTGCTCGAAGAGGATTGGCGCATCGTAGGCATCTCCGGATTCACCGTGCGCCCGCCGCGCGCCCGACGCGAGAAGCCGAAGGTCTCCGCGTTCACCAGTGCGAAGGTCGATCGGATCTGCGAGCTGAATCCCGATCTCGTGCTGGGATTCTCCGATCTGCAGGCGGACATCGCCGCAGAGCTCATCCGCCGCGGACTCAACGTCCACATTTTCAATCACCGGGACGTCGCTGGAATCTTCCGGATGATGCGCATGCTTGGCGGAATGATCGGCTGCGAGAGCAAGGCGGCCGCGCTGTGCGCCCGACTCGAACAAAATATCGAGCGAGTGCGCGCTTCGGCGGCTCAGTTCAAGGCGCGGCCGCGTGTCTATTTCGAAGAATGGGATGGGCCGATGATCTCCTGCATCCGCTGGGTTTCGGAGCTGATCGGCGTCGCGGGCGGCGAGGATTGCTTCGCGGATCACGCGCAGCAGGCGCTCGCGAAGAACCGGATCATCGCCGATGCTCAGGAAGTCGTGCGCCGCGCGCCGGATATCATTCTGGGTTCATGGTGCGGCAAGAAATTCCAGCCGGCCACAGTGGCGGCGCGCAGCGGCTGGCATGAAATCCCCGCAGTCCGGGGGAAGCAGTTATTCGAAATCAAATCGTCGCTGATCCTGCAGCCCGGACCCGCCGCGCTCACCGACGGCGTCGAAGCGATGCATCAGTGTTTCAAGGCGTGGCAACTGACTCAGGAACCCAGCGTGAAGTAGAACGTCGCACCCTTCTCGGGCGCCGCCTCGGCCCAGATGCGCCCGCCATGGCGCGCAAGGATGCGTTGCACGGTCACCAGACCGATGCCGCTGCCGGCGAACTGGGCGTCCGAATGCAGGCGTTGAAAGGGTGCAAACAGTTTGCCGGCGTAGGCCATGTCGAAGCCGACGCCATTGTCGCGCACGAAATACACCGGTCCGTGTTCGCCCGGCTGAACGCCCATCGCAACGCGTGGCTGAGGTGTGGAGGCCGTGTACTTCCAGGCGTTTCCAAGCAGATTATCCATGGCGATCCGCAGCAATCGGGCGTCGCCGTTCACGTTCACGTCCGGAGCAACGTCGAGTTCCACGCGATGTTCGGGGTGGCGTTCGCGTAGTGCGGCAGCCGCGTCCATACAGATCCGGGTCAGACTGACAGGACGCACAACCAGTTCGCCGCGGCCTATGCGCGAGAGGCCGAGCAGGTCCTCGATCAGGCTGGACATGCGCTGCGCGGCGTCCTGGATCCGCTGCAGGTAGTGCATGGATTTCTCGTCGAGCCCGTCCGGGGCGGACTCCCGCAGGATCTGACTGAAGCCCGACAGACTGCGCAACGGCGCCCGCAAATCATGCGAAACCGAATATGCGAAGGATTCGAGTTCGCTGTTCGCGCTCTCGAGCTGACGCGTGCGCTCGGCGACGCGTTGCTCCAGTTCGGCGTTCGCGCGGCGCACTTCGTCCTGCGATTCCAGCAACGCCTTCATGGCCGCTTCGCCACGGCGTTCATAACGACGCAGCAGAACGAACAGCAGCACGGCCGAGCCGAGAACGAACAGCCAGCCCTTCGAAGTCTGCAACTGCAGAATGCGGTGCGGAGCGATTTCGAGCCAGATCAGCAGACGATCGGTGAAGAAGATCCAGAGCGCTCCGAAGGCGAGATAAGTGAGCGCAATGGTTCGCGGCATGCTGAAGGCGGCCTAGGTCGTCAGACGACGCAGCGCCTCGGTGTATTTGGCGCTCGTCCGCTCGATGATGTCCGGCGGCAGTTTGGGTCCTGGCGCGCGCTTGTCCCAATCAAGGGTCTCCAGATAGTCGCGCACGAACTGCTTGTCGAAACTTGGCGGACTGGTCCCCGGCCGATAGGTGGCGAGCGGCCAGAATCGCGATGAATCAGGGGTCAGCGCCTCGTCGATCAACGTGAGATGACCGGCCTCATCGACGCCGAATTCGAACTTCGTGTCCGCAATGATGATGCCGCGTGCGATGGCGTGCTCAGCGGCGAACGCATAGAGCGCAAGCGCCGTCGCACGCACCTGTTCCGCAAGGCCGCGGCCAATCAGAGCGGCAACCTGTTCGTAGGGGATGTTCTCATCGTGCGCGCCCAGTTCAGCCTTGGTCGCAGGCGTGAAGATGGGTTCGGGCAGACGATCGGCCTGCTGCAGACCTTCCGGAAGAGAGATGCCGCAAACACCCCCGGTTTGTCTGTAATCCTTCCAGCCGGAGCCAATCAGATAGCCGCGCACCACAGCTTCGATCGGCAGAGCGCGCAGCCGCTTCACCACCATAGTGCGATCTGCGAGCGGTTCGCGTTCAGCAGCGTCAGGCACGACCCGTTCGAGCGGATGGTCGGTGAGATGATTCGGGACGATGTGCCGCGTCCGGTCGAACCAGAATCGCGAAACCTGCGTCAGTACGCTCCCCTTGCCGGGAATGGGATCGGGAAGCACGACGTCGAACGCGCTCAGGCGATCGGTGGCGACGATGAGCATATGGCGATCGTCGATCGCGTAGATGTCGCGCACTTTGCCCTGATGAATGCGTGTAAGGCTCGCCAAGCGAGATTCAAACATCGGTGGAGAAGGCCGGCTTTGAGACATGCAGCGCTCGTGCGGAGGTCGATGGACCCGATTGGGACGATGAATCGATGAGTGCGGTCGCGCTGATACCATACGCGTCGCGGGATTGTCGCAGCGGGCGACACGAGCTTCAAGGGAACGGCGCGCCTGCGATCAGGCTCGGCCTAAAGAAACGAGACCGTGAAATTCAGACAGAGAGTTCCATCGGAACCTCGCGGAGCCGAATGATCTGGCAGGGGAAAGCGCTGGGCGCAGTGATCGGCGTGTTCGCCGCCGGACCAGTCGGCGCGCTCTTCGGTGCGTTTATTGGGCATCTGTTCGATGCGCAGGCCGTGCGCAGATCGACGATTGCAGATCAGAGTGCGCCGACGGGATCGATCGGCGTGGAAGACGCTTATTTCCGCAGCGTCTTCCAGGTCATGGGCTGCCTCGCGAAGGCCGACGGGCGTGTCTCTGAAGATGAGATTCGCGCGGCGCGCGCCATGATGAGTGAGTTTCGTCTCGCCGAACGGGAGACGAAATTTGCAATGGATTTATTCACACAGGGTAAGAGCCCCGAATTCTCACTCGATTCGACGCTGCAACAGTTGCGCCGCTTATGCGGCAATCGACCCGACCTGTGCCGCATGTTCGTACAGATCCAGTTGCAGACAGCGTTATGGGGCGGGAGCCTCAACTCTGCTGGCCGGTCCGTTCTTGCCCGCGTGTGCGCGATGCTCGGCGTCTCGCCTTATGAGGTCGTGCAAATGGAGGCGCTGCTTCGGATGCAACAGTCGGCGCGACAGCCGAGCGCTGCGTCGAGCGTCGATCATGTGGCCGAAGCTTACGAGGTGCTAGGCGTCGCGCGCAGCGCATCGGACGGCGAAGTCACGAAAGCTTATCGTCGTCTGATGAACCAGAACCATCCCGATAAACTGCACGCCCGGGGCCTGCCCGAATCGATGATGAAACTCGCCGTAGACAAGACACGCCAGATCCGCGGTGCATACGAAGTGCTGCTCAAGGCGCGCGGCATGCGGCAAAAGTAAACCTCTGGCTGTTCGCTTTTGCGCTTTGAGTCTGTGATCTGCGTGTGCTCTGTGTGAAACTTGTTCTCCCGCAGACCCGGAGAGCAGGTATGCAACCCGCCTGGATAGCGCCCTCGATTCTTTCAGCAGACTTCGCGCGACTGGGCGAGGAAGTGAGCGCGGTGCTTGACGCCGGGGCCGACGCGATTCATTTCGACGTAATGGACAATCACTACGTGCCGAATCTGACGATCGGCCCGCTGGTTTGCGAAGCATTGCGCAAACACGGCGTGAAGGCGCCCATCGATGTGCATCTCATGGTGAAGCCAGTCGACCGGATCATTCCTGATTTCGCGAAGGCGGGAGCGACCTGGATATCGTTCCACCCGGAAGCGAGCGAACACGTCGACCGTACGATCGAACTGATTCGCGAACATGGCTGTCGTCCCGGTCTGGTCTTTAATCCGGCGACGCCGCTGACGTGGCTCAATCATGTCATCGACAAGATCGATCTGGTTCTGCTGATGTCCGTGAATCCCGGATTCGGCGGTCAGAAGTTCATTCCGTCGGCGCTGGTCAAACTGAAAACGGTGCGGGAGATCATCCGCTCAGGCGGGCGCGACATTCGCCTCGAAATCGACGGCGGAGTGAAGACCGATAACATTGGTGAAATCGCCGGGGCGGGCGCCGATACGTTTGTCGCGGGCTCGGCGATCTTCGGGTCAAAGGACTACAGAGCGACGATAGCCGCGATGCGAGCGGAAATTGCGAAGTCGGAGTCGCGCACCACGTTGGTCTGAAAACGGCGTCCGCAAAACAAAAGGGCCGCTTGCGCGGCCCTTTGGCTCACCGGTAGGCCGTTCACTGGCTAATCTTCATCTTCCTCATCGAAGTCCTCATCGTCGTCATCTGTCTGGCGGTTCTGAGGAGCGGTGCGACTCGCCGCCGCCGCCAGCGGCGGCTTCGTCTTCATCTTGGGTCGAGCGCCGAACACGACGATCGTCTTACCCGTCGCGCGCAACAATCCCTGGTCTTCAAGCACCTTCAGCACACGACCGGCCATTTCGCGAGAGCATCCGACCAGCCGCGACAATTCCTGCCGGCTCACCTTGATCTGCATGCCCTCGGGATGCGTCATTGCATCCGGTTCACTGCACAGATCCATGATGGCGTGCGCGACACGACCGGTGACGTCGACGAATGCGAGGTCTCCGAGTTTGCGGTTGGTGCGATCAAGACGCGTCGCGAGCTGTGTGGCCAGTTCGAAGACCAGCCCCGGACTCTCGCTTGCAAGCTGCCGAAAGCGCGGGTACGTCATTTCGGCGAGTTCGCACTGCTGACGCGTCCGCACCCACGCGCTGCGTGTCGGCTGCTCGTAAAAAAGCCCCATTTCGCCGAAAAACTGACCTTTGTTGAGGTAGGCGAGCACCATCTCGTTGCCTTCCTCGTCTTCGATCATCACCTCGACCGAACCGCTCACGATGTAATACAGGACGTCCGGCAGGTCGCCGGCGTGGATAACCACCGTCTTGGAGGGCACGGTGCGAATGCGGCAATAGCTCAGGAACCGGTTGATTGCCGGAATGTCGCTCAGTGGCCTTGCGCCCTCTTCCATACTCACCCCTTGTCGTCGGTTCGAGTGTCTTGCCGTCCGAAACCGTTTGCGAAGCTCACCCTCGACT
>JBOHZJ010000171.1:0-1509 GCA_050738395.1 Steroidobacter sp.
CTTCTATAAAGCGACCGTCGAGGACAACCTGGAGGCGCAGCGCTTGTTTCGCCGTGCTATCGAGTTCGACTCGACGCTGGCGCAGGCGTATGCATTGCTGTCCTACGCCATTGTTCTCAGCATGATCTACTTCGATGCCGATCCTGCCGATGAGCTGTTGAACGAAGCCGTGACCATCGCAAGGAAAGGCGTGGAGCTGGACGAGCAGGACGCGCTGACCCATTTCACCCATGGTCGTGCACTGCTGGCCCGAAGTGAGTACCAGGACGCACTGGCGGAGCTCGAATCGGCGGTTGAACTGAACCCCAGCCTGGCCGCTGTCTATTGCGGTCTCGGCGATTCGCTCTCCTATGAAGGGCGCTTCGACGAAGCCATCCCTTACTTTGAGAAGGCGATCACTCTCAGTCCATTCGACCCGCAGCGTTGGGCGTTCTATTCGTACCGGGCGCTGTCGCACCTGTTCGCGCGCCAGTTCGATCAGGCGCTCGATTGGGCGCAGAAGGCGACTCGGGTTCCGAATTGTCACTACTGGCCCTTCGCGCACCGTGTCTCAGCGCTTGGCCATCTGGAAGAGGTGGATGCGCTGCGAGCTGCGAAGGCGCAATTGCTGCAGCGCAAACCGGAATTCTCATGCGCCTTTGCGCTGCGGCGACTCTTTTACATCAAGAACCCCGCTCATTTGGAGATCTACGTCGAGGGCCTCCGCCGGGCAGGCGTGGCAGAGTAATTTCCATATTCTTGATTGATGATTCTTGATTCTGCGGATGACCCCGATTGCGCCACTGGCCGAGCAAACCAATGGACCGGATTCGGTGTCTAATGACGCGAACGCCGCGTTCATATGCAAAGGCGTTGTTCTTGCGCGCTGGCACGTGTCCTCCTGCCGCTCGGACTCGCGGCCGCGGCCGCGTGCTCGTCACCCGTCAGCTCCGGCTCGGTAGAAACGGCCGATACGGTCCGCGTCACGCGCGGCACCTTCACGCGCACGCTTCGCCTCACAGGTCTTATCGAGGCGGCCCGTTCCACAACGCTGACCGTTCCGCGTTTGCAGGGTCCCGGGTCTATGCAGGGTCCGGGATCAGGTGTCCTCGTCATTACACGGCTCGCTCCGGGCGGCAGCACGGTCAAAGCAGGCGACATTGTCGTGCAGTTCGATCCGCAGGCGCAGGAGCGCATCGCCTTCGAGCGCCGGGCGGAACATGAAGACTTCGCGGCCCAGCTCGTGCGCAAGGAAGCCGAGCACACCGCGTCGCGGACCGCGGACGAGAGCGCGCTGGTCCAGGCCAGGAATGCGGTCGCCAAGGCGCGGCTCGAGATGCTGAAGAACGAGATGCTTGCGGCGATCCTCGTCGAGAAGAACGAGCAGACGCTGGCCGAATCCGAGGCGAACCACGAGATGCTCCGCCGCACCTTCGATATCAAGCGCCGGGCGGAGCGCGCCGAGCGTCGCGCGCTCGAAATCCAGCGCGACCGTGCCCGAGAGGCGATGGAGCACGCACAGCGCAACAT
>JBOHZJ010000172.1:0-28394 GCA_050738395.1 Steroidobacter sp.
CTTCCGCGAATTGCGTGGAGGCGATGTCCGGCGCAAACAGCGTCGGTTCACCCAGAATGACGACTGGATCGGATGCGTTTGCAGGCGCGTCGAGAACGCTCCACGACAACAACACGCCGCAGATAACCGAAGACCACACTGAAGTCGCTCGCATTGGCGTTTTCATGCCGTTCGCGCGAACGTGCTGATCCAGTTCGTCTCCCACGTCCTGCCGTCATCGCCGGAGCTCGCTTGCTCCCAGCGCGCTGAGCGCGGTGTGATCTGCGACCACTGGACGCGCGTTTTGATCGCGCGCCCATCGAGCGTGTCGTCGCCGATGAATGTTCCGACGCCGTTCGCAAACGACCCCCGCAGCGGCGGGCCGATGGCGGACGGCTCACGTCCATCGAGCCACCAACTCAGCCACTGCTTCGCCGCCGGATCGAAGGCGCGCAGCCCGATCCCGCGCACGATTCCGGATGGAAATTCCATTATGTTGTCGCCGACGTTGCCGTGGCCGCCGAGCACCGGCCAATTGGCGAGCGTGCCGCCGAACTCTTCCCATTCGTGGCTGTTCGCAAGCCGCTTCTTCAGGCGTCTGTGCCGCACGTTCCAGGCGCCCACCAGGAATTCAAAGTCCGATGGCGCATCCGCCAGTTTCGGCAAGGGCGTTGGGGCAGCGGACGTGCGCGTAAAGTAATTGCGCCAGTTGACCTCCCAGGCGCCGCCTTCGTCGGTGGAGAAGGCTTGTTCCCACCAGGGGCGCGGACCATGAACGTCGCTCCAGCGAAAGCGTACGACGATGGAACGGCCTTTAAACGTATCGCGACCGAAGAACGTCGCCACATCGCCGGTAAAGCCGCCAAGCACAGGCGGATCGATGCGCGTCGGATTACGGCCGTCGACCCACCAGATCGACCATTTCCCGGACTTTCCATCGAATGCGCGGAGCGAGAGTCCGCGATAAGTCCCGTCGGGCAGCTCGATTGTGTTGTCATCGATCGTCCCGAGGCCGCCCAGTGCGAGCCACAGCACGCTCTTGCCGCTGAATTTCTCCCATTCATTGCTGCCGGTCAGGCGCTCCTTCAAGCGACAGTGCCGCACATCCCAGCTCCCGACGAGCCAGCGCCAATCGTCTGTATGGGGTGCTTTCCGTGCGGATCGGATCGCGAACGCAGGAGCGCAGAACGCGTAAGCGCCAATCGCCGATAGTGTCGCGATGAAGCCGCGTCGGGTTATGACGGCTAAGGAACGATTCACAGATAGCTCCGCATCGCTTACCGACAGCGGTTCAACAAGGAGGCTGGGTTGGTGGCGAGACATGTGGGTCATTTGCAATGGACAGCGCCGATGAGGTGACCGAGATGATGGCGTTGGCGGCGGCATTGACCATTCGAAGACGAGCCGGCAGGCTAAGCCAGACTTATGCTCAGGGATCAACGATTCCCCTCGCTCGTTGCGATTCGCGCCTTCGAGGCCGCCGCCCGGCTGGGCAGCTTCGCCAAGGCCGCGCAGGAGCTGGACACGACTTCGGCCTCGGTGAGCTATCACGTGCGGCGCCTCGAAGAACAGATCGGCGCAACGCTGTTCGTGCGTCATCCCAATCACGTTGAACTCACACAGTCAGGTGAAATTGTCGCGCGCGAAGCGATGAACGCATTCGCCGCCCTACGCGCCAGCTTCATCCACGCCGTCGATGCCGAGGAAGGGCGTCTTTCACTTACGACGTTGCCCTCATTCGGCACGAGCTGGTTGACGCCCAGGCTGGGAAAGTTTCGGACGAAGCATCCGGATATTCAGCTTGGCCTCGATCTCTCCGCCGTTCCCGAGGATCTGACCGCGGGCCGCTTCGACGCCGCCGTCCGCAACGGGCACGGCCGCTGGTCGGGACTACGTACGACAGAACTACTGCCGAGCATCTTCATGCCGCTGTGCGCCCCGGCGCTGAAGGATCGAGCCGTCGGCATCGACGACCCACGTCGTTCGCCCGGCGTTCCGCTGCTGGGTCGCGCCGACTGGTGGACGCTGTGGTATCGCGCTCTTGGACGCGGGATGCCGCTGCACAGTTTCGGCACGCAACTCTCCGCCGAGTATCTCGACATCGCCGAAGCGGTGGCGGGACATGGCGTCGCGATTGGCTCGCCGATCCTCTTTCGCAACGAGCTCGCATCCGGAAGACTGATTCCCGCCCACGACCTGGTCGCAAGCGATGGCAGATCGTTCTGGTTCGTCTATCCGGTCGCGCGGCAGAACAGTCGCAAGGTCACTCGCTTCCGCGACTGGCTGTCCGATGAAGCAGCGAGCGATCGCAACAGCGCGCAATCATTCATCCGCAGCGCTGTGACCCTGCAGCCGTGAGGCGTCTATTGTGTCGGTCGGAACAGGGGTACGCAGTCCCAAGGCGGGGTTGATTCCTTACGAGCGGCGCTTCCCGGTGCGGCCGCGCAGCAAGCCGGACACGGAGCGGTTGCGCAATTTCCGGGCTTGCGTTTCTCGTCTTCCGGCAGAGAATGCGAGACATGCAAGACATTCCTTTCCAGTGCACGTCGGTTGGCAAGACGCATGGCCGGAAACGGCATGCGTCGGCCTTGCTTCCGCTCGCCCTGCTTGTCGTGAGTGTTCAGGTCGCGGCGCAGGAGGAGACGGCGGCCGTCTTGAAGCTGCAAGAAGTCGATTTCTTTTATCGAAGCTCCAGCGTCCGCTTTCCCTGTCATGAGTTGCAGAACAACGTCGCAACCCTTTTTCGCGCGGTCGGCGCCAGGGACGATGTCGAGGTAACGGTCAGCGGTTGCAATGCCATGGTCGCGCTGGATGAGCCTGCGGAGACATGGCGCACCCCAACCAATCGTGGGCACATCTCCGGTCCCTGGCAGACCTCCTCCGATCGCTTTGGCGCTCCACCCACCGGCCGCGATCAGTCGGCGCACGTGCGTGTTCGTTTGATGATGCCGGTCAAGGTGACGCCGGAGATTCTCGAGGAGATGAACAAGGACAAGGCTCGGCGTGAGCTCGTTTCGCGCGTTACCGGCAATCCCGGCGCCAATCTGCACGATCCGATTGTTTTTCCAGCGCAGCGGCAGCTCATTACGCTGTCGCATCGTACGATCAAGCTCGAGCCCGAACATTGCGAGCTGCTCGAGCAGATGACGAGAAGCGCATTTCGTAAACTCGATGTACGTGTGGTCGGTGGAGGTCCCAAGTGCGATCGGGATCGAGTCTCACATATCCCTCCACAGGTCACTGTGGAGGCTCTCATGCCTGTCATGCCCCGCACTCCTCAGATCGCGCCCGCAGCAGGTGAGAGTGAGCCTGAGCCGGAAACTCCAGCTACCTCCGAAAGTGAGCCACCCCAGACAGCGACTGAAACGGCTCCGGACTGACGAGTTGTCCGACAGGGAACGATTGCGTGCTCTGGATCAACGGATCTGAACGCATGAGCGGTCGTCTCAGCAGAACTTTCCTGTCGCTCTTTCTCGCTATCGTCGGCTCGCTGCCCACGATGACGCCCGCCGCGCAACCCGTCGTCGTTGAGCTCTTCACCTCACAGGGATGCAGTTCCTGTCCGCCCGCAGATGCACTGCTTGGGGAGCTGGCGCGTAAACCGAACATCGTGGCGCTGGCGTATCACGTCGACTACTGGGATGAGCTTGGTTGGAAGGACCCCTTCGCGATTCCCGAGGCAGTGCAACGACAGCGAGGCTACGTTAAACGGCTCTCCAGGTCGGGAGCGTTCACGCCCCAGGCGGTCGTGAGCGGCGATACGAGTCTCGTTGGCTCGAATCGCGCCGCCATGAAGCAAGCGATCGCAGGGGATCGTGATGCACTGGCGATCGTGCTGTCGAAAGCGGGCAAGTATTTGTGGATCGATCTGACGGAGCGATGGAGCGAGCCGATGGATGTGAACGTGGTCTCCTATCTCGCCGAAACGACGACGAAGATTGGCCGCGGCGAGAACGCGCGTCGGTCCCTGAAAGAGTTCAACATCGTCCGTTCCTTCAAGCGGCTCGGCAGATGGGATGGGAGGCCGCGGAAGTTCAACGTTCCGCTCGCTGCATTTCCTTCCGATGCGACCTCAGTCGCGGTTTTGCTGCAGAGGCCGGGGCAGGGCGCGATCGCGGGAGCGGCGATGCTTTCGCTGGATTGACGCAGGCGCCCGACCGCCGCTCACTCATCTCGTCTCCATACCGCCTTCTGTGACAGCCCGTCGCCGGCAATTTCCTCCGCTTCTCACTACACCTCACAGCGCTCCGATGCGGGCCGAACCATCGGCGCGTCGCGGGGACATTGGAACGCGCTCGCGAACTCCGGCAGATTCGACAACGGACCGATCACTCTATACTTCGCGATCGGATGCGGATCACCCTGCACCATGGTGCGGGCGAATTCCGGCCGGACCGCATCACCGCGGAATTGACCCCACGCGATGAAGAACTGCTGGTCCGGTGTGTAGCCGTTGATCGTCGGCGCCGGCGGCTTGCCCCGCTGGGAAATCTGGAACGCGCGATAGGCGATCTTCGCGCCCGCCAGACCCTCCCGGAAGCTGGACCAGCGATCGCGGGGCTGGCATGTTCAGCAAATGAGCAGTGACAAGATTGCTGATGTCCGCGATGGGCTGACTCGCCAGGAGCGTCTCGTCTTGTGGATGCTGAGCGAGGTGCAGACGGAACGCGGCGATCGCAACGTCCCGACAGCGATGCTATGGGGACGCGTGTGCGAGCACTTCTACATCAGTCCAGAGGAACTCTCTGCGATGCTTGCGCGGCTCGGCGCGCGCAGATGATCGTGTGTGAGCACGCATCAACCTGGCGCGCATGAGCGCGACCAGGCACGCTGTCATTTATCAACGCCGCGCCCGCAAGTGCAGCTCCTTGCGCTTGTAGTCGATGACCAGCGAGTCCAGTAACCCGATGATGTCCATGCCGATGAGCATCGCGGGCTCCTTGTTCATCTTGAATGCCTCGAAGATGTAGAAGTCGCCGAACGTCACGCGCATGCCGCGGATGTTGATGCCCCCGAAGCTGACGGGTGGTGCGTGGACGCTTTGTCCCTCCTGCACGTCCAGCGTTACTCCGATGATGCTGTCTGCCACTCCCTGTCGCGACCTTTTCGCCAGCGCGACGCGAAGGCTGTTATTGCCGATGGTCCGTTGAGCGCCCGTGTCCAGCATCGCCTTCGTGCGCACGCCGGCGAGCGTCACCTCGAACATCAACAAGTGCCCATGTCGAATCGTCACGGGTAGTCGTGTATGCCCCGATATGAGCGGTCTGCCGCGTGAGTGTCGAATGGAGATTCGATCGTGTTTGAAATCGATCGAAATTCTCTTGTCGCTGAGTCCGTCGGCGCCCAGCACGCCTTCGGCGCCGCCGAACACATCTTCGACGATCGCCACCTGGCGATCATCGAGCCAGAGGTCGCCTACCTCGATGCTGTCGACGCGAATGGTCGGTACGATCGATGAGCCCGTGGCGCCGAGCAGTTTGACGGTGGACTCGAGAATCGGCGCGCCGATGCGGGTCGCCAGGGACGGAATGATGGCGGTTCGATTGGCTCCGGTATCGAGCACGAGCCGAAACGGCCCCTGGCCGTTGATGTACACCGGCGCCCAGACACGTCCGATGCGGTCGCGCAACGTGGGCGCCACGTAACGCGGCTCCGGTGCGGCGACGACGACTTCCTCCGGCGCACTCGCTGCGCCGACGGGCGGGTCTTCGACAGGGACATCTCCATAACTTGCGAACGCTGTCAGCGTGGCAAGCGCGAGCACAAACGGACGAGGATGCATATCTATCTCTTTATGTCTTGCCGAGCGCCAAGCGGGCGCGTGGGATTAGAACGCGTCGTCCGCGATACGTTCCGACGCCTCGGTCCATTGGCCGTCCCAGTTCTCAACCTCGTATCGATCGGTCGACGGGAAGCCCGGCGGACGCCGATGCTCAAAGCGCTCGTCGTACTCGACCTTCGTGGCGTAGCGCGGCTCGCTTGCCGAGAGGCTTCCGGCCGAAACACTCCCGTAGATCCGGAGCGTCGCTGATCGACGATGGTCAATGTCTCTCACGACGAAGCGGCGCCCCGCAAAAATGGCTGCGTCGATCTCGAGATCGCCGGGCCCGGTGACGCGCGGAGGAGCCACTTCGATGTACCTGTCGCAAACGAGTCCGAGGTAGTCGCGCGAGTCGGGGAAATTCCGGGGATCGTGTGCGTACGTGAGACTGCCTTCAACGACGATCTTCTGCGGCGAATAGACGAGGATCTTGCCAGCGACAACCCCTTTTACGTACAACGTCGCGCCGCGCGCCGCAATGAGATACACCGGATGCTCGGAGGGCGCGTTGAGATATTCCGTCGCCGCCGAACCGTCAGTCCGCCACGTATAGCTCCCGTCGGCGAAGAACCGGATGCGGGTATCGTGCGCGAGATTGTGTATACGGGCGTTCGCGTCTTGCGGCCCCCATTCGAACGGCTGCAGCTCTTCAGGTAAGGGGATGCGGTCCGCGCGGGTTTCGACGCCGCCCCGAAAGATATCGGACTCTCGCCCGCGGCCAATCGACTCCGTGTCGAAGCCGCGCGCAGCGGTCGTGACCTTACCGAGAAATTTCGGCGCCGTACGCGAGTCGTACGTCACGCTGAACCGTGAGTTGCTGTGAAAGCGGCCGACGATCTCATCATCGTGAAGCTGCACCATCGGATCCCAGCGATCCACCATCTGCGTAAATTGCGAGAAGGCGAGGCGTTTGAGGCTGACCCGCGTCGTCAATTTCCTGCCGCGAGCCGCAGCGCTCACTTCGGCGACGACCCGATCGAGCGCCGTGCCGTCATTCGCGCGTTCGAGGATCAACACAGCGCTGTACTGCTTGCCGTCCTGTTCCCAGGCGACGTGCGCCTGAGGCTCTTTCACGAATTCCTCGGCGAGGCGCGCAAGGCGTTGCGAGAGCGCTGCCTTCTCGGCGTGCGACATGGCGAAGGTCGGCGTGGGATGGATGGCGTTGATCGCGATCTCATCTGTGGTCGCGTGCAGTTCATGCGGCGGCTCAAGGTCCGCATCAGCGAGCTCAGTCGTAATTGCGTCGGTTGGCAGCGATGCAGGGGGCCCATTGTCGGCCTGCAACTGCTCTTCGATCTCCATCGTCGGAATAGTGGGCTCGAGCGGCGGCAGATCGACTCCCTCTGCGTGGTTGACGTCGGGGGCCTCGAACAACACGAGCTGCGTGGAGGGTGTTTCACCGGACTCGATGCCGTCGTGTCGACCCCCAGACAGGACGATGACAAAAAACATGCCCAGGTGAAGCGCGCCCGACAAAACGGCGGCGAACACACGCTGCGCGACGCGCGGTTCGAAGCGGCCAGGAAGCGCCATGACGCGATCCCCCTTTTCTATGCCTCAGGTCGTGAAGAGTAGTCCTTACGAAGGCGAAAAGGGTGCTCGCATTTCGCTATGACGCCGGAAGAGGGGGGCGCGAACCGAAGCGGCTCGCCGCGGCGCGTCTATCAGTGCATTCGTCGCATCCATGGCGCCGAACCATGCAGGCTCGGGCATAGTCGCGCGCCAGCGTCCGGCTGAGATACGCACGTGAGACTCGCATGAAGTTCGCCGTTGCCTCGTTTGTGGCTTTTGTGCTCCTGTTCGCAGGGCGTGCAATCTCGGCCCAGGAGTCACCGCAGACGCTCGCACTGGGCGAGATCAACCGCGATATATGGGAACCGTTTGTACGGGGTGTGAACACTTTCGACCACGAGCTCTACTCGCGGGTGCGCGCCAGGGATTCCGTCTTCGTGGACGGCAAGCGCCTGTTCGGATATGAAGAGTATGTGGAGGATGCGTTCCGGGTTATGACGCCGCTCCAGGCAGCCGGCGCGCGCCTCGATATGCAAGTGCGCTTCGAAGAGCGGACTACGGATGGGGCTCACGCCTTCGAGCGCGGCATCCTTCGCACAGTGATTACCGACAAGGGTGGTGCGCAGCGAACGGGCTATGCCAGGTTTCAGGTCATCTCGCGCAGACAGAGCGACGGTTGGCGCATCGTCACCGACTATAGGTGGCGAACGGGGTCCGACACGGACGCCCGAGCTTTTGACGCCGCCCGCTCCTCAGACAGTTTCGAATAACGGTTCCCAACGCGACGACCAGTGCACGCGACCTGGCATGGCCGCGAGCGGCCCTCCGTGGACCGCTCGCAGGGTGAAGCTCACTCGGCGTCGTGCGCGGTCATTCTCGATTTGTTATCCATTCGCATCTCGGCCGCTGTCAGATTGCCGTCGCTGTCGGCATCCAGTTTTCTGAACATCTTCTGCGAGCCGTCAGCATATTCCTGGCGGGTCAGTGCGCCGTCATTATCGCTATCGAGCTGCCTGATCTTTGCGGCGGACGACATTCGATGCTTCGCCCAGGCGGCGCTCTCCGCTCCATGGCTTGCCTCTATCTCGGCAGTCGTGATCCTGCCGTCCTTATCGACGTCCATCATTTCGAATCGCTTGTTGGCGCCGGCCGCGTGCCCGGATGCGCTGATCTGTCCATCACTGTTTCCCTCCACGTCCATTCGCGTGACCTTGTCCTGACAATCGGGGCCGCCGCCGGCGATCGCCGGAAGGGAGACGCCACACGCACCGACTGCGCAGAGCGCCGCCGCGTAAAAATTGCGCACTGAATGAACATTCATCGCGAATCCCTCCTGAGAGTGTCGAGCGGAGGATATGACGAGGGCGCGCACCGCACAGTTCCGCTCTTGCCGTGCCGGTGAATCCGCAACGAACTGAAAAGCAACCAACGCCATGGATGCGAGTGTACTGCGTTGCTTCGAAGTTCCGCCCAGCGCGGTAAACACTTCAGCTCGGGACGCAGGACCAGCCGGTCGAGATCGGACGATGCAGAGAGAGCGGCGCTGCCTCAGCGCTGGCGCGCTTGCTGAGTCATGTGAAGAGGGCAGGCGGCGCCAGCCTCATGACGGCCAAACGCGCTCAGGACCCGCGCCAGATCGTCGCGACTGAGCGGCTTGGTGATGTAGTCGTCCATGCCTGCATCCAGACAGCGCTCGCGGTCGCCCTGCATTGCATTGGCGGTGAGCGCGACGATCGGTAGTCGGGCGGCAGGCGAGTCGCCGATCTGCGAGTTGCGCTCCCACTCGCGGATCGCTGTCGTCGCCTCATAGCCGTCCATCTCCGGCATCTGGCAGTCCATGAACACGATGTCAAATGGGATGCTCTGCACCATGTGCAATGCCTCCTGACCGTTGCTCGCGACGTCGACGCTGCATCCCAGTCGCTCGAGCAGTCGCTTCGCGAGTTTCGAATTGACGATGTTGTCCTCGGCGAGCAGCGCGCGGCGCGGTCGCGCTCGGGTCATCGCCGCCTGCTGCTCAGGCGCGAGTCGATCGATTTCCAGATCATTGACGACGGGCACGCGTGCGTCGGCGCCGAATGACGGACCCTGGACGATAGCCTCCGGGGCCGCACGCAACGGCATGCGAAACCAGAAGATCGAGCCGCCGCCCTCGCGAGTGTGCATGCCGATGTCGCCGCCCATGAGCTCGATCAGATTCTTCGAGATCGCCAATCCAAGACCAGTGCCGCCATAACGCCTCGTGGTCGAGGAGTCCGCCTGACTGAAGCGTTTGAAGAGAAGATGCTGGCGATCGGTCGATACGCCCGCGCCCGTGTCCGTGATCGAAACGAGGATGCGCTGCCCGGCATCGGGCGCGGCTGCCGGATCATCCATGCGCACCGCGACGTGCACGTGGCCCGCGTCTGTGAACTTCACGCCGTTGCCCACCAGGTTGAGCAACACTTGCCGCACGCGTCCGCAGTCGCCGATGAGACGACGCGGTACGTCATTCGCGATTTCGAAGGCCAGCTCGATTCCTTTCTCTTCGGCGCGCGCGGCGAGCAGATCCAGAACTTCCTCGACGGCCTGATCGAGATCGTAAGCGATCTCCTCGAGCTCGATGCGCCCGGCCTCCACTTTCGAGAAGTCGAGGATGTCGTTGATGATGACGAGCAGACTTTCCGCCGAGCCTCTGATCGTGCGCGCAAATTCGGTCTGCTCCGCATCCAGCTGCGTATCCAGCAGCAGGTTGCTGAAACCGATGACGCCGTTCATCGGGGTGCGGATCTCGTGACTCATCGCCGCGAGGAACTCGCTCTTGGCCCGGCTGGCGGCTTCTGCTGCGTCGCGCGCCTCCATCAACTGCTGCTCATGCGCGTCGATGCGTACGAAAGCTTCATCCAGCGACTGTGCGAGCTCGCCGAGCTCATCGTCCGGCGCAACGCGTTCCAGTGCGCCAAGGTCGCCCGAGCGACGACGCTCGACGGCTAGCGTGATCCTGTCCACGGGACGCAGCACGTGCTGCCGCAGCTGGCGCCAGGCGGTGAATGAGAGCAACACCACGACCAGAATGAGGCAGCTTGCGACCTGCAGAGCCTCACGGATGAGATCGCGACGGATCGCCCGAACATCCATGCTCACGAGCACCGCGCCCTGCTGCGCGCGCTCCGAGTCGAGCATTGCGGCGTTGATGGGCAGTGGCGCGATGAAATCGAAATGAGCCCCACTCACGCGTCGTACGAAGCGTTCACGTCCTTTGCTGACTGCCTCGAGATCGGCTGCGTAATACGCGTGTTCCAGATTCGCCTGTCTGTCGATCAGGTTCGAACGGCTGGCGGCGATGATGCGCTGGTTCTTGTCGACGAGCACGATGAGCGAAGCGTCCGGGGACACACTCATCGCGAGCACCACGTGCTGCAGCTCTTTGAGATCGTCCAGACTCTCACCGGCAATGGCGATCGTGTCGATGAGCTGTATCGCCCGGTAGCGCAGCTGGCGCATGAGTTGCGCCTCGATGCTTGAGTACGCGAACACGCCGATGCCGATGGCCGCAACAACCCCAATGATCGCGAGCGGCGCCATCACCTTGCGCCGCAGAGGTCGAGCGATTTTGCTGGCCATCATGGCTGTGCGCTATGGCGACGCGGCCCGCGCGGCGGGAAGGCTGTTGAGCAGATCGCTTTCATATCCCGCCCTGGAGAGCTGACCATGCTCGTGCAGGACCTCGGAGATGCGCTGAACGACCGCCGGCAACGGGGAGTTCTCGCCGAGCAAACGCTGCTGGTCTGAAAGCGTCGCCATGGTTATTCCGTTGTGCATAGCCTCGCGAAAGCTCTCGGAAGAGACTCGTTCGCGTTCGGCCATGATCCGCCATGCCTCGTCGGGCTGTTCCTGTGCGTAGCGCACCGCGCGATAGAACGCGCGAATCACTCCTGCGACATCTTCGGGTCGCTCGCGGATCACAACCTCGTCGAACGCGAGCACATCGACGATTTCGCCAGGCATCCGGCTGCTGTCGAAGATCGGTCGCGCCATGCCGGCGGCTTCAATCTCCGTGCTGTGCGGCGGGTATGACGTTACCGCATCGATTTTGCCGGAGCGCAGGGCCTCGGGCATATCCATGCTGCGCAGGTAGACGAGTGCGACATCTTTGAGGCTCATGCCATGCAACTCGAGCGCCCGCGTCAGAAAGTAGATATCGAGCGGCGAGATCGTCACGCCGACGCGTTTGCCGCGCAGGCCGGTGACGCCCGCGACGTCCGGCCGCGCAAGCAGGATGTCGGCGCCGTCGGAAAAGTCGACCACCATCGGTATTTGCAGCCTGCGCGTGAGCACATCGCGGTTCTGCAGGACTTGCAGCAAAGAAAAGGTTCCGCCGTCGATCTTGTCGTGCTCGAAAGCCCGCTGCGTGTCGTTCACGGCCGGGAATTCGATGAGACGGACTTCGACGCCTTCCTCAATGAAGAAGCCCTTTTCCTGCGCCAGATGCAGGAACTCAAACGGCGGCCAGCCGATCAATGCAATTCGCAGCGGCGGCTCGTAGGACGAGCAGCTCGCCAGTCCGAAGAGCGCGGCTGCAGTTGCGAGGAGGCGCACGAATAATGAGATCGGGTTCACAAAGCGCCTCGGCCCGTAGCCATCGTTTCAATAGTTATCGGCCGCGGACGACAGGTCTTGACGAGAACCGCGGCTGATTTCCGGATGAATGACGAGTCACTCGCCGCCCCTGCGGCGGGCCTGACGCTCGCGATGAATCAATGCGTGTCCCAGCGTTGCCGCGCGAGAGAAGTATCCTCGCCTCCTGCAATCCATTCCGGCCGAACGTGCTCAGTTCAGGCCTTATCGCTTCGCCTGATTCGCGGTCCTGGACTATCTTCAGCTCGGCGCTCGTCTCTGGCTTGCGCCATCAATGACGCGCACCGCGTCGAGCGATTTGGCGACTGTGGAGCACACGGAGTTCGGGTCATGCGGACGCTCGTTGGGTCTCTGGCGACGTTGGTCTTTCTGATCGGGATCGGCGCAATCGGATCGCTGCAATCCCAGGATCGGACGCGCTCGTCGCGCACCGAAGCGGATACGTCCTCGTCGCCTGAGAAGGAGGAGACGCAGCGGCTTCAGGCTGTGCAGGTCTTCACCGGGTCTGCAGGCGAGGAGGGCGGAGCCGCGGAGAACAGCCTTATTTTTTCTTCGTCCGGCGACGCAGCACGAGCCCGAGAGCAGATGAGCGCGCGTCTCGCGGATTCCGAGCAGCGGCTCGCAGTGCGAGCAGAGCAACGAGCCAGTATCCAGCAGCTCTATCCCGATCTCGCTCAGGTAGTGAGTCTCGACACGACGACGCACGACAAACTCATCGATCTGCTGACCGATCAGCAGATGAATCGCCTCGATGAGGCTTATGGCGAGCGTCGTCGCAACACTCCGGACTCACTACAGATGCAGGCGGACGCAGAGACCAGAAATCTCGACGCACTGCGCGAGCTCCTCGGAGAGGAGGGGCTCGAACGTTATCAGCAGTATCTGAGCACGCTGGGTGAACGCAGTCAGGTCGACCAGATCGACGCGCGCCTGGACGACCGCCACAAACTGCGGCCAGAGCAGAAGGACGGCCTCATTGCGCTGTACAAGGAAAGGAATGAGCGGGATCTTGCACAGGACATTCTGTCGCGAGCAGCGTCGCGGCCGCTGTCGTCAATCTATCCGGATTCCCAATCGTTGAGAGCCGACCTTGCGCAGACGGTGCAGCTCCAAACGCTCGCGAGCAACGAAGAGCTCCTGCGACGCATGCACGCATCCAACCGTTGGCTTGTCCAGCGCGCCGCCGGGTTCCTCAACGATGCACAGATCGAGACCCTGTCGCAGATGAATGCAGAGCGGACGAACAGCCTGCAACAGTGGGTCGAGCAGGCGCGTGCGCGGGCTGGACTTGATCCCGCCATTCCCGAACGTCATGAAACGACAACATCCGGATCGAAACCGGCTCGGGCGCCGATTACCGGTCATGTGAAGCTCGACATCACGCTCAGGGTGAATCAGAGCAAGCCTGTCACCGTGACTCACACCGGACCGAACGGCGAACCCGTGGCGTTCCAGGCCGCCGACAAGTTGTTTGTGGAAGCGACAGCGATGCTGTTCGATGACGACTGGCTGGAAGTGCAATTGGACTTCTTCGAGCAGGGTCGCAGCGGTCGACGTCGACTCGACACTACCGGCCACTTCGATGTGATGACTAAATCGCACGATGGATCCCCGAGTCGCGGCGGCGGCTCCATGCTGGTGACCGGCGGCAAAGCCTATTCAATCGAGGCGAGCATCGGCGCGGAGGCCGGATAGCCCCGACGCTCGATATCGGCGTTGTGCGCTCGCATGATTCGATTCAGGAGACTATCTATGGACGATGCATCGATACCATCGTGAATACGAGCCGCCGTCAGCAGGATGATGAAGGGAGACTTCGGCGAGACGGCGATGCCGATACCCACCGTCTCTCGCCACGGTGGGTGTCCGGCGGCGCTCCTTCACGGGCCCGGCGCTTCCAGGTAGGTCCCCTGATCCGCGGTCGCCAGCCATTTGTTTCCGTCGTGCGTGTAAGTCACGCCCGTCAGGGTTCGCTGGTGGTAGCCGATCGACGGGATGTCGTACGTAGCGTCATACAGAATGAACGCGGATTTGCAGCCGTCCACGACGCGATAGAGTTCGGTCCACGCCCAGACCGCCTCGCGGTTCGCGAAGTGCGGCGAAAGCGCAGTCATGATTGCATCGATCCCATAACGGACCGCGCCGCTGGCGAAGATGGTCACCGCCTGGGGGTGGTGAACGGCGCGGAAGGCCGCGACGTCATAGTCGCGGAAGGATTCCATATCGATCCGCTGAGCTTCCTCGAACTGAGCGGCGCAACCTGCGGCCTTCCCCTGAGAATCGGGTGCTGCAACGGCGGACGCGCTGATCAGCGTCAGGGCCATCGCACCCGCGGTCATCGCGGCGCACCTTGAGTGGAACGACGGAATCTTCATTGCTCGGCCCTCCGTTGAATGGCGGGTTCGAGCATGACGGCAGTGACGAGCATCCAGCTTGCACAAAGGGTCCAATCAACACGAACAGACAGATCCGCTAACTCGCGAACCGCCAACTCCGACATCCGTCGAAATCTCCGCGCTAGAACGAATCCTTTTTGACCTTGAACGTGCCGGAGTCACGAGGTTTCGGTCGATCCGGCCCGCTGCCGCCGGGGCGCTTCTGCGCCAACGCCTTCTTCATTGTCTCGCCCCAGCTGGCTTTTGCCTTTGCGCGCTTCGAATGGGGGCTGGTCTTTGCCTTCGCTTTTGCGGATTTAGTCATCTGTTCTCCTTCATTGAGATATATCCCATTTGTGTCTGGTGCAGGATATCTCCACACCGCTCGCGGAGATATCCGTCGATCTGGTAGACGGCGGGACTTCAGGGCTCACACTGCTTTTCTCACCACGAGACTCGCGCGCCAGGGCGGCGTTGCGACTCGGCGCCAGGTTTCGATAGGCAGCAGTACGTCAATAGCCGCGCGTCCGGTCCACGACGCCGCTGACCGATTCAGCGCGCTCAAGACGCCGGATCTTCTGCGCAATCTGCCGCGCGGACGGGCTGATCATTGTGATCGCTGAAATGTGGGGTGTGATGCGGATCTTCGGGTGCGTCCAGAATCGATGATCGGAAGGCAGGGGTTCCTGCCGGAACACATCGAGAGCGGCGCCCGCCAGATGATCGCTGTCCAGCAAGTCGAGCAGTGCGTCGTCGACGAGCAGTCCGCCGCGCGCCACGTTGATTACGAACGATCCGGTCGGAAGCTCGCCGAGAGCGGCATGGTCGAAGCGATCCTGAGTCGCCGGCGTCAGGGGTGCGAGAATGATCAGCACCCGCGTCGCCTTCAGGAACGAACTGAAGTTCCCTGGTTCGCCTGACTCCGCGAAACACGTGATCTGCGCATCCGTGCGCACCGAGCGCGCGTAGCCATTGACTGTGAATCCGAGCGCTGCGAACGCGCTCGCAACTCGTTGCCCCAGAACACCCAGACCGAATACGCCGATCGGCCAATCCGCCATATCCTCTTCCGGCAGCTGACGCCAGATGTGCGCTCGTTGGTGCTCGGCATATTCATCGCGGCGGCGCATCCAGTGAAGCGTCTCGCCGATGCAGTAGTTGGTGATCTGCGCGCCCATTCCAGCATCCTCGAGCCGGATAACCGGAAGCGTCGCCGGTAGTGAAGCGCTGGCCAGAAGCCTTTCCACACCTGCACCGGTCGAGAAGAACGCCCTGAGCTGCGGCTGCTCCGCAAAGAACGGTGATGGCGCGGCCCAACCCACGGCGTAGCGCGCATCGCCGCCGCTTCCTTCTTTCCAGATCGCAACGTCTGCATCTGGCAATTCGCGCGCCAGTGCGTCACGCCAGCGCTGTGCAGATGCAGGGTTGTGATGGACGACGACGACCCGCATTCAACACCTCTGGCTCGTGGACAGGTTTCTTTTGATTTTAAAGACTTAGAGCGTTTAATCAAGGTCAAGCCGAGCTGTCCAGTCAGTCCCTGCGTCTCATTGGCCCGCAGCTCGTCCGCCGTTCAGCTCTGACTTTGATCCATCATAGTTGCGTCACGTCCGCAGCAGCCTGATTGACTCTCACTGCTCAGGCAGCAATATTCGCTGCCATGGCAGCAAATCCCGGACGTGTCGCTCAACGCCGTAGCCGGTCGACTCCGGCGCCGTACTACACGGCTGACACCTATGCTGCCGAAGACAGCGTCGGCTATCTGATCGCCGTTACGCGCACGCGGATGTTCAGAGCGCTCGATACGGAGTTGGGAAGGCTGGGCTTCACATCCGCGCAATGGCCGATTCTGCGTGCGGTCGCGGACGGCGATACGCCGACCGCGGCTGATCTGTGCCGCAGACTCAACTACGACACTGGCTCCATGACGCGCATGCTGAATCGCCTCGAGGAGAAGGGCGTGATCGTACGGGAGCCCGCCAAGGACGACCGGCGCATCGTTCGCCTGCGCATGACTGCGGCGGGTCGAAAGATCTATCCCAAGCTGCGGGAAGCCGCCATCCGGATGTTGAACGATCTCGTCGCCGGATTTTCAGCAAGCGAAGTCAAACAGGCTCACGAACTTCTGCGTCGCATGAATTCCAACATGGACTACGTCAATGATGCAGACCCCTGAACCGACTGCTGACGCATTCGCGGCCACGCCGCGCGGCGCAAGCGTCATACGTCGCAGACTCCTTGTGCTGCTCACGGTGATCTTTGGAGCCTGCATCGCCGGCTACTTTGTCTATCAGCGCGTTCACGGCGGGTTTTTCGAATCGACGCAGGACGCCTATGTCAGCGGCAATCTCGTGCAGCTGACGCCGCAGGTCAGCGGCGCGGTCCTCACGATATACGCAGACGATACCGATCTGGTGCATGCCGGGCAGCCGCTTGTGAAGCTCGACGCCGCTGATCGGGACATTGCGCTCGAGCAAGCCGAGGCGGAATTGGCGAAGGCGGTGCGCGGCGTGCGCGTAGTGTTCGCAAGCCGCGGTCAGCTGTCTGCCGAGCTCGCCGTGCGTCAGGCCGAACTGGCGCGTGCTCAGTCCGATGTGCAGCGGCGCGAAGGTCTTACTGCGCGCGGCCTCGTGCCGCGCGAGGAACTGGATCATGCGCGCGACGTCGTGAGCAGTGCGCAGGCGTCATTACAGGCCGCGCGGGAAAGCCTCACCGCCATGCACGCGCGGATCGACGGCACGACTGTCGAAAATCATCCAGACGTTGCACACGCAGCCGCGCGAGTGAAGGACGCCTGGCTCGCTGTTCAGCGAACCACAGTCCACGCGCCGGTCACCGGGTACATCGCGAAGCGTTCAGTGCAGGTCGGACAACGTGTTGAACCGGGCGTCGCGATGATGGCGATCGTTCCTCTGGCGGATGTATGGGTCGATGCGAACTTCAAGGAAGTGCAGCTGCGCCGCATGCGCATCGGTCAGGCTGTTCAACTGTTCGCCGACATCTACGGCAAACGAGTCGAGTACGAGGGACGCATCGCGGGCGTCGGTATGGGTACGGGCGCGGCCTTCGCGTTGTTGCCGGCGCAGAACGCCAGCGGCAACTGGATCAAGGTCGTGCAACGCGTGCCAGTGCGCATTCGTCTGCGCCCGGAGCAACTTGTCGAGCATCCGCTGCGCATCGGGCTTTCGATGCGGGTGCGAGTGGATCTGCGGGAGGACGGACTGCAACTCGCCCAAACGCCGCGACAAGGGCCGGTATACGCGACACATATATATAGCAATGACTCATCAGCCGCCGACCGGCGCATCCGTGAGATCGTCGCGGCGAACAGCGGCCTCGCTGTCGGCCGACCAGGCGCGCCTGATGATGACGCGAGTGTGGCGTCAATCAACACCCGCTGAGATTTCATGCCGCGCGCGAAGTTGCCGATCGAGCCCTTGCACGGCGCTGCGCTCGGCCTGGCGGCGATCGGTCTGTCGCTCGCGTCATTCATGCAGATTCTCGATCAGACGATCGCGAACGTCTCGCTCCCCACCATTGCCGGCAATCTAGGCGTCAGCCCGAATCAGGGTGCGTGGGTCATTACTTCGTTCGGCGTCGCGACAGCTATTTCGCTGCCGCTGACCGGCTGGCTGGCGCAGCGGATCGGCCAGGTGCGTCTGCTGCGCTGGTCGACGCTGCTGTTCGTACTTGCCTCGGTGCTGTGCGGTCTATCGAACAGTCTGGAAATGCTCGTCGCTTCACGCGTGCTGCAGGGTGCAGTCGCCGGACCGATGATTCCACTGTCGCAGGCCATGCTGCTGGCTGTGTATCCGCCGGAGCGACGTGTCACGGCGCTGTCGCTATGGTCGCTGGTGACGATCATCGCGCCCATTTGCGGCCCGTTGCTCGGCGGATGGATTTCCGATAACTGGGGCTGGCCCTGGATCTTCTTCATCAACGTGCCGGTCGGGCTCATCGCTGCGACGCTGACGATGCGAACATTCAAGGGCAGAGAAACGCTCACGAAGTCGGCGCCGATCGATGTTGCGGGATTGATATTGCTCGCGGTCTGGGTGTGCTCTCTGCAGATCATGCTGGATACCGGCGCGGATGCGGGCTGGTTCGATTCCGGCGAAGTGATTCTGCTCGCGGTGATCGCCTTTGCCGGGTTCTGCTATTTCATCGTCTGGGAATTGACGGCTGTGCATCCGGTCGTCGACCTGCGCCTGTTCGCACGCCGTAATTTTCTGACGGGCGTAGGCGCCGCCAGCATCGGTTTCATGCTGTTCTTCGGCATCTCGATCGTGATGCCGCTGTGGCTGCAGACGCAAATGGGATACACCGCGGCGTGGGCCGGCCTCGCCATCGCGCCGGTCAGTCTGTTTCCGTTGTTGCTGTCACGCTCCGTATCCCGCTGGCTGCAGCGCAGCGATCCGCGGCTATTCGCAAGCGGCGCATTTCTTGCGCTGGCGGTCGCTTCGTTCATGCGCGCCGGCTTTACGACGCAGGTCGATTTCGCAACGGTGGCGTCGGCGCAGGTCATCACCGGACTCGGCATCGCGCTGTTCATGGTGCCCCTGCAAACGATCAGCCTGTCGGGCCTGCGCAATGATCAGGTGGCGAGCGCAGCCGGCTTGTCGAGTTTCATGCGGGTGATCGGCACGAGTTTCGGCGTCTCGCTCGCGATTACGATCTGGGGACGGCGCGAAGCGGTCCATCGCACCCAGCTCTCGGAGTCGGTCTCCGCATGGGAGCCGGCGGATATCGAATTCCTGGCGCGAATGTCAGACGGCGGCGCAGAGAGTCAGCAGACATATTCGCTGCTCGAGCGAATGCTCAGCAATCAATCCAACATGCTCGGCGCCATCGACTTCTTCTGGCTCACGGGCTGGATTCTGCTGGGGCTGGTGGTCATCGTCTGGTTCGCACGGCCGCCATTCGGGGCAGGACGGGAGTTGCCGGCGGAGTAGGGCGGCTGCGGATTCATTCGGGCGAATGAGAAAAATCTGGTGGCGGTGACCGGAGTCGAACCGGTACGACTTTCGTCGGCAAATTTTAAGTCTGCTGCGTCTACCAATTCCGCCACACCGCCTGAACCCGGACGCGTTTTGCGGGCGCGATTCTAACCCGCAAGTCGCCGGAGCGCAGCGATCGATCTGCTACACTGCGCGCGCTTTTTTCGGGCGCTCTGATTGCCAATAAAAGCATCTCATCCACTCACGGCCGACTTCTGCGCATGCATGTACCCGTCGCTGCGGCTTCAGTGGAACCGCAACTCGATGTTCGCGCGCTGCATCTGTGGCGCGGCGAAAAACATCTGCTGCGCGGCGTGTCGTTCACCCTGAACCCCGGCGAGTTGCTCCAGGTCGTTGGACCGAATGGCGTCGGCAAGACGAGCCTGCTTCGCTGCGTCGCCGGACTGATGCCGATCGAATCGGGCGAAATCATGTGGTGCGCCGAGTCGCTTGATCGCTGCCGCGATGAGTTTCATCTGCAGCTGGTCTATCTCGCACACAGCAACGCGCTGAAGGGCGATCTCACGGCCCTGGAGAACCTGCGCTACGCAATCTCGTTGCGTCGCGAGGCGTCGCATGAAGAATTGCTTGCAACCCTGGCGCGTTTGCAGATCTCTGGATGCGCGGATCTGCCAGCGAGGGCTTTATCGGCAGGGCAGAAGCGACGCGTCGCCATTGCGCGCATCCTGCTCACGCGGGCGCCGCTCTGGATTCTCGATGAGCCGATTACGAATCTCGATGCATCCGGCGTCGCCATGGTTGAAGAATGCATGGCCGAACATTTGTCGGCGGGCGGCATGGTTCTGACGGCCGCGCACCAATTGTTGCTGCAGAATCGTTCGAAGGCGCGCACGCTGGAGCTCAATTGATGTCGGCTCCGGGGCTCGGGAAGCTGGTTTGTCTGGTCGTGGCGCGAGATCTGCGGCTGGCGGTGCGGCATTGGGATCAGGTCATCCAGCCGCTCATCTTTTTCGTCATCGTGACGACGCTCTTTCCGCTGGCGATCAGCCCGGCGCTCGATGAACTGCGGCGCATCGCGCCGGGCGTCCTGTGGGTCGCTGCAATGCTGGCCTCGCTGCTCGCTCTGGAATCGCTGTTCCGGCCGGATGTCGAGGACGGCACGATGGAGCAATGGGTGTTGTCGGGACAGCCCCTGTCCGTGTTGCTGCTGGCGAAGACCGCGACCCACTGGGTCCTCGCGGGCCTGCCGCTCGTATTGATGGCGCCGATCGTGGGCACGGCGCTCGGCATGCCCCAATCGGCCTGGCCCGTGTTGGCGGGGACCCTCGCGATCGGCACCGGCGCCTTGAGCGTCCTCGGGGCGATCGGGGCGGCGCTGACCGTGAGCGTGCGTCGCGGCAGCGTATTGCTTGCGTTGCTCGTGTTGCCGCTCGAGATGCCCGTGCTGATTTTCGGCGCCCGGGCGGTCGATCTGGCAATGCAGGGCGAAGCGGTCGCGGGTCCGTTAAACTTGCTCGCAGCAATGCTACTGCTGTTTTTGAGCCTCGGACCGTTCGCCATGGCCGCCGCCATGCGCGTCAGCGTGGAGTCATGAGTTCCAACCCCGACATTCGAGCGAGCGAATCCGGACGATCATCGTCGCGCTGGCTGTGGTTCTATCGGCTGGGCTCGCCGCCGTACGCCTATCGCCTTGCGGAGCGGCTGCGGCCATGGTTCTTCTGGCCAGCCGTGATCCTGATGCTGATCGGGCTCTATGGCGGACTCGTACTCGCACCGCCCGATTATCAGCAGAAGGACGCCTTCCGGATCATCTACGTCCACGCGCCGAGCGGCTCGATGTCGTTGATGATCTACGTGGTTATGGCCCTTTCGGCGGCCGTCGGTCTGATCTGGCGCATGAAGCTCGCGCATGCGGTGGCCGCGGCTTGTGCGCCGATCGGCGCCTCCTTTGCTGCGCTCACGCTCGCCACGGGCTCTATCTGGGGCAAGCCGATGTGGGGCACATGGTGGGAATGGGACCCGCGCTTGACGTCGGAGCTGATTCAGCTCTTCCTGTATCTCGGGTATATGGCGCTGCGGTCGTCGTTCGATGACACACAGCGCGCGGATCGGGCGAGTGCGATCCTTGCGATCGTCGGCGTCGTCAATGTGCCGATCGTCCGGTATTCGGTCGTGTGGTGGAACAGCCTGCACCAGGCGCCGACCATTTCGAAGCTAGGCGCACCGTCCATCACCGGTTCGATGCTATGGCCGCTGCTTCTTATGATGACGGCGTTTGCCCTGTATTTCGCCGCCGTGCTATGCGATCGGTTGCGCAGCGAAATCCTGAAGCGAGAGCGCAACGCAAGCTGGCTGACTGAGTCCTTGTCGAGATCATGATCGTGCGTGATTTTCTGAACATGAGCGGTTACGGCGGTTACGTCTGGTCCTGCTACGGGCTGGCGCTGGTCGTACTCGTTTCCAACGTGTGGGCTGCAAGACGTCAGTTGCGCGAGCAGATCGTGCATGCCCGGCGTCGCTTGCAGATTCAGCAGGAGGCTCCGCCATGACGCCGCGTCGTCGTCGAATGGTGCTCGTCGGTCTGATTGTGTTGGGCGTTGGCGCAGCAGTCGCCTTCGCGCTCACGGCATTTCAGGAAAATCTTCTCTACTATTATTCGCCGAGCGACGTCTCGGCCGGCAAGGCGCCGACCGACCGCACGTTTCGGGTCGGCGGGATGGTCCCCGAAGGCACCTTCGTTCGCCCGACCGGCAGTCTCGAAGCCAAATTCGTCGTGACCGACTTTGCCCATAACGTCACCGTCAGCTACACGGGCGTATTGCCTGATCTGTTTCGTGAAGGGCAGGGCATCATCGCGCGTGGGCGCCTTGGCGCCGATGGGGTGTTCGTCGCCGAAGAAGTGCTGGCGAAGCATGACGAAAACTACATGCCGCCGGAGGTTGCAGACAGCTTGCGCAAGCAACAGGGCAAGCGCGTAACCTCGCCGGTCCCGGCGACCTGAGACGGTAGATCCACATCATGAGCACAGAACTCGGGCACTTTGCGCTGATTCTCGCGTTCTGTCTGACGTTGCCGCAGGCGTTCTTCGGAATTGCAGGCGCGGCTTATCGCCGACCGCATTGGATGGCGCTCACTACGCGCGCCGTTGCAGGGCAGTTTGTGTTCACCGCATTCGCGTTCGCGTGCCTGGCGTACGCGTTCTTCATCAATGATTTTTCGGTGCTCTATGTTGCGCAGAATTCGAATTCCGAACTGCCGACGTTCTATCGCTTTGCCGCAGTGTGGGGCGCACACGAGGGCTCGTTGCTGCTGTGGTTGCTCGTGCAGTCGATCTGGACCCTGTCGGTCGTAGCGTTCAGCCGCAACATGCCGGAGGCGATGACGAGCCGCGTGCTCGGTGTGCTTGGATTGATCAGCGCCGGGTTCGCATTGTTCATTCTGATGACTTCGAATCCGTTTGAGCGCCTGTGGCCGGCGGCGGCTGATGGTCGCGACCTGAACCCTCTCCTGCAGGACCCGGCGCTCGCGATTCATCCGCCAATGCTCTACATCGGGTACGTGGGTTTTTCGGTGCCGTTCGCGTTTGCGGTCGCCGCAATGATCGAGGGCAAACTCGACTCGTTGTGGGCGCGATGGGTCAGGCCCTGGACGAACGTTGCGTGGATGTTCCTCACGATCGGCATCGCGCTTGGCAGCTGGTGGGCCTACTACGAACTTGGCTGGGGCGGCTGGTGGTTCTGGGATCCGGTGGAGAACGCTTCGTTCATGCCCTGGCTGATCGGCACCGCGTTGATTCACTCGCTGGCGGTCACAGAGAAGCGCGGCCTGTTCAAAAGCTGGACGTTGCTGCTGTCGATCATCGCCTTTTCCCTGTCGCTGCTCGGCACTTTCCTGGTGCGTTCCGGAGTCGTTGAATCGGTACACGCCTTCGCAAGCGATCCTGCGCGCGGTCTGTTCATCCTGATGTTCCTCGCCGTTTGCGTGGGCGGCGCGTTGATCCTGTATGCGTGGCGCGCGCCGCTGTTTCGTTCCAACGCCGGCTTCGCGCCCGTATCGCGCGAGTCATTCCTCCTGCTCAATAACGTCCTGCTGGCCGCCGCGACCGCGCTGATCCTCATCGGCACGCTCTATCCGATGTTTCTCGATGCGCTGAGCCTCGGAAAGATCTCGGTGGGTCCACCGTATTTTGAGATCGCGTTCCTGATTCCAATGATTCCGCTCGTGTTCCTGCTTGCGCCGGGTATGCATTCGTCATGGAAGCGCGCGTCGTTCGAGCGCACGAAACAGGTTCTGCTGATCGTGCTCGGCGTTGCAATCGTCGCTGGAGTGATCCTTGCGTCGGCGGTCCACGGCTGGAGTTCCGTGATGACCGCAATCGGCTTCATCGGCGCACTCTGGGTTGCGTTCGCGGCGCTGATCGAACCGATCGATCGCCTGCGCAAGGGACATTCGCTCTCAGCCGGCATTATCGGCATGAGTGTCGCTCATTTCGGACTTGCACTCTTCATCCTCGGCGCGACCACGGTCGAGTCGTACAAGGAAGAGACCGATCTGAGTCTGAAGCCTGGCCAGAGCACGGAGGTGGCCGGATACACGTTCACGATGACGGAACTCGGCGAAGCATCCGGACCGAACTATGAGGCAGTACAAAGTGAGATCGTGATCTCGCGCGAAGGCGAGCAGATCGCCGTGCTGCATCCGCAGAAGCGTACGTATCGCGTGCAGAAGACGCCGATGACCGAAGCAGGCATCGATGGCGACTGGAACCGCGACCTGTTCGTCGCCATGGGCGAACCGCTCGGCGACGGCGCCTGGAGCCTGCGTCTGCAGTACAAGCCCATGGTGCGATTCATCTGGCTGGGCGCGTTTGTGATCGCAATGGGCGGACTGATCGCGGCATTCGATCGACGCTACCGTCAGCGGGTGGCCGCCGAAGCGCCGAGTGCGGCGTCCGCATCCGCGAAGACCGCGTAAGCGTTATCGCATGTGGCGTTATCTAATCCCGGTCGGCCTTTTCGTTTCGCTCCTGGCGTTCTTCTACTTCGGTCTGGGCCGCGATAAGGAAACGCTGCCATCGCCGTTGATCGGCAAGACGGCGCCGCATTTCGAGTTGCCGAGCGTCGAAGATCCATCGCGCATCGTGTCGACGAAGGATTTCGAGGGACGCACCTATGCCCTGAACATCTGGGGCACCTGGTGCGTCGGATGTCGTCAGGAACACGGCGTGCTGCTCGAGATCGCGCGACGCAACGACGTGCCGCTCGTGGGCCTCGACTGGAAGGATGATCTGCAACTTGCGCAGCGCTGGTTGCGCGAACTGGGCAATCCCTATGTCGCCACCGCCTTCGATGCTGAGGGACGAGTCGCCATCGACTGGGGCGCTTATGGCGCGCCCGAAACTTTTCTGGTCGATGCGAATGGGTCCGTGATTCACAAGCACACCGGACCGCTCAGCCTCGAGGTCTGGGAGCAGGATTTCATGCCGAAGATCGCACAGCAGGGGAGCAAGAGAGAATGAGAGTGCTGGCCGGCGCCCTCATGGTCCTGCTGTGCATCCAATGCGCGCAGGCGATCGACACCGCGCCCGCATTTCAGGATGCGGCAATGCAAGCTCGCTACGAGCGACTCACTCGCGAGCTGCGCTGCCTGCAATGTCGCAGTGAAACGATTGCTGATTCGAACGCCTCGCTCGCAGCCGATTTGCGTCGACAGCTGCGAGAACTGATGGCGGCCGGCAAAAGTGATCAAGAGATTCTCCAGTACATGACCGATCGTTACAGCGACTATGTGTTGTACAAACCGCCAGTCGCGCCGCGCACCTGGTTGTTGTGGGCCGCCCCGATCCTGCTGCTTCTCGGCGGCGGCATCGCGGCGGGCGTCGTGATCACTCGCAAGTCGCGTCTGCCCGATACCGATCCCAACGATCCCGGGCTGGGGACCTCATGACGGTCTTTGTAATCGTCTGCGCCGTGATGGTCGCGGCGGCGTTGCTTTGGCTTGTCGTGCCGCTCGTGCGCCCAAAATCGCCGGACGCAGAGTCCACGCATCGAGGAGAGCGGCGAATTGCCAGCCTGCTCGTCGCAGTGCTGGTCCCCGCGCTCGCGGCCGTCATGTACGCAGGTCTCAGCGATTGGGACTTCGACGCCGTCGAGACGCAGACCGCGAACAGCGCGGAAGTAGATGGCTTGCTGAAGCAGCTCGAGGCGAAGCTCAAGTCGAACCCCGGGGATATTCAAGGTTGGCTGCTGCTGGGCAAGTCCTATGCGACAACCGGCCGGTTCGCACTCGCGGTCGATGCGTTTCAGCAGGCCTACGATCTGTCGAAAGGCGAAAACGTCGAAGCTGCTATCGGGCTCGGTGAAGCACTCGCGTTCCTCGACGAAGCGTCGTTGACTGGACGCGCAGGTCAGCTGTTCGATGCCGCTCTCGCGAAGGCGCCGAACCATCCAAAGGCTCTGTGGTACGGCAGCATGTCGGCATTGCGTGCGGGTGACCTGCGCACAGGCCGCGATCGTCTGCAGTTGCTGCTCGCGCAGAATCCACCGGAGCAATTGCGCAGTGTGCTGGAGCGACAGATCCAGGACCTCAACCAGCAACTCGGCGAAGGAGGCGAGGGTGTCGCGTCAGCATCACCGCCTGGCAATGAATCGTCGCCGGTCGCCGCCGGCTCGCGAGCGATCCGGGTTTCGGTATCGATCGCGCCGCAGATCAAGGAACAGATCAATAGCGCGCTACCCCTGTTCATCCTTGCACGCGATCCTGCGGGCGGTCCTCCGCTGGCGGTGCAGCGCCACACTTCTGCGGCCGCGCCGCTGACCATTGAACTGAGCGAGCGCGACGCGATGATGCCGACGCGCACGATCGCGAGCGTCCCGCGCGTTCAGGTCGTCGCACGAGTGTCAAAGTCAGGCGCTCCGCAGGCGCAGAGCGGTGACTTCTACGGCGAGGCTGAATACGATTTCGCGAACGGCGCGGACATCGTTACGATCGTCATCGACCGTACGGTCCCATGATCACGAACTCGATCATCGCCGCCGCCGGTGCGTTCTGCATCCGACTAACCGCTAACCGCTAACCGCTAACCGCCAGTCACTTCTTCTTGATGCCATCTCCGACCCTGATTTCGTTCGCCCGATTGCCCTGGATGACGCCGGCGCTCGCGCGAGTTCTGCTCGGCAAGAAGCCGTATGTTGCGTCCTCTGACATTGTCATCGAGCCTGTCGAGCTTGAGGTACGCCGCGTCGTCTTATCGGCGCGCCACCTGCAGCGATACCGCAATGTGTGCGCCGTTCGCGCACGCACACAGCTTCCCCCGGCTTATCTGCACGTCGTCGCCATGCCGATGCATATGCAGTTATTCCACTCCAGGCAGTTTCCTGTGAAGGTGCTGGGACTGATTCATCTGCGCAATACGATCCGCGTGCTGCGCGATGTCGACATGAAGGCGCCGCTGCGCTTGCGGATCACTTTCGACACCATGCGGCTGACGGATTTCGGGCAGGAATACGACTTCACGACGCGCTTCGATCACGACGGTGAAGTTGTATGGGAGGAGGTCAGTACGATGTTCGCGCGCGGCGCCGTGCAAGTGAAGGAGGGCGGCAAACGGCCGTCCATCGAGCGTTCCGCGCATCCGGAAAACGGCGTCGTGACTGAGACATTGGACGTGTCAGAGAACACCGGCTGGCGATATGCGCGTGTATCTGGCGATCTCAATCCAATTCATCTGACGGCGCGCACCGCCAAAATGTTCGGTTTCAAGCAGGCGGTCGCGCATGGCATGTGGTCACTGGGCCGTTGTCTCGGAGCCGCCGCGCCGCAGTTGCCGACCGCTCGAATGCAGATCGATACGCAGTTCAAGCTGCCGGTCTACATTCCATCGCAGGCGCTCGCCCGCACCTGGCCTGTTGGCAGCGGCGTCGATATATCGATGTGCACGCCGCGCGGTGATCGGCTGCATCTGGCGATGCAGGTGCGAGAGATCTAACGATGGATCTATTCGCTGGCATCGAATCACGCACCTCCGCGCTGAAACTGAGCGCGCCCGGTCCGTCGCGGGAACACATCGAGCAGATGATTCACGCCGCCACCCGTGCACCCGATCATGGACGACTGCGCCCATGGCGGTTCGTCGTGCTGGAGGGCGCAGCGATTCAAAAGCTCGGTGATGAGATGGCCAGAATGCTTCAGGCAAAGATGCCGCAGGCGACGCCCGAACAGTTGAACGCTGAACGCGCCAAGCCGATGCGAGCGCCGACGATCATCGCTGTCGCCGCAAAGATCACCAAAGGAAAAATTCCTGACGTTGAACAGGTCGCCGCCGTGAGTGCGGGCGTTCAGAACATGCTTCTCGCCGCACACGCACTGGGCTACGGCGCCATGTGGAAGACAGGCGCCGCGGCGTACGATGCCAACGTCAAAGCGAGCCTGGGTCTTTCACCCGACGATCACCAGATCGTGGCGTTCTTGTACCTGGGGACGATCGTGACCCCGGGATCGCAGGTGTCAGCGCGGGATGAGGGAATGACGACCTGGCTCTGAGCAGCAACGAAGCCATTAATCAAACACTAAATACATCTCTTATTTAACTTAATATGCATTATGCGCAGTCGATAATGCTGAAGGCGTGCAATACACGCGCGTTGGGCGAGCTTCTTCCTCCGAAACTGACCCCCGACCGTCTCAGTCCATATCGAACCCGGTCGCCAGCTCGGCCTTCGTATAGACCCGGAATGCAATCATTGTCTGCGTTTCAAGGATTCCCTTGAGCTTGCGCATGCGATTGCTGATTACTTCCGCGAGCTCCTCGTTTTCGCGTACGCGCACCAGCGCAACCAGATCGTAGGATCCGGCGACTGAGAACACTTCGGCGACGCCCGGTAGCTCGGCGAGCTGCTCGGCGAGTTCGTTGATGAGGCTGGTTTCCGCCTTGATGAGAACGACGGCGCTGACTCCGGTCATATGAGGCTCCGCATTGGTTTACAACTGCGCGGTTGCCGCCGCGCCGCAATCAATAACTCTGTGCAATTGGCTTCTCGAGAGATTCGCAATTGATCGACCGATCTCTCTGATCCCGATCGCGCGCATTCTTCTGCGGGAAACTCCCGAGTTCAGACACAGGTTGATTAGACC
>JBOHZJ010000173.1:0-13211 GCA_050738395.1 Steroidobacter sp.
GCCTGGCGAGGGCCTCGCTGATCAGGACGCCTGTGCGCGTCTGCTTCATGGCCTCGATGTACTCCGGTTTGATCTTGAGCTCGCGATAGATCTTGAACAGCGCTTCGGCGTCGGTCGAGAACGCCGGAATCGGTTTGCGCGCGTCCTGGTAGTAGCCGCCGAAATAAGTCCAGTGCGATACCGCGCGCACGCCCGGAACGGACTTGATCCGGTTCAAGTGCGCGATCGGCAGGCCGTCGGTCATGTTGGTCTTCGCGGACACGTACAGGCGATCGACATTCAGATTCGACACGACCGTGTTGAAACCCTGATTGATTCCCTGCAATAGGCCAAACAGCAGAAACGCCACGACGATCGACAGCATCGTGAAGATCGTGCGCGTACGCTTGCGCCACAGTCCCGCCCAGATGAGGGGAAAGAACTTCACGCCGCTCGCCTCGCTGCGTCGTTCGTGAGCTTGCCCTTATCGAGATGCAGTTCGCGCGAGGCGTACTCGGCGGCTCTGGGGTCGTGCGTCACCATGACGATCGTCTTGCCTTGCGAGCGATTCAGCGCCTGCAGCAGATTCATGATCTCCTCGGCGCTCTGCCGATCGAGATCGCCGGTGGGCTCATCGCACACCAGCAACGTCGGGTCCGCGACCACCGCGCGCGCGATCGCCACGCGCTGCTGCTGACCGCCCGACAATTCGTTCGGTTTGTGCCTGGCGCGATCGGCGAGGCCGACGAGCTGCAGCGCTGTCTGCACCCGCTGGCGCCGCTCGGCTTTCGACAGATTCGTGAGCAGCAATGGCGCTTCCACGTTCGCTTCAGCCGTGAGCACGGGCAAGAGGTTGTAGAACTGGAAGATGAAGCCGATGTGTCGCGCACGCCAGTTGGCCAGCGCGCCCCGCGACAGACGATCGATGCGATCGCCTGCAACCGCGACTTCGCCTGACGTCGGTTGATCGAGCCCCGCGATCAGATTCAACATTGTCGTCTTGCCGGAGCCTGACGGCCCCATCAGCGCCAGAAACTCGCCGGATCTGATTTCCAGATCCACGCCATGCAGCACTTCGACCTTCTGCTTGCCGCGGACATAGCTTTTCGTGACGTTGCGCAGTGTGACGAGTGCGGTCATGTCGAATTCCTGGAGTTGATTCAGTTCGGCAAGTGTAGAACCGCGGACGCTGCATGCGTACCGGCGCATCGGCGAATTACGGCAGGACGCCGGTCAAAAAGCGTGAGTGTCGAGGCTGACCTTCGCGATGCGCTTCGCCTGTCCGATCAGCCAGTCGCCGCAATCACCCGCTTCGCTTGCGCGTGAAGCTTTCGGCGCAACGCGCGTGGACTCACGATCTGCGCTTCGTCGCCGAGATCGAACAGCACACGTAGCGCGATGTCTTCGCGATCGAAATCGAGCGTGACCGGCTTGCGCCCGCGGAATTGTTCGCCCAGCGGTTGGAGTCGCGCCCGCATCCAGCCGCCGAAGCACTCGAGCAGCCGGCGCCGGCCTCGCGCTGAGATGCACACTTCCACCTGAAAGGTATTCGGCGGGCTGTTTTCAAACCGCTCGCACCAGACGCTCCAGAATTTCTGCAAGTCAAAGTCAGCGTCGCGCTTGAAAGCTTCGCCGGTCGATTTGAGCGTCTGCAGCCGCGAAATCCGGAATACGCGCCACTCGCGTTTCACGCGCCCGATCAGATACCACGTGTCGATCTTGACCACGAGCGCATAGGGTTCGACGCGGTAGTCGCGAAACTCGCCGTTGCTGCGCTGATAGTTGATCTCGACGCATTCGTTTTTCCAGATGCATGCGCGCAGTTCATCGAGGTATGGAGACGCTGCAACTGATCGGAACCACGGCTTGGTGTCGAACAGCAGGCGACCGCGAGCGTGTTGTGCACGCAATTGATGCATCGTCGGCACGGCGGCCGCGAGCTTGTCGAGGGCGGTTCGCGACGGAGTCGCCAATTCCTGCACGCCCATGGTCGCCGGGCTCGCAATCAACGCGAGCGCTTCGGCTTCGCCGGACGACAAACCGGTGAGATCCGAGCTGAAGCCCTCGACCAGACGAATCCCGCCGCCGCGGCCGGACTCGGTATACACGGGGACTCCCATCGTGGAAAGCGCATCGACATCGCGGAAAATGGTCCGGATGGAGACGCCCAGCCGCTGCGCGAGATCGCCCGCTGTGAGCGCGTTCCCGCGCTGCAGGGCCATCAACAGGGAGATCAGTCGTTCGGCGCGCATTTTTTGAATCCGCTGACTATTGGGTCCTGGTGCGAGACGCTGGGTATTGGGCTCGGGGGGCTGGGCTCTGGCCAGAGCAGACTCGCTGCCGCGACTGGAGCCGCGATGCGGTCATCCGCTGCTGGCCAGCGCCCAGTACCCAGTACCCTGCAACCCGCATCTCGGGTCGGTATTTCACTCGCAAAACATGCCATACGCTGGCATGGATTCGCAGGATGATAGCGAAAGAACCCGCTGCAAGGAGACGCACATGAACATCACAGGCCTCGGCCACGCCGCAATCAAGGTGCGCGATCTCGACGTGAGCGAGCGCTTCTATTCGGGCGTGCTCAACATGCCAGTCGCCGTGCGATGGGAAGCAGATCGCGAGCTCGGCTTCCAGGTCGGCGAAGCGAATCGTTTTCTGGTGCGAGCCGTCGGCGCAGACGCACCGGCGCCGGATGAGCGCACCCTCGGTGTGCATCACATCGCATTCATCGTCGGCAATACGCCCGCTTCACTGGACGCCGCGGCCCAACGTCTGGACCAGCACCAGATACGCTACGAGCGCACGACACACGAGGAATTTGAATCGCTGTATTTCCGCGATCCGGACGGACATCTGATCGAGTTGTACTACTGGCCGTCGTGGTGAGAAGCCAGGAAGCGACTAGCGATTAGCGATCAGCCAGAGACGCTGCGCGCGGGAATTGTCCGAGAATGCGCTGACGCGCAGAATCTCGGTTTTTTCCGGCTAGTCGCTGGTCGCTACTTCAACATCCCTGCTCCCATGAACGCCGCCACATAGTCCGCCTGGCTGCGGCGGATCGCTTCATAGGCTTCTTCGCGGCCGTACACATGGGTGATCTCGACATGATGCTCGGGCGAGCCGGGCGCGTGTTTATACGTCAGAAAGTAGTGACGCAGCCGTTCGATAACTGAAGCCGGGCATTGCGCGATATCGGTGAGATGTCCGTACAGTGCGTCGTCCCGCATCACGGCGATGATTTTGTCGTCGGCTTCTTTCTCATCGATCATGCGAAGACCGCCGATCGGCGTCGCCTGCACGAGCAGATCGCCGTGGCCGATGGATTTTTCCGTGAGCACGCAGATATCCATCGGATCGCCGTCGCCCACGATGCCTGATCGACCGGTGCGCTCTTCACAGTACTCGGCGACGCGCTCGGCGCATAAAGTGCGAGGCAGGAACCCATAGAGCGACGGGCACACGTTGGAAAATCGCTGCGGACGATCCACCTTGAGCAGGCCAGTCACCTTGTCGATTTCGTATTTGACGGTATCGGTCGGAACGATCTCGATATAGGCGGTCACGGCTTTCGGCGCTTCGGGGCCGAGTTCGACGCCGTGCCAGGGATGTGCGCGAAAAGCAGAAGGAAAGAGTGTCGGCATGGAAAGGATCGTGCGTCGGGGGGCGCAGAGTCTATCAGCGGAGAAGAGGAAATTTTTGATCGGAGATTGATGAGCAGCCCCAAAAAAGAGATACAAGATGATCGGAAGTTAATCCTTACCTCGATGAGTCCTTTATCACTCGTTTTATGGCCATCGAATCTGTCCGAGTCTTCTGCGTTGTTGCATCGCAAAGTCCCGCCGGCGTCCGTGAACCAACTCCTCCGATTCGATTACAAATCTTTGCGTGAAGCCGCTCTCATTGGCGGAACAACCCGCTGACATCACTGTAGATAAGGAATTGAAGCGGCTATTCTGCGCCTTGAACTTGTGCCCGGCGCCCCACCGGCCCGCGCTCGATTCAGCTTGATGGACTGGGATGGGAGACTTGCATGAAGACGGTTCTGCGCTTGATGACGTTGCTGCCTGCGCTGTGGCTGGCCAGCCCTGTATTCGCCCTTGCGCCGGGTGCAGTCGTGGACAACTTCCGCTTGCTGGATCACACCGGCAAGTCGCACGAGCTGTACTACCTCTCCGATATGAAGGCCGTCGTACTCATGATTCAGGGCAATGGTTGCCCGATCGTGCGTCACGCGCTGCCCAGCCTGAGGGAAGTGCGCGCGAAGTATCAGCCGCAAGGCGTCGAGTTTCTGTTGCTGAACTCGAACCTGCAGGATAACCGCGACGCAGTCGCCAAAGAGGCGCAGGAGTTCGGCATCGACTTTCCCATCCTGCTCGATGAAGCGCAGTTGATCGGCGAATCGCTGGGCGTGGTGCGCACCTCCGAAATCTTCGTGATCGATCCCAGGGGCTGGAAACTCGTCTATCGCGGTCCGCTCGATGATCGGCTCTCATATGAAGCGCAGCGTCCCGCGACGAAGCACTATCTCAGCGATGCGCTCGACAACGTGCTTGCCGGTCTGCCTGTCAAGGTGGCGCAGGCCGAGGGTGTCGGCTGTCTGGTGAACTTCCCGGAGCGCGGCCGCAAGCAGTCGCACGCGCAGATCTCTTATTCGAAAGAGATCGCGCCGCTCCTCGTGGACAAGTGCGTAGCCTGTCATCAGGTGGGCGGCGTCGGGCCCTGGGCGATGACGAGTTACGACATGGTGAAAGGCTTCGCGCCCATGATTCGCGAAGTAGTGCGCACCCAGCGCATGCCGCCATGGCACGCCGATCCGCACTATGGTTCGTTCGAGGGCGTACGCGCGCTGACGAACGAACAGCGCAAATCGCTCGTGCACTGGATCGAGGCAGGTGCGCCTCGCGGCGCAGGCGCCGATCCGCTGCTGACCGTCAAGCCGAACACAGCGGAGTGGAAGCTTGGCAAGCCGGATCTGGTCGTGGAGATTCCGGCATACGACATTCCGGCGAGCGGCGTTATCGAATACCAGTATCCGCGCGTCAAGAATCCGCTCGGGCGCGATGTGTGGATTACAGCGGTGGAAATCCATCCCGGCGCGAAGCAAGCGGTTCACCACATCATCGCTAACGATCCTGTCGTGGCCGGCTCAACCGGAGAGCGCAGCGGCGGCAACCTCGCGGGTTTCGCTCCCGGTATGTCGCCGATCGTGTACCCGGACAACACTGGCGTGCTGTTTCCGAAGGACGCGGATTTCGTGTTACAGATGCACTACACGCCGAACGGCAAGGCCGTCACAGACCACAGCAAGGTTGGATTTCATTTTCGCGAAGCGACGGACCCGCCGAAGCACCCACTGCATCTGACTGCGCTGGTCGATTTTCGCTTCACGATTCCGCCGGGCGCGAAGAGTCATACGACGACCGTAACCCGGCAGATCAGCCGCGACATGCTCGTCTACAACATCATGCCGCACTCCCATCTGCGAGGCCGGGCCGGCACGATGACGGCGGTGTATCCCGACGGTCGCGAAGAAGTGCTGCTGAACGTGCCGAAGTACGACTTCAACTGGCAGACGGTGTACTCATACCAGGAGCCGAAAAAAATACCGTCGGGATCGAAGCTCATCTGGACCTTCGCCTGGGATAACTCGACGCAGAATGCGGCCAATCCCGATCCAACCGCCGCCGTCAGATGGGGCGACCAGACGTTCGAAGAAATGGGCATTGGCTTTGTGCGCTTCCGCTACCTGGACGAAGAGGTCGGTAAGCCAGGCGCGGCGCCCGCGTCGATTGCGACGAGCGCCAGCGCTGCTCACCGCTCGAAGTAAGATTTACTTACTCGCGCGAAATTGGTTTCGCGCGGAACCGCTGCTGGTCGCGAGGCGTACTACCTCCGGATGGACTCGATCGTATCGTTGATCTGAAAGTCGGAGATCTCCTCTGGACTAGCATCGGTGGATAATCGAGTGCCTCCAACCGAAGCCCCGCCTCGACGACGGGGCTTCACTTTTTGTGCGGCGACATCGAGGAGACCGACATGGAGCGCAACGCAATCGAAGGCATACGCCAGGCGCTGTCGGCCGCGCGCGATGTGGCGCAGAACTCCCCTCTCGACGGCTGCGATCTTGATGACATCGCGGGCGTGATTGAGCCCGCGGAAGCAGAACTGGATGCGGCGAATCCAAACGTGCAGACGCTGTCCACGTACCTGAACTCGCTCGCACGAAGTCTGCGCGCAGAACCGGGCGCGCGCGCCGTCTGTCTGCGACTCGACGCCGCCATGCGCGAAGCTGGCGTGCCGACCAACTGGGAACACTAATATGAAAGAAGTGACCGGTGACTAGTCCAGGGCGCTGACGCGTTTCCGCCCTTCGGGGGTGGTCGCCGTCAGCAATGTCGCGTTTAGCGAATCCCTGCTGGATCGAGGACTTCGCTATAGTCAGCCGCCCCGGGCGAACCATTGGAATGTGCTGATGCGAAAGATCGTGCTGGCGTTGCCGCTGCTGTTCATTGCGCTGTCGGTTAGCGCCGCCACGCTTTATATATCGGATCAGTTGACCGTGCCCTTGCGGCGCGGACCTTCCAACGGCCACAAGATTCTGCATGCCGGCCTGCCGAGCGGCATGGCGCTGGAGGTTGTAAGCGAGGATCGCGCCGCCGGCTTCACTCAGGTACGCACGCCGAACGGAACCGAGGGCTGGGTGCCGACGCAGTATCTGGTCGATCAGCCAGTCGCCAAGGATCGCCTGGCTGCTGCGAATCGCCGCGTCGAATCGCTCGAGAAGCAGCTCAAGTCGTTGCGCGAGAACTACCAGGAAGTGCGTGGCGACCGCAGTCAGATCGAAAACCGTGCGAGCAGGCTCACCAAGGAAACCGAAAAACTGCAGGCGGAACTCGCCGAGATCCGCCGCGTTTCCGCGACCTCCATCGCGCACTACGAAGAGAACAAACAGCTCAAGGCGGCTAACCAATCGATGAGCGCTCAGGTGACGCAACTCACGGAGCGCGTTCGCCAGCTCGAACGCAACGTGATGCTCAAATGGTTTCTGGCCGGCGGCGTCCTCGTGCTCATCGGGCTGGCCATGGGCGCATGGATAAAGTCGCGGCCGAAGCGCAGTACGTGGGCGTGATCTGAACCTCGTTGCGGGCTGTCAGTTGAGCGTTGTGCGCAAGAGTGGCACGCTGTGTGCTTTCTGCGCACAACTCACAACGCGAAACGGACAACGGGAACAACATGAACAACGCGATTCGCTTGTCACTCATCTCGGCCGCCTTCTGTAGCGGCGCAGCGCCAGCCCAGCAGCAAGATCTCAGCAAGGTCGAGATCAAGGCGACGAAGGTGGCCGGGAGCGTCTACATGCTCGAGGGCGCGGGCGGGAACATCGCCGCGTCTGTCGGCGAGGACGGCGTCGTGATCGTCGATGACCAGTTCGCGCCGCTCGCCGACAAGATCCGCGCGGCCCTCAGGGGGCTCACGGACCAACCCCTGCGCTTCATCATCAACACTCACCATCACTTCGATCACACCGGCGGCAACGTTCCTCTGCACAAGGAGGCGACCATCATCGCGCATGAAAACGTGCGCAAGCGCCTGGCCAGCGGCGCCGTCTTAGGCAACGGCGGCGCCATGAAAATGGATCAGCCGGCGGACCCGCAGGAGGCTCTGCCGGTCATTACCTTCCAGCACGACGTGACGGTGCATCTGAACGGCGAAGACATCCGCGCGCTGCACACACCGCACGGCCACACCGACGGCGACAGCCTCGTGTTCTTTCCGAAATCGAACGTGGTGCACATGGGCGACAATTTCGTCACCTACGGCTTCCCGTTTATCGATCTCATGGGCGGCGGCAGTGTGAATGGAATGATCGCCGGCCTCGAAGTCGCATTGGGCCAACTCCCTGCTGATGCGAAAGTAATTCCTGGCCATGGTCCGGTCTCGACGCTCGATGACGTTCGTCGCTACGTCAAGATGCTCAAGGAGACGCGCAGCGTAGTCGAAAAAGGCGTGCAGGCCGGCAAGACGCTCGCGCAGCTGCAGCAGGAAAGGGTGCTCGAGCCCTGGAAGAATCTGTCCGGGCAGTTCATATCCACCGATCTCTTCATCGAAACCCTCTACAACGACCTGACCGGCGCCGTGGACGGAAAGCTGATCAAACACAACTGACGCGAGGGCGGTCGTTGGCGACCTGCCCTTCCAGTCGCCCGAAGAGCGCGCTGCCAGCGTCTCCTCTTCGCTCAAGGCTGATCGAAGCTGCGGACGCGATTACGCTGCTGATGAGCAAACGCTTGATCAGCCTGGCGCGCGTCCGCGCGCGGCGCCCAATTGATGTGCGGCGCACACTTTTGGCAGTGCGTCACAAGCCAGCCTCAAGATCTCCCGCTGCGCGTCGATTTCAATAACAAGCGCAGACGGGCGAGGGTCCGCATCGCCTGAGGGGTTTCCCTCAGCGCGACCTCAGATCAAGGACTAGATAGGTACAACGTTCTGCGCCGAACGACCTGCGTCGGCACGGAATCAATGAATATTCAGCGTCCACTTCTTCTCGTCCTGATCCCGATTCTGGTGTTCGCCTCCGCGGCGCGCGCTGGCGACGAAGATCTGATGGATCTCGATCTCGCGACGCTCATGAGCATGGACGTGACTGTGACGTCCGCGTCGAGAAGGGCTCAGTCGACTTCCGACGCCGCAGCCGCGGTGTTCGTGATCACGCGAGAAGACATCCGCCGCAGCGGCGCGACCACAATTCCGGAGGTATTGCGTATGGCGCCGGGCCTGCAGGTCGCGCGCATCAACACACGCAGCTGGGCTGTGACCGCGCGCGGCCTCAACAGTCGCTTCGCCAACAAACTGCTCGTCCTGGTCGACGGCCGCAGCATCTATACCTCAACGTTCTCAGGCGTGATGTGGGAGGAACAGCCGGTCTTTCTGCACGACATCGAGCGCATCGAAGTCGTCCGAGGCCCTGGCGGCGCGCTATGGGGCATCAACGCCGTCAACGGCGTCATCAACATCATCACCCGAACTGCCGCCAACGCAGAGGGATTGCACGTCAGCGCGAGCGCCGGATCCGATGAAAATCACCTCGGCGCCGTTCGGCTGGGCGGTAATCTGGCCGACTTCGTCGATTATCGCGTCTACGCGTCCCACAGCGGCGTAGGGGCGCCGCACGCCAGCGGCTCACCGTGGCGAAGCACGCAGGCCGGATGGCGGCTCGATCGGGAAACCGCGAGTGGAATGCTGACGTTGCAGGCCGATGTCACTGAGAGCGATTTCGGGGACGTTGCTCCCGCTTCGTACGTCGAACTGCCCACCGAGTCGCAATCTGGCGGCGTGCTCGCAAGCTGGCGGCATGTCACGACGCCGGGCGAGCTGGATCTGCGCGCGTACTATCGCTGGATCGATCGCGGGTTTCCCGGAGAGTGGGATGAAACCGGCCTTGGCCTTGACGCGCAGTTCAATGCGGAGCGCATCGGTCGTCATGTCTTCACCGCAGGCATCGGTATGCGTAGCGACACCGATGAGTTGCGCGACGCGCAGGCCAGCGTTGCACTCTCAAGACCGCGGCTCACTCGCGATCAGTGGAGCGTGTACGGACAGGATGAGGTGCACTTCCTTGAAGACGCAGTCCGCCTGATCATCGGCGCGAAAGTCGAGGGACTGAGGTTCACGGGCCTCGCCTTCCAGCCGACAGTGCGCGGGTTGTGGCGCGTGGACGCGAATCACACGCTCTGGGCAGCTGCATCTCGCGCGACGCGCACGCCGTCCCGGATCGAGCTGCATTCGAGCATGGATCTGGGATCGCCCGGACCGACCGATTTCAGCCTTCGTCTGCTCGGGGATGAGCGTCTCGAGGCCGAGGATCTTCGCGCCTACGAGCTCGGTTGGCGCTGGCGTCCGCGGAAGACCATTGCGATCGATCTGGCGGTTTTTCACAATCAATACAATCGGCTGATCACATTGCGCCCGGGTTCCCCGCTCGTTGAGCCCGGCCCTCCTCCGCGTGTCACGTTGCCAATCGCCTACGCGAACGCAATCGACTCGCGTGTGCAGGGAGCGGAGCTGACTACACAGTGGGTCGCACGCGATTGGCTACGCTTCGAAGCGCACGGCGTGTGGCATGACTCCGGCAACGCCTACGTGGATGCGACGACCGGCTCATCGTTCGGCGCTGCGGATCCAAGGCGCTTGTTTGCGCTGCGTGCACGCATGGATCTGCCGCGAGACCTCGAACTTGATCTGTCGTGGCGCTCGGTTTCTGCTCTGCCGGGCTTCGACATCGATGGCTATGCCTCGCTCGGCGCGCGCATCGGCTGGCGACCCGTCAGAGATATCGAGCTTTCGTTCTCCATCGACAATCTGTTTGACGAAGACCATCTGGAATTCTACGACGAGATTGCAGTGGCGAACGGGGCGAGCTTCGGCCGCACGGTCCTGGCGAGCTTTATCTGGCGACCGGCGCCTTGATCGAGGCTGCGTAAGTGGGATTCGCAACACAAGGAGTCCGGGCGGGGCTGCTGCTGCTCGGCGCAGTCGGTGCTGCATCTGCCAGCATCGCCGATGATGTGGCGGCAAAGCGCGAAAATCAGCTCAAGGCTGCGTATCTCTTCAACTTCATGAAATTCGTGGAGTGGCCGGCAAGCGCAGCGAGCGACACGATCGAGATCTGCTTCGTCGGCGCGCAGGGTGTGCACGATTCGCTCGAAACGACCACGGCGGATAAGCGTGTGGGCGATCGGCGCGTGGTCGTGCGTACGCTCATCGATGGCGCTCAAGGTGAACCATGCGCCGTCATCTACTTCGATGAGAACGCATCGCATACGAACTCAGCCTTGCTGCAAAGCGCACGCGCGACTGCACTCACTGTAAGCGACGCGCGCGATTTCACACGCAGCGGCGGCGTGATCCGACTGTTCACCGACCAGAACAAGTTGCGCTTCGTCGTGAATGTCGAGAACGCGAAACGCGCTGGGCTGCGCATCAGCTCCAACCTCCTCAAGCTCGCCTCGAGCGTCGAGCAGGAGAGCGCGCCATGATGCAGCGACTCAGTCGCCTGCCGATCCGCGGCAAACTGATGCTGCTGGCGGGCATCGTCACCGCGGTAGCGCTCCTGATCTGCGGCGCTGTGCTGGTCTATTACGCGTACGCCGGCAGTGCGAACGCACTCAGGCATCGTCTGGAGACTCAGGCGAAGATCATGGCGATCAGCAGCGCCGCCGCATTGACGTTCGACGACGTGGAAGCCGCCCAGAGCACGATCGAGGCTCTGGCGGGCGACTCCGCCATTCTGGCCGCGGAGATCGTGCGTGCCGACGGATCACGATTCATAGCACATGAATTCGGCTCACAAACACTCGACATGGTGCGCGAGCTTGACGGGGTCGTGCACACCTCCACGGACATCGTGCTGGACGAACGCATCGGCGAGGTGCGCCTCTGGGCCACCACCGCCGAACTCGGCGCCATGCTGGTCAAGATCATGTCCGTTCTGACCGTCGCCGCGATCGCTTCGCTGCTTGCTGCGTTGCTGGCGGCCTCGCGCCTGCAACGCATCATCTCCACGCCGATTCTCGCCCTTGCGCGCACCGCCTCGGCGGTGTCGAAGTCGCGCGACTACAGTTTGCGCGTGACTGCCCGCAGCCAGGACGAAGTGGGCCAGCTTGTCGGCGAGTTCAACGACATGCTTGCGCAGATTGAGACCCAGGCGGGCGAACTGCGGACCAACCAGCTCGAACTCGAAGAGAAGGTCGAGAGCCGTACGGCGGAGCTTGCGGCCGCACTCAGGGATGCGCAGGCCGCTGCGCGCGCCAAGGCGGAGTTCCTGGCCAACATGAGCCACGAGATTCGCACCCCGATGAACGGCGTCATCGGAATGCTCGATCTCATGGAGCCTGAACAGCTCGATCCACAACGCCGCAGCATGCTGGAAACAGCGCGCAACTCAGCGGAAGCGCTGCTGGGCGTCATCAACGATGTGCTCGATTTCTCCAAGATCGACGCCGGCAAGCTCACGCTCGAACATATTGACGTCGAGCTCGCCTCCATGGCGGAAGAAGTCGCAACCCTGTTCGCACGGCAGGCGCAAGGCAAGGACGTGGAAGTCACCTGCCTTGTAGAGAGCAGCATGCCGGCCGTTGTGCGCGGGGACCCGACGCGACTGCGGCAGATTCTCGCGAACCTTCTCGGCAACGCGATCAAGTTCACCGAGCGCGGCGATGTTTGCCTCACACTGCGCGGACGCGAGACCGGGGGCGCCGCAGGCATCGAGATCATCATTGCCGATACCGGCATCGGCATGTCCTCGGCCGCCGTCGGCAATCTCTTCCAGTCCTTTTCACAGGCCGACAGCTCCACCACGCGACGCTTCGGCGGCACCGGACTCGGACTCGCAATCTCCAAACGCCTGATCGATGCGATGGGCGGATCGATCGCCGTCGTGAGCGAGCCGGGCAAAGGCTCGACGTTCACCGTGACATTGCCGCTCGCGGTCAGCGATGCGGGATCGGAGAAGAAGCGCGCCGATCTGAGCGGCCTGAAGGTGCTGATCGTCGATGACAATGCGACTAATCGCCGCGTGCTCGAACACTACCTCAAGGAATGGAATGTACAGAGCGCGAGCAGCGAGTCCGTGCGCGAAGGCCTGGAAGTTGCGCTCGCCGCGGCGGCGGCCAGCGCGCCGTTCGACCTGGTGCTGCTCGACTATCACATGCCCGACGCGGACGGACTGGAGTTCGTGCGGCGCATGCGCGCCGACCCGCGAATCGCGCGCACTCACTGTCTGGTGCTGAGCTCGCTTGGCGACCGTGCGCCGGGTGCAGACACGCTTGGCGTCGCCGCATGGCTCAACAAGCCGTTGCGACGCGGGCAGATCCACGGCGCCATCGCAATGGCCACCGGCTTGTCATCGAGCTGGGAACGAATCGTTCCCTCCACCCGCCTGGCGCGCCCGAAGTTCGACGCCCGCGTGCTGCTGGTCGAGGACAATATCGTCAATCAGCAAGTGGCGACTCGCCTGCTCGCGACCTTCGGAATCACGCCGCAGATTGCGTCCGACGGCCTGCAGAGCCTGGAACGGGTGCGCACGCAACCATACGATCTGGTGCTCATGGATTGCCAGATGCCGGTCATGGACGGGTATCAGGCCACGCGCGGCATTCGCGAGTTCGAGCATGCAGCCGGCCGCACTCGTACGCCGATCATCGCGATGACCGCGAATGCGATGCAGGGCGATC
>JBOHZJ010000174.1:0-20168 GCA_050738395.1 Steroidobacter sp.
TCCTTGGTCTGAGCGAGCGCACGGTCCACAACCACATCGAAAGCGCAAAGCGTCGTCTCAAGGTAGCCACGCGCGTCCAGGCAATCGTCCAGGCGCTGGCGAGCCGACAGATTTCGTTCGGCGACGTCATTCGACTGGAAAGCCGTGAGCGATTCGAAGACATCAGAGCTCGCACGACAAGCGGGCGCGTCTGACAGGTTTTTGAAAAAGTCCTTCCATGGACTTTTCAACGCCGCTTGCCCAAGTCCTGTGAAGACACTGGGCGTGATCTTCGCCGCGCTCCCGAAGCTCTTGAGAAGTGCATCCACCTTTAATGTACTTGGGCCGGGCCATCCGTAGCCCGGTTTAGCAGGCTGTTGAAAAGGAGCTCTTCAACGACCTGCTGACGGGAGAAAAACCCTCACAAGACCGACTGAGCTGATCGGCTCAATTCACCTCGTAACGGAACTACGTCAGTCTTGCTGGCAATCGCGCTATGGAGATTGCCAGTGGTCTACCTCATCAATGCCGGGAATCGTTGGATGTTCGAGACGGATCTCGCCCAGATGCATCGTCAGCGCAAGGTGGTGTTCGTGGACGTTGCGGGCTGGAATGTCCCGGTCGTGGGCGACATGGAAATCGATCAGTATGACGGCGATGAAGCGATCTATCTGCTATCGAAAAGCGATGCGTGTCGCGATGAAGTCCTCGCATCGGTGCGATTGCTGCCGACCATCAGACCGCACTTGATGAGCGATCTGTTCGTCGCGTCCTGCAGCGGCGATGTGCCGCGCGGACCGTCCATCTGGGAAGTTTCCCGCTTCTGCATCAGCCCCGCCGTAACCAGACGTTCCCGACGTCTTGCACTGCTCTGGGAGATGACCTGCGCGGTGATGGAGACGGCGCTGCTCTTTGGCGTCGAGCGTGTCACGTTCGTCGCGAACGCGGCGTTGGCGCCGCTGATGCTCGACTGCGGCTGGCAGGCGGGCGCACTGGGTCCGACTCTGCGCGACGGCGATGATGAGATTACAGCTATCGCAGCGTCGGTTACGCCGGCGGGGCTGCGGACCGTCCGATGCCGCTTTGGCGTCCCAGGTCCAGTGACCCGCTTCCCGGCGCCCGCGGTCCGGATCGCCGCCTGAGGGTGAACCTTCCATGCAAAACGCACTTCGAGTCGATGATCACCGTCCGCCGGCCGCATGCAGAATCGTCGGTCCTTCCTCGCACCTCGATCTGTTGCGCTCGAATGGCTATGTCATCTTCGATCGCCTGATCTCCCGTGAGACGGTCGATTGCATCAGCAACGAGCTTGAACCCTGGTTCGCCGCGACGCCGCGCTGCAGGGGCGATTTCTACGGTTGGAATACGACGCGCTTCGGTGCGCTGTTGCTGAAGTCGCCCGCGATCCACGCGCTGGTGCTGCACGAGCTGATGCTGTCGATCATGGAGGCGGTGCTTGGGCCGCATTGCGACTGGCATCAACTCAATCTGACGCAGGCAGTCCGCATTCACCCGGGTGAGCGGCAACAGGTTCCCCACCGCGATGAAGAGATGTGGCCCTGCGTCAAGAACGGCGCCGAGTATCTGGTCAATGTCATGTGGGCGCTGTCGGATTTCACGGCCGAAAATGGCGCGACGATGCTGTGGCCGCGCTCGCAGTTCAATCCGTTGACGCGTGAGGTCGATCCTGCCGCCGCGGTCGTCGCAGAGATGCCGCGCGGCTCTGCGCTCGTCTACCTGGGCTCGGTCACTCACTGCGGAGGCGCCAATCGCAGCACGCTGCCGCGAACCGGCCTGATCCTGAGCTACAGCCTGGGTTGGCTGAAGCAGTACGAAAACGCTTTTCTGACCTATCCGCCGCAGGTCGCGAAGCACTTCCCCAGGGAGATCTGCGATCTGCTCGGCTACCGCATACACCGGCCGAATCTCGGCAACTATGAGGGCCAGGATCCCGCCGTACTGTTCGAAACGAAATCGCATGCATTGCCGGCGGTCGATTCGATTTCCATGGCGACGGCGTTGGAGCTGCAGGCGTACTACGCCGCTGCGGCGGACAGCGAGCGGCGCGTGAACGAAGTCCGCCATTCTTGATGCAGCAAGAGTTCGGGAATGCACACGATTCTGCACAGTATTCCGCGGCAACGCATTCTGTTCGCTCTGGAAACCGACGGCGGCCGAAGAGTCGATGACGATCATATGGTCGAAGGCATCTACGATCGCATCAAGGCGCGCTTGCTAGCCCGGGCGCTTGCGCCCGGGCAGTTGCTGCAGATCGGAGCGCTGGCCGAAGAGCTGGGCGTGAGCACCACGCCGGTGCGCGAAGCCCTGACTCGATTGGCTGCCGAGCGACTGATCGTGTTCGCGCCCAAGAAGGGATTCTTCGCGAAGATTCCCTCGGAGGAGGAAATCCGCGGGCTGTACTGCGTCAGCCAGATGCTGCTCGAATCGGCCCTGAGCTACGGGCCTGTCGAAGCTCGGGTCAAAGACGTGAGCAGGTCGGGGGAGACATTGGCCGTATCGCACGATCTGACGGCAGGCAATACGCAGCAACTCGTGCAATACACGGCGGAATTGTTTCTGCACATGGTTGCGCGCGCGGGGATCGGCGAATACGTCGAGATCGTGCGCAACGCGAATGACCGATTGCACCAGCCGCGAATCATCGAATGCGAGATCGTGGGAAACGTTTCAGAAGAACTTGCCGCGCTCGGCGGCCTGTACACAAGAACAAGCCTGGGGGAGCTGCGCACCGCTATAAGGGAGTACCACGCCAGAAGGCTGCAGTTGCTGCCGACGATCTGCAAGGAGCTGCTGTTCCGGCCCTTTTCGTCCGGTTCCCGCTGATTTCGGCTCAGCACGGCAGGCTGGCGGGCCGTCTAACTTGTTTTTTCAATGGCAATGGGAAGATGACCTTGGCGTTTTGCCCGGTCTGGGAGTAGGAGGGCCTACAACAAACGTAGCCGTCGCCCTGAGTTTTTGTGGACGCGGAATCCTGAACCAGGGCGCAAGGGCGACGGCGCAGGGTGCACGTGATCGCTCGACCTTACTACCGCGGGCTGGACAAGAATCGGGGGGGAACACCCGTGACAGACGCGCATGAACCTGCAGATGGCCCGGATAGTCAGCGCAACAACCGGCTGGCGTCCTGGTTTCAAAGGTGGCGCCGGCCGATACGGCAATGGCTTTCGAACCGTTCGGCGGTGCCGGCGGCCGACCTCGATGACCTGGCGCAGGAGGTGTTTCTACGCCTGCTGCGTTATAGCGACGACATTGCGATCGACAACCCGCAAGGCTATCTGTTTCGCATCGCCGCCAACGTCGCGAATGAATGGCAAGAGCGGGCGCGGCATCGACGCCCCCACGATGACAGCTGGCTGGAAGACCTGCAGATCGAGTCTTCCAATGAACCCGAAAATACGGTCGCGCGGGGGCTGATGCAGGATCACGTGCGTCAGGCAGTGGAGGGGCTTCCGCCGCGTCAACGCGAAGTGCTGGTGCTGCACGTAAGCGAAGGTCTGACGTACTCCCAGATCGCCGAGCGCCTGCGCCTGACCCACAGGATCGTGCTGCGTGATCTCACGCGCGCCTACAGCCAGTTGCGATTGCAGCTTAACCTCGATGATTTGAGCGATCTGGACAAATGACGAGGACTCGCCAGTGAGCGAACGCGACTCCACTGCAACGGCAATGATCAGCGAAGAGGCGGCAGAGTGGTTCGTGCGCCTGAAGGATGGCGATGTGGAAGTCGCCACCCGCTCGCAGTACCTGCAGTGGCTCAAGAAATCGCCCAGCCACATCGCCGAAGTCCTGCGCATCTGCCGCATCTACGGACTGCTGCGTCACACGAAGCTGCAGTCCTTCGAGTCCCACCATGAGACGTCGTCGAAGGTGATCGAGCTGCCCGGGCGCGAACCAGAGATGTGCGACCCAGCGGAGCCGAGCGCAGGTCCGCGCGCCTGGAGAATCGCCGCCGGCGTCGCCGCATGCGCATTGGCGACATTGCTCGCGGTTGCGATACAGGCCGATTGGTTCAGTCGATATGTCGAGACACAGGCGAGCGAATGGCGGCACTTGCAGCTGACTGACGGAAGCATGGTGCGCGTCGGCCCCAATACGAAGTTGCGAATCCGGATCGAGGACTCGGGACGCTTCATCGACCTGCCTCGCGGCGAAGCAGTCTTCCAGGTCGCCAAGGATCCGGCCCGGCCCTTCATCGTGAATGCAGGACTGGCCGTTGTACGAGCCGTCGGCACGGAGTTTGGCGTCACGCGGCTTGGCGAAGAAGTTGTGGTCACGGTCGCGGAAGGCGAAGTCGCCGTTGCACGAGGCGCTCGCAACGACAGCCTGGAGCGTGCGGAAGACGAAGCTCCGAGCGTGCCAGTGCTGGCGGATCAACAAGTCCATGTATCGCGAAGTAAACCGGTCGCAGTCCAGCAAGTGAGCGCGACACGCGAACTTGCCTGGGCGCGAGGACGGCTGATCTTCGAAACCGAAACGGTTGCAGAAGCAATCGACGAATTCAATCTTCGCAACAGCTTGCAGATGGCGGTAGCTGATTCCGCTATTGCAGCGCGACGTGTCTGCTGCGTCTTCGATGCGGCCGATCCGGAGTCCTTCGCCGAAGCGGTCGCGGCAGAACCGGACATTGCGCTCGTGCGCGACGATTCGGGAATGCTGCGCCTCGTGCCCGAAATCGATTCCAGCATCGACGATGCGTCGTCTCCATCCGGATCGATCTAAAAAAGAAGCGTAGCCGCCTTCTCGTCTTCGCCTCTCCCGTGGGGGAGAGGCCGCGCAAAGCGCGGGTGAGGGGTCTTCGCCTCTCCGAGGGGCGAGGCCGCGCAAAGCGCGAGTGAGGGGTCTTCGCCTCTCCCGTGGGGAGAGGCCGCGCAAAGCGCGGGTGAGGGGATCTTCGTCACTTTCAGGCGCCGCTCGCGCATCCATCGCTCCCATTCGCCTTTCCCTCAGGGAGAGGCCGCGCAACGCGCGGTTGGGGCCTTCATCGGAAGGCCGCGCATGGCTTCGCCGTCCAAGTGAGGGGCGCGGGGCGCAGCAAGCGCCCGCGCGTTGCGCTATTGCCTCTTCAACGGAAACGTCCGTCTCATTCGTTGCATTGATCGCGTTCGCCCAAGTCCTTCCACCTGCTGTCAACGCATAGCTCACAACGCGCAGAGGCGCGAATCGCTCTCACCCACGCAGACGAACGAGGGGATCAACGAACTTCCTCGACCGGTCTCTCAAAGTGTATTGCGATTTTTCGCGAGTAGTTTTTAGAACAAGAGCGGAAGAGGGACGGGGGTATGAAGTGCATTCCTCGCGGGCTGACCGTGCTGCTCGCGGCTGCCTTGATGATTCCTGCCTGGGCGGACACTGCCGTACAGGAGTTCAGACTCGAACTGGCCCGCCAATCTCTGGCGACCACGCTCAAAGAATTCTCCAGACAGACTGGCTTGCAGATCGGATTCTTTCCTCGCAACAGCACCGAAGAAAATCTGATCGTCGGCCCCCTCAGGGCCGCTACACCGCAGAAGCTGCACTCGCTCACCTGCTGGCAGACAGCGGCATGACCTTCAAGCGAGTGAACGAGCTCACGATCACCGTGACGTCGCGGGAAGCTGCAAAGTCGGCGGGCAACAGGGGGCGGGCGCTGATCGAGAGCTCAGGACAGCCTCGGTTTCTCGTGGCTCATCTCGAGGACGCGCCAGCTTCATCGGAGACGGCTGACTCGAAAAAGAAGGAGCGTACGAATAGAGCGAGTGATATCGACAGCCTGGAGCGTGCACGATCTGACTTGATTGAGACGGTTCTGGTGACTGCGCAGAAGCGTCAGGAGCGATTGATCGATGTGCCGCAGTCGGTGTCGGTCTTGTCCGCGAGAGATCTGGCCAAGATCGGTGCTTTTCAGTTCCAGGATTTCGCAAACGCGGCGCCGGGGCTCAGTTTCCAAACGGCAGGCGCGGCAAGTACGCAGATAACACTGCGTGGCGTGACCACCGGCTTCGACGTCGGTCCGACGGTCGGTGTCTACGTCGATGAAGTACCTTACGGCTCCAGCAGTGCGTTTGCCTTGGGCGCTCAAGCCGCGCTCGACGTTGGCCTGTTCGACATCGACCGCATAGAGGTACTGCGCGGGCCGCAGGGCACACTGTATGGCGCGAGCACGATGGGCGGCCTTCTCAAGTACGTCAGCAAGCGTCCCGATGCGACCGACTTTGACGTCAACGTTCAGACCGGTGTCTCGAATACTCTCGAGGGAGACTTCAACTATAACGGCGCCGCGGTCGTCAATGCGCCGATCGTAGCCGACAAGATCGCGATGCGTGCGAGCGGCTTCTATTCGCGCGACGCAGGCTATATCGACAATCTCGCATTAGTCCACGAGCGCGCGAATCGCTCTGACATCTATGGAGGTCGCATCGATCTCCTGTTTATGCCCACTGAGGCGCTTTCGATCCGAGTCGGAGGCTTTCTGCAGAACGTCTCCCGCGGGACGGACAATCGACCGTCGAATACAGCGCGGCGGGAGATCCGCAATACGGGAGCTTGTCGCAATTTCGTGCGTTTGCCGAACCATCGTATCAGCGCTTTCGGCTCGGAAGTGCAACGGCCAGTTACGACTTTGGACCAACAACGCTGACGTCGATCTCCAGTTACCAGACGGCAGACTCAGAAAGTGTGTGGGATATCTCGGCGATCTATGTGCCCCTATTGGCGGGCGTTCTGGGCCGCTCGAAACGACTGCGTTTCTAGTCCGTTTGCGCAGTTATCCCGGTTTCCCGTCCCGGCGCCGAAGCGAAGCAGGCGCCGAAGCGAAGCGCACAGGCGTCAGCGCAAGCGCCCAGCGCAATGCACCCGAATCGCTAACGGCTCAGGCTCACACACAGAATCGCGTGCAGATCAACTTCGATGACCTGAGCGAGATGCATCAAGACGAGGCATATGTGGTGCAGGCATCGGCTCAGGGCGGGTCGGCGCTGCGCACAGAATCCATCGTCTGGAAATCGGGACAACTGCTGGTTGACCCGAGATTGCCAGGGGGTTCATTTGAGATACGCGCGGCGGCCGTCGATGACGACGCGCGAGTATATATTCGAGTGTATATCTCTCGGTCCATTCCTGATCTCTGCGCCGTCATTCGGCCCGACGCGTGCGTCACGTACTAACTATATATGGGGCTAATCTACTCCTCTCACTCGGTCTGCATAGGCGACAACCGAACCAGGTGTGTCTCTCATCGGTATTGGTTCTCCGAGCAGTAACGCCGAGACGGCAGACGCAGTCCACCGGTGCAAGCGTTTCGAGCCTATTCACGAGGACGTTGCAATGATGGAACAGCGAGACAACAACAAACTCGCAGCGATGAGCGAAGAGGCGGCCGAGTGGTTCGTGCGTTTGCGCGATGATGATCTTCGCATCGCCGACCAGTACCAGTACTTGCAGTGGCTGAAGGAATCGCCGGCGCATGTCGCGGAGATGCTTCGCCTTTGCCGCGTCTATGGAATGCTGAAGGAAGCGAACCTGCAGCCGTTTCGTCTGAATGCCGAGACGACTTCCAACGTTATCGGCCTTTCGCCCCGGGAGAAAGTCGAGCGTCCGCCGCCGCGAACAGATGCGCGTGGTTGGAAAATCGCTGCCGCCCTATCGACGTTCACACTCGCGGTTCTGCTCGGACTGATGGCGAACATGGCGTGGTTCGATAACACGATCGAAACCGCAGCGGGCGAATGGCGAGTGCTCACGTTGGCTGACGGCAGCGTCGTGCGACTTGGGCCGCGAACGCGGCTGCGGGCCGAATTCGGGGATACGCAGCGTTTTGTGCACCTCGCCAGCGGCGAGGCTCTCTTTGAAGTTGCGAGGAATTCCGTGCGACCGTTCTCCGTCAATACCGAACTGGCCCTGGTGCGAGCGGTCGGCACGGCATTTGGAGTCGCACATCGCGAGGATCGCGTCATCGTTACGGTGAGTGAGGGTGCTGTCGCTGTCACGCAGGGCGCTCGCAACGCCAAGCGACATCGCAGCGCTCAGGCGATTCAGGATCCGGGTGATCTCGGCAGCGTCGCTGTATCCGCCGGTGGGCAGGTTTCTGTTGCACAAACCTGGCCTGTCGCGGTGCATCAGGTGAATGTCGAGCGCGAACTGGCGTGGGCCGACGGACGGCTCATCTTCGAAAACGAGACGATCGCGGAGGCGATAGCGGAGTTCAACCGCCGCAACCGGATCCAGATGGTGCTGCACGATACGGCGCTCAGCCGTCGACCGGTGCGCGGCGTCTTCAGAGCAGCCGACCCGGAGTCCTTCGCCCAATTCCTGTCCACTGCGTTGCCTGTCGCCATCGTCCGCGAGAAGACCGCACTGCTGCGGCTCGAGCCGGTCCCAGCGACGTCCCAGAGGGACGAACCCATAGAGATGCGAGCAGAATCGCGGTAAAACGACTGTCCTCGAGTAGGAGAGGCAAACGCAGACGGATTTGTGATGACCAAAGTTCTTCGTTGGATATTTATGTGCGTATGGATGAGTGTTGCTCCTCCACTCACCGCGCAGGACTCATCTACACAATACAGGCTGGACATTGCCCGCTTGCCTTTACGCGACGCAATTGAAGCGCTCTCGCAGCAGACCGGATTGCACATCGGATATCTGCCGCGGAGCAGCGCCGAGGAGTTCATTCTGGTAGGACCTCTCAAGGGCAGATACACAGCCGAAGCTGCGCTCACGATCCTGGTTACGCCGCAGGGTCTTGTGTTCAAGCGCTCGGACGAACGAACGATATCGGTGTTCGCGCCATGGCCGAACCCGTCCAGGCGCAACGGCGCCGGCATCGCGCCCGAGAGCGTCGCCGAGAAGAAAAAAGAAAAGCCCCATTCGCGGGCGAGTCGCGGTCCTGAGCAACATTTGCTCGCTCGCGGCGAAAGCGGAACGTCGGCTCACGGACCCGATCGCGGCGTACTCGAAGACGTGCTGGTGACCGGAACACGGCTGGGGCATCCGGGTGAAGGTCCCGCGCCTGTGTTGACCTTCACTCGCGAGAAACTCGACCAGTTGGGTGTGTCGACTGTTGCGGAGGTCCTGAAATACGTGCCGCAGCAGCCTTACGTTCACTCGGACGGTTATCGCGCCAGCGGAGCGCAGTACGCGGAGCTCCGCGGCCTCGGCGTCGATACGACGCTTATCCTCATCAACGGGCGCAGAGTCGCTCCCACCGCCTCGAGTGCGGCTGTCAATGCGTTCGACTTGAATGCAGTCCCGCTTGCGATGGTTGAGCGTGTGGAAGTGCTGCCCGCTTCAGCATCAGCCGTTTACGGCGCCGATGCGATGGGCGGCGTCGTCAATATCATTCTGAAGACTGAAGTTCCCCGTCCTGTACTTGAGCTGCGGTACGGGGCGGCGCAGGGCGGCGCCGATGAACGTCGAGCATCATTGAGCGCCGGTCACTCAGATGCAGGCTTTGTCGGTTCGCTCATGCTGGACTATTTCGAGCGCGATCTGCTGCTCGGCGAGGAGCGCGATCGCTGGCGCGATCAGGACTATCGCCGCTTCGGCGGCGCAGATCGTCGTTCATTGAATGCGAATCCAGGTAATGTCACTCCGCTCACGACGGCGAACCTGCCAGGTCTGCAGTCTCGTTTCGCGGCCATACCGGAAGGCAGCGGCGTCGCTGCGCTGACCTCTGCTGATCTTGGGCCGACTGCGGAGCAAGGGAACTTCGAGAGCCTGTTTCGCTACTGGTCAGTCGTTCCAGAGACGCAGCGTGCGAGCGCCGCCGCTTTCGGCGAGCTTCATCTGACGTCCGGCGTTGCGGCGTTCGGCGAGATGCTTCATACGGACAGGAAGACAGTGTCGCAATTCGAACCCACGGCGCTGGCTGGCGCGATCGTGCCTGCTTCGAACGCGTTCAATCCCTTCGAGGTCCCGGTCGCGGTCAACTATCTGCTGACCGGTGTCGGCCCGCGCGAAATGAGCGTGCATGGTGAGTTGTCGCGTGCGGTCGTTGGAGTACGTAGTGAGCGGCGAGCCTGGAAGTGGGAGCTTGCCGTTCTGGCAAGCGATGAGACAGTAGGCACGCGAATGCAAAACAATGTGGACCCGGTTCGCCTTGCGGCGGCTCTAGCGTCCGATGATCCGGAGCGGGCGCTGAATGTCTTCGCGGACGGACCGGGCGGCAGTCACGCGTTGCTGGCGTCGCTCATCGGCGAACCCGTTGTCGGTCGCTACCGTGCGAGTGGCGCGCAGGCATCAGGCTTTGTGCGTGGCTCCCTGTTTGCACTGCCGGCCGGTGAAGTACAAACCGTACTGGGTGCGGAATGGCGCAAGGAGAAACTGACTACTGAAGACTCCTTCTCACTCTCGCGCGACCGAAGCGTTTCCGGAGCTTTTGGCGAACTGCGTCTGCCCATAGTGTCCCGCGCCGCGCGACTCCCCGGCGTCCGCGAGCTGTCGCTGACGCTCGCCGCGCGTCTCGATCGCTACGATGACTTTGGCGACGCCATCAATCCACAGTACGGCTTCGTGTGGCGCCCCGCGGCCGATCTCGCGGTGCGCGCTGCCTACGGGACGAGCTTCCGACCGCCTTCTTTGTATGAGCTCTTTGGACCCAGGGCCGAAATCCCCACGCAGTTCCCGGATCCACGTCGGAACAATGAACCTGCCGTCTTCACGGTCGTCTCCGGCGGCAACCCGGCGCTTGACCCGACCGAGGGAGAATCTTTCACTGCAGGCTTCGTCTTCACCCCCGACGCCCTGAGCCCACTCAGAGTCGCCGCCACGTACTGGCGAACCAGGATCGATGATCGAATCGCCATAGCGGCCGTGGCTGTGCTGCTTGCCGATGAGGAGCACTTCGCCGATAGGATCGTGCGCGCCGAGCCGACGTCCGCCGACGTTGCGGCCGGCCTGCCCGGTTCATTGAGACTCGTCGACAGCTCGCGCGGCAATTTCGGGCAGCTCAAAACCAGCGGCGTCGATCTCGAAGCATCGTACGAAATCGATACGGGTTTCGGCCGGTTTACGCCTCATCTAAGCGTCACGTGGGTGAATGAGTTCGAGTCCAGCGACCTTCCCGGGATGCCTCGCGCCAATCGCGTCGCCATTGCGAGCCCGCTCGGCACCATCCCGAGATGGCGTGCAGTGGCGAGCGTCGGATGGAGCCGGGGCGCCCTGAACGTCTCCGCGACAGCCCGCTACGTTCCTTCATACACCGATGCGGTGGGAGTGAGTCGAAGCGATCGAGTCGTACCCTCGCAGACGCTTGCAGACGTGCAGGCGTGGGTCGATCTGGATGACCTCGGCGTAGCAGGATCGTCCCTGCAAGGCATAAGAGCGGCCGTCGGGGTGCAGAACCTCTTCGACAGTGAGCCGCGCTTCTCCGAAGCCAACGTAGTCACGGGTTACGACTTGTCACAAGGCGATCTGCGACAGCGGTTCGGCTATTTCAGGCTGTCGAAGAGGTTCTAGGCGGCGGTCCTGCACGCGATGTCTTCCGACCATCGACGCGCCCATAATTCCAGGTCCAGATGCCTGAAGGTCTCCGCCGCCAGCGTTGTGCTCGTCATGCGCGAGGCTGAGAACGCTTCCTCGAGCGCGACGCGATCGAGCAGACCTTCTGCGACGAGTACCCCGTCGAGGAACGTTTCACGCAGGAAATCACGGTTGCGTTGGGCGAGCTCATCGTAGAACCCGGGTGCGCGGTCCTTCCACAGCCGATTGCGAATCGGCTCGGGCGCTTCGTTCGCGAATGCGCGCCGCGCAAGACCTCGGTCACGACCGTGCTCGAAATGCGTGTATAGCGGGATTCGCAGAAACAGCTCGACTGCCGGTTGTGAGTACAGCGGAGCGACTATCTCAGGGCAGGTTGAATCGGAGTCGATCGCGACGTTGTAAAATTCCGGCGTGCACACCAGGGCGCCCATGCGCATGAACGTCGACCATGGAGCAGGGTCGATTCCGCGAAACCACGGGTGCGGGGGGCGCCCCATATCAGCAAAGAACGTTTCGCGCAGCGCGGGGCGCACCAGCCGCAATCCGGCGAGAAGCGTTTCTCGCCTGGGCTGCGTCCCGCTTTCGAGGAGCCATCGGCGCAGCGAGCGTTCGAACACGGTCCAGGCGGAGCGCTCCGTTTGCAGGGCGACTTCCGCGGCGAGACGAAAGGCGGCCGGGCGGAGCCCGCGACGCCGAAGATATTCCAGAACAGCGTAAGCAGCGGAGTCGCTGCAAAAACCGGAGTCCCCTCCATCGCCGCAGAAAACCGCTGTCGCGCCGCGATCCGCCGCAAGCGATTTCTCGATCGTCGTCTTCTGGATGCAACCCATGACAGAGGCGGGCTCGACCGAGGGCGGAGTGCGTAGCACTGATCGAAGGTCGATATCCGCCGGTGAGATTGGATATTCGAGATGCTCACAGCCGACATGGCGGGCTGCCAAACGCGCCCAGGGCCGCTCATCCGAGCGGCCCCTGGGGTTGTAGTAGGTATAACAGGCAATGCGAGGGTTCGTCGGCGCGTCTTTCAGGCAACCAGCGACGATGGACGAGTCCAGTCCGCCTGAAAGTCGATGCAGCACACTCGTGTGACATCCAGCCCAACTGCTCGTGCAGCCGCGCACGGTCGCTCGCAGCGAACGGATGGCGCGCTCTGGATGCTCGAGGACATCGTCCCCGGCCGAGAAGCTCAAGGGATTCCAATAGAACGATTTCGTGATCTGCGCTGGTGCGGCAGGATCGATCTCGACGCATTCGCCACGATGGATCTGCCAAACTTCATTGAGCGACGCCTGCACCGATGCGCTGTGATTGCCGAGCACGCGTGACTGCAGAAAGGAGCGATCGATCGTGAACCGCATGCCAAGATCCATGCAGTCTCGAATCGATGAAAAGAACACATGAACCTGACGAAACGAGGTCCGGAAGCAGGGCAGATCGCCGGCGGGATCCTTGATGACGCAGGTGCACGTGCTTCGAGGATCCGTGACGAAGGCGACGTAGTTGCCCCAGCAGTTCTCGATCAGCCAACGTCCGCGGGTCTCGATGATCGCATCGGCCTGCTGAGGGCTCACTGAGAGCCGGCGCGAGGGAGCGTCATTGTCATCGTCTCGACGCTCGAATAAAACTCCCAACACCGCCGCCGAGCTGTTCGGAAGTACGTGCGGTGCGAGGGAGTCCGGTCGAGGGTCGGCGCAAAACACGCGCAGCCCTTCTCGATTCAGGACTGCTTGCCACTGCGGTGAGAGGGCGCGCAGGCGACCGTTCAGCAGTTGCGCCGCGTCCGATTGCGTGCGATCGCGGCTATCCCACAGCATAGCCATGTAGCGGAACATTCCTCCCCTCTTTGCGACGCGTTCACGCCGCGAGAATCGGTGTGTACTCGCAGATGTGTTCGGGATTGCCGTCGAGAATCAGAGAGCCCTGTTGCACCCAGCTGTGAGCCGCCCAGGGGCGGATCCTCACGCCGATGACCCACATCGGGAAGACTTCGTATCGGGATAAAAAATCGACGAGCACCAGCGCGTGAAACAGGCAGTGATCGCGCGCCGTGAACGTGTACGGCCGCAAGCGCCGGAAGATGGTGACCAGTTCGATCGCGCGGTGCTCGTCGAAGCAGCCGCCCGCGCAGGTTTTCCTGTGCGTGATTTTGCACACGACGGAATACAGGGATCGTGCACGCAGCGAGCGCCGGGCCCACACGCACGCGCGAACGAAATTGACGACGTGAGTGAATCGAATCGGTGCACAGCGCTGTAGCTCGTGCCCGGCGCTCCTTAACAAGCCGTCCAGATCAATCACTTCGGCGGCGGGAGCGTCGCCATCCGCAACGCGGCTGAGCAGGCCGGCGTGCACCAGGGCCTCGGCAATCTCCGCAGCTTCCTCCGGCGCCATCGGTTCGATGGCGCCGGAGGTCTGCGCGTTGACTTTGGACCAGTTCCCCGCGAGTGCGAGCAGCGCGCGCGTTTCCCGTGCGCCGACGCCGAAGTAGCGATTGCGCTTGAGATCGAGCAGCACAGTCGCCGCGCCCGTCGAGCACGCGCGTACGTGCGAGGGTATCCAATATTGTCGTGGGCCTTCGCTCACGGACGCGGATCTACAGATCCGGATGCAGGCCCAAGCCAAAGAGGTTGTCGAAGAAGACGGGAATCGCAATGAACTGCCGCGTCTCTTCCTTCGCATCGCCCAGGTCCAAAAGTTCCAGTTCGCTCATATGTACCTCTCTATATATCTATGTGATGTGTGGGATGGAATCATTCGCTCTATCGCGCGGCGAGGCTGCGCTCGCGCTGCGCGGAATCAATAGGCGCTTGCGGAATGCATAGGTCAGTCGATGCCGACATGTCTTAGGGGTTGCACGGGCTTACAGCGTGTTGATGACACTGCGGTGCAACCCGCGAGAGCCGGTGACAGAGTTGGATTATTGGATTGTTGGGCAAGCCCAACCGAGTGGAGCTGTGCTGCGCTTGACTGCCCTATGAGATCCGGGAATTGCTCCTCGATCGAGCTCCCATTCTGATCTCATCGCTCCCAGGTCATAGTTCTGATTCGCGCCTTGGCCAGCGTCACGTATTTTTCCACCGTGTGTACGCTTAGGTTCAAAGTCCGCGCGACTTCTTCATAAGACAGGCCGTCCCGCTTGTGCAGGACCAGGACAGCAGCCTGAGTCGGCGGCAGTTGTGCTATCGCTCGCTCAAGCTGCTGCTGCAGGTTCAAGCGCTCAGCGAGATCATCGGGCAACGCGGACTCGGGATTCTCGGCCCACTCCTCGACCGCATCATTGTCGATTTCCACCTGCTCTCGCCCGGCGCCGGTCCAGAAGTCCGCGACGACGCTGGAAGCGACGCGATACAGATACGCGAGCGGGTCGCGTACCGACTTGGCGTCGTCCAGCCGCAGCAGCCGCATGTACACCTCCTGCGCCAGGTCATTCACGTCCTCGGGATTTCTGAGTCGCCGGACCAGGTAGCGGTGTAGTCGCTGCTCATAGCGAGCGGCGGTGGAGGACAGATTGAAATTCGCCAGCCGCTGCTGCAACGTTTTGTCATTCTTGTTGTTGGTCACGACTGCACTCCGGATCGTTTCTCTTCAATCAGGGCGACATCGTCAATAGTCTGTTGCGACTTCTCGCATCGAACTTCCGAACGAACGACGTGAGCTGCGTTTTCACGGTCCGCCCTGCGGCTCCAGACGCAGCGTGCCCGACGTCCCTCTCACGATCGCAAGCGCCGCGGATGTCTCGAGAAACCTGGCGAAGGACTCGGAGTCAGCCACCCTGAACCTACCCCGCACCGGAAGGGCGGCGACGCTCGGATCTGCAACTACGATTTGCGTGTCGTTGCGGCGATTGAACTCATCGACCGCCTCTGCGAGTGTCTCATCCCGAAAAATCAACCAGCCATCTACCCACGCCAATTCGCTTTTGACATCGATATGCCTGATGAGCAGAGGCGCCTCCGACACGGTGACCTGCTCGCCTGCGGAGACATTCACGGTCGCGGTCTCGTCGTGTTCAGGCAAGTTCACAGCGCTGCGGTTCGACAGCGTTCGACGACCGATTTGAGAAACAATGACATTACCTTCAGCAACAGTTACCAGAAGCTTGCTGTTTAGCCGGTTGACCGCGAACTCAGTACCGACGGCTCGTATGACTGCCGTTTCCGTCACGACGACAAATGGCCGCAGTGGGTCCTTGGCGACTTTGAACGTTGCTTCACCGCGCGTTAAGTGAATGAGCCGACGGTCATCGACGAACTCGATGTGCACGCGCGTGCGGGGACCAAGGCGCACCACGCTGCCATCGGCGAGGGTTCGCTCTCGCCATTCGCTTACTTCAGTAACGATAACCGGAGCGAGCCATGCAACTTTCAGCATCCATACGAGGAGAGTAGCCAGCGCAATGGCCGGTAAGGCCGCAGCGATCTTCCACGACGGTCGCTCACCTGACCGGGATTCAGGAGACTTCAGCCGGCGCAGGAGCCGGCGGATGGGAGTCACACGCCCTCGCTCCTCGGCGCAGTCGCTCGACTTGTCCAGGTTGTTGGCTAATTCATCGAGCAGTGGTCCGTCGAGGAACGGATCAGCGCCGGCGAGGCGGTTTCGCTGCACTGGTATGACGTTGCTTGCGCACTGCGCAAGGAGCCCGCTGATATCTATACGGCGCTCTGGATCGATGTTGCGCAGTGCCTGGTCCCACGCCGTCGCCACTAGTATCTCGCGCAAATGTCGAGGCGATCCCTTTACCCAGCGCACGAACGCTGCTCGCTCCTCGACATTCGCCGTACGAAGCCGGTACAACCAATCGATGGCCCGGTGAGCGATGAACTCCTCCTCCATCCGATCCATGTTCATCCTGCCTTCTCCATTCCTTCGGTCCCTTATCGCAGCGCAGCCGACAGACGGCTATGCGCGCTCCGCGCACTACTTGCTAGAAGACTGGTTCTGGAGGTGATTGTCGGTAGTCAACCAGTACTCGGGTCCACAGCTGGCTTCCCGCAGCGATCGGCGCCAGCACCCTACGGGATCATGCTGCAGCGCGGTGCGCCACATCGGGTGCTACCTCAGTGACGCCTCATCGGGCGGACTCCGCGACGCCCGGTCGGATTCGAATCACGAGTTCCCGGCCCTGGCGCTCAAACGCGAGCGCATCGTCCGACTCGAGATACGCCACGAGACTCTCCGGATCGTCAGCATCAAAAACGCCGCTGAAACGTTTCGCCCGCAGCTCGTCGCCTTCGATGCGGATCTGGGGCGTGCGGTTGTACCTGCTGAACTCGTCGACGATCTCTGCCAGGGTGTCGTTGCGGAAGATCAATCGCCGCTGCTGCCAGGCGCTGACCTGCGCGATGTCGACGGGCGCCGGCGGCGTGACTTGTCCCTGGAGAGCAATGCTGGCCGCCTCGCCGGCGGCAAGTCTGGTGCGCTCGGAGATCTCAGCGAGAGTCGTGTCAGGCGAGCCGCGCGAGGTTTCGTGCTTGATCTGCACGAGCCCCTCGATGACGGCGACGTCGGTGCGATCCGCCAGGCGACGCACATCGAACTTCGTCCCGATGGCCTGAATTACCGCGGGTCCAACGTGCACGCGAAATGGCCGCGTCTCGTCATGCGCGACGGCGAACATGGCCTGGCCGGCGCCCAGGTACACATCGCGCGCTCTGGCCGAGAAATTCACCTGAACGCTCGATTGCGTATTGAGGTCGATCACGGAGCCGTCCGGGAGCTTGATCGCACGTTGTTCGCCAACAGCAGTTGTGTACTGGCCCGGGTGCAGCAGGTCTTTGTAGAGTCCTGGCGATACGAAGAGCACCACAGCAAGGCAGGCAAAGCCGGCGGCCAACCCAGCCATCCATGTCCGGCGAGCTCCGCGATACGTCGCCTGCAATACCGGGAAGCGCGCGCCTCGAACGGGCACGACGTTCTGAGCTGAGGCGGACCGGAGTTGCTCCAGATCGATCCGCCGACGCGGATCGATATTCCGCAAGGCTGCGTCGCAGGCAGCCGCGAGCAGCATCTCGCGTATATGCCCAGGCGATTCCTTGAGCCACTGCATGAATGCGGCTCGTTCGCGCGGTCCGGCAGTTTTCAGCCGATCCAGCCATTCGGCGGCGCGCTCCGCTACAAGCAGCTCCTCGTAGTCTGCGTTCCCTCGATTGTCCATCCGAAAAAACTCCTGGCCGCTCCAAACTCCAGACCGCACGATCAAACGCGAACGGCTGATGCTGCAACCGCCGCAGACCTAAATGTGAGTCCATCGGCGACAGCGCTCTTGAACAAACCGTGCTGCTTTTCACATAGACGGATCTCGAAGCTCTTTGTCGGTACTCGGCGAACTCCTCAACACGTAGTTGGTAATTTCAACGCAGGCCGTACCGACTATTTTCTGAAATATACGTCTACATGCACAGAGCCGCGCGATTGGGAAGGGACGTCTGGGACATGCCTGTCGCGCGGGCGGACGTAGTGACAAAAAAATTGGGGGGCGACGATGAGCGCGACATTCTATGTCACGGGCGTAATGGGCTTGGTTTTATTCGGCAGCGCCGCCGCAACCATCGCTCAGGAGTCCACACAGCGCCTAATCGAACTGGACATACGGTCTCAGCCGTTAACTGGCGCACTCAATCAATGGGCTCAGCAAACCGGCTTCAATCTGATCACTCAAGTCACGGACGTCACCGATCGCGTCGCCGCGCCGCCCATAAAAGGCGCACTCACCGCCAAAGACGCTTTGGTCCAACTGCTGGATGGAACATCGTTAACGTACCGGCATGTCAACGAGCGAACCATCGCGATCCGGGAGCGTGTTCAAGCGACGCCTATTTCGGTCGATGGACTCGGTACGGTCAACCTGAGGCAGTCGCGGCTACATCTGGCGCACCTCACTGATGATTCAACAGACGTCGAACGGATGGCGCAGGCGCATACGCCCGGGGCCGATCGCGCGACGTCAGCAGCAGCGGATCGACATTCGAATGAGCAGCGGGAGCGCGTCAGGCAAATTGAAGAGATCATTGTTACCGGAACGCACATACGAGGCGTGTCCGATGCACCCGGGAACCTGATCGTTATAGACCGCGGCGAAATTGCTCGCAGCGGATTCGGAAATCTGAGTCAGGTTATCTCGAGTCTTCCGCAGAGCTTCGGTGGCGGGGCGAGCCAAACGGTCACCTCGAACATGACGCGCGACGGCTCGCAGTTCAACCAAAGCGTCGGAACAGGGATCAATCTGCGTGGTCTTGGGACGGGCGCCACGTTGACTTTATTAAACGGCCATCGGCTCGCGCCAGCCGGCCAGGGGACGTTCGTCGATATCTCCCTGATTCCTTTGAGTGCTATAGATCACATCGAGGTTCTGACTGACGGTGCATCTGCCGTCTACGGCTCGGATGCGATCGGCGGTGTCGTCAACATCATCACGAATGGAGACTTCACAGGCGCGGAAACGACACTTCGGTACGGGTCGGTCACATCCGGAAGTCGCCAGGAATACACAATTGGCCAGGCGATCGGCGGTTCGTGGGAATCCGGAAACATTATCTTGAACTACGAACACACACACGAGGATCCGCTGCCAGCAGCTGAGCGAAGCTTCTCGCAAGTGGCTGCGAATGGACCGTATGATTTGCTCGTTGAACAGGTCTCGAACTCTTTGCTGGCCTCGATACGCCAAGAAATATCTTCGCGGGTCGATGTCACCGCTGACGTACTCGCTTCCAGACGCGATTTCGAGCAGCGATCGACGCCGTTTACGAATTCCAGCCGTGGCAGCGGCCACACCACCGGTGTCGGAACATCTGCCGCTATACAGGTGGAACTCGGTTCAACCTGGCAGGCGGAGCTCGCGGGAACGTATTCTCAAAATACACTCGACAAGCGCACGGAGATACCGGACTTCCTGTTTGATGAACGATCCAAAAGCGACTACGAGACGATGTCGCTCGAGGCTCGAGCAGACGGCGATCTGCTGCGGCTGCCAGCCGGTGCGATGAAGTTAGCAGTCGGCGCCTCCCTTCGCACAGAAGACGCTGCGCTCGAGTCTCTGTCAGGAACTCCAATTTTCGATGGCGATCGTGATATCTCTTCCGTGTTCGCGGAACTGCACGTTCCGCTCATGGGTGGTGAGCGAACCGTGCGCGGCGCCGAAACACTCGACCTTTCCATCGCATGGCGTTTCGATGACTACAGTGATTTCGGAAGCACGAATAATCCGAGGTTCGCGCTGCTGTGGTCCCCTCTCGAAGGTGTAATCGCTCGCGGAACCTATAGCCGTTCTTTCCGCGCGCCACTGTTCTTCCAGACAGCACCCGGCTCCAATCACGGTTACATCTTTGATGTTCTCGATCCAAACTCCGTGCGGCCGGACGGCCTTACGACAGCTGCGATCTACGACGGCGGCAACCCCGGCTTGGAGCCAGAGACCGCACGCTCATGGACAGCGGGTCTTGAGTTGAGGCCGAGTTGGGCGCCCGATTCTTCTCTGCGCCTCAACTACTTCGATATCGACTACAAAGGACGCGTCATACAGTTGGTGGATGATAACTTCGTCAGTTTTCTACTCGACGAGGCCGCACTGAGTTCGTTCATCATCAGGAACCCGAGTGCGACGTCGATCACGGACTTCGTGAATTCACTTCCTCTTGGCGTGGATGACTTCAATCAGGGAAATTTCGGGCGCACGGACGCAGCGCAAATTCTTGCGGACTATACGTTCGGCGCCT
>JBOHZJ010000175.1:0-14132 GCA_050738395.1 Steroidobacter sp.
TAGCGGTTAGCGGTTAGTCAGAGACGCGGTCGCGTCCGGATGGGACGCATTGCAGCTCCCACCAGGAGAGATGCGAAGTGTCATCCGGTCTGGCTAACCGCTAACCGCTTTCGTTCCTGCCAGTCACGCTCCACGCGAACGCCAGCACATGCGCGACGGCAACGTACAGCTCGCGTGGGATTTCGTGGCCGAGGTCGAGGCGTGAAAGTGCAGATACCAACGCGGCGTCCTCCTGCAGAGGAACGTTGTTCTCGCGCGCCGTTTCGATGATGCGCTCGGCGAGTGCGCCGCCGCCTTTCGCGACGACGCGCGGCGCACCGGAGCCGCTGTAGTGAAGCGCAACGGCGAGCGGCGGGCGGGGGCCCTGACGGGAACTCGTGGTCACGCGCGTACGTCCAGCAAGCGCGCTGCGCGGGCGCCGGCGTCGCCCGCCGGCAAGCCGTGCAGACAAACGACGCGGTCCACCTCGAGGCCTGCGGCGCGCAGCACCGATTCGAGTTCAGTCGTACGCGCGGACAATGCATCGACCACGGCAGGCGACTCGGCGCGTAGTTGCACGCCGATTCGTCGACCGGTGAGCGTGACTTTTGCGTGCAGCGCGCCTGTCGGGCCGAGATCCATGGCGGCCTCGACGCTCCATGAGTCGCCGTGCTCCGAATTGCGTCGGGATGAATCGTGCTCGATGCGCAAGCGCAGCATATCGCCGCGGTCTTCGTGGCGCACGGGCAGCTCGATCAGCATTGACTGGATTGGGCCGTCCGCTGCGCTGTTCGCGAGCTGCGTCGTCGTCAGTCGGGCGAGCGCGCCGTCGGTCTGGCGCGAAAGCTCGTTGAGCTGGTGCGCGGGCGAATCGACCAGCGCGAACGTCGCCGGTGCGGCGCTCAATGCGGTGAGCGGACCGCGCGCGAGCGGCGTCGATGAATGAGTTGCAGCAGCGCCGCGCGCGGCTTCGCCCCGCGCACCTGCCTCGCGCAGCGTCTGGCCGAGCGAGAGGAGCAGCGCCTTGATGTCGCCGCTGGCGCGCGCGCCGCTTGCCAGATTGGACTCGAGAAATGCACCGGAGCGCGTCAGCGCGCTTTCAAGCGCACCCGGGTCAGCGAGCGATTTTGCATGCGGCAATGCCTGCCACAGCTGTGCGGCTGCTTGCGCAACCGCCTTCGGCAGAGCGTCGGAACCGTTCTTGCCCTGGGCGAGCCAGGCCAGATTGGCGAGCAGCAGCGCAGGGCTTTCCTGGCGCGGCACAAAGCGACGCAGCGCATCCGCAACCACTACCGCTTCCGCGCCGAGCGCCTGCTTGCTCGAAGCGAGCGTCTCGAGGGCGAGCACAGGGCTGTCGCGCAACACGCGAACCTGCAGTCTCTCTCCGCTTTGCGGTCCTTCGCCGTCGCCGGACGCTATGCGCGCCGGATGCCGTTGACCGCCGATGTCGAGCCACAACTGCCCCTTCACGTCGCGCACGGCGATGGCTTCGAGAATGGCGCCGACGCGCCATTCAGGGAGCAGGTTGGCGGACGAACCGGTCAGGCCGACGCCGCGAAAGTTGACCAGATCAAGACGCATGGAATTGGCTGGGCAGGCCGCCGTGAACTACTTCACTTATTTAACGGCAGCGCGGCGGCGAGCTTGAGGGAAGGGATGAGCGCAAAGCCGCCCGGCCAACTGGCGAACTGGCTGACTGGTCAATTGGTCCATTGGCCAGATCAAGAGGACTTGCGTCTTCACTCCTGCCTAGTTAGCCAGTCGCTGGGCGTTCCGCCTCACATGACAAAACGCGACGCAGGTCTCCTAAAGCCGTTCAGTGAAACGCCGATACCGGAGGCGTGAAGTGAAATTGGCCCGCAAGGCTGGCCCAGATCTGTACGTGCTTTTCCATGAAGACAACGAAACGTAAGCGTGAATCCGCCCCGATCGTGGAGGCGCCCGAGAAAGTAGTCGCGGCGCCCGCGAAAGCTGTGGCTGCGAAAGCGCCGCCGGCCAAAGCCAGCCCCGCCAGGTCGACTGTGATCGAGAGCGGGACCGCGCCGGTGGTCGTGCTCGCGCACCACTGCAGCGTGAAGAATGCGGCCGCGCTCAAGGACACGCTGCGCGAAGCGGCTGCTGAGATCAGCGCCGTCACGATCGACGTTCGCGGTCTCGAGCGTATCGACACCGCGACGATGCAGCTGCTGTGCGCTTTCGTACGCGATCGCAGCGCACGCGAGCAGAAAGTCGAGTGGCTGGGAAATTCCGCGGCGCTCGGCGAGGCCGCACGCCTGCTCGGCGTCGCCGCTATGCTTGCCTTGCCCGCCGCCGATTCGACCGGAGCGGTCGCATGACGCGCATTCTCGCCGTGGACGATTCGCCTTCGATGCGCGACATGGTGCGCATCGCACTGATGGGCGCCGGCTTCGAGGTTGCCCAGGCTGCGGACGGGCGCGAAGCGCTCGAACTCGCGCGCCAATCCGAGTTCGATCTGGTGCTCTCGGATGTGAACATGCCGGTGATGGACGGCATTCAACTGATTCGCGCCCTGCGCGCCGAAAGCTCCTATCGACATACGCCGATTCTCATGCTGACGACCGAGAGTTGCATGGACCGCAAGCGTGAAGGCAAGGAAGCGGGCGCGACCGGCTGGCTCGTCAAACCGTTCGACCCGGCGCAGCTCATCGCGACCATGCATCGGGTTCTGAGGTAATCATGGCGATCGATCTGGCCCAGTTTCATGACGCCTTCTTCGATGAGAGCTTCGAGGCGCTCGATACGATGGAGGCGTCGCTTCTCAAGCTCACGCTGGGTGCGCCCGAAGCGGAACTGATCAATACGATCTTTCGCGTCGCTCACTCGATCAAGGGCGGCAGTGCGATGTTCGGATTTTCCGAAGTCGCCTCCTTCACGCATACCTGCGAAACGCTGCTCGATGAACTGCGCGGCGAGCGCATGCAGGTCACGCGCGGCATCGTCGATCTTCTGCTGAAGTCGGTCGATGTGATGCGCGAGATGCTGCGGGCCGTGCAGCACAAGAGTCCCGTCGATGCGCAGCGCGTCGCCGATCTGCAATTCGATCTGGAATTGGCGATTGCTCAGAAGAATCCCTCAACCGCGTCCAGTGCGCCGGCGCTCCCGATGTCAGCCGCGCCCGCGGCGCAGTCAGCTGTGCAGCCGTCTGCTTCGGGCGCTGCGCAAAAAGCCGACGCCGCGCATCGCTGGCGGATTCAGTTCCGTCCCTATCCGCAGCTCTTCGTGCACGGCAATGATCCGTTGCGAATGCTGCGCGAGCTCTCCGAACTGGGCGATGTCGCCGTCAGCGTCGACGCGCAGAACTTGCCGGCGCTGGAATCGCTCGACCCGGAATCCTGCTATCTCTCCTGGGACCTGAGCGTCGACACCGACGCCACCCGCGAAGTCATCGATCAGGTGTTCGACTGGGCCGAAGGCGATTGCGAATTGAAGATACGTGACGAGAACGCGCCGTCAGCCGCCGCGGCTGCACCTGCGGCCGCAGCAGAGAGCGGGCCATCGAACGTGGTCGCCCTGCCCGTTGATGCGAAGCCGGCGGAGTCGGTGAGACCGGCGTCGAGCCCTGAGCCGACGGAGACGCCGAAGCAGGGACTGGGCGACGGCGGTTCGATCCGCGTCAGCACCGAGAAGATCGATGAGTTGATGAACACCGTGGGCGAACTGGTCATCACGCAATCGATGCTGAGCCAGCTCGGCGACAAGGTGGCGGGCTCCGTCTCGGAGCAGTTGCGTTCCGGACTCGTGCAGCTGGAGCGCAACGTGCGCGAGCTGCAGGAAAGCGTCATGCGCGTGCGCATGCTGCCGATCAGTTTCGTGTTCAGCCGCTTCCCGCGCATGGTTCGCGATCTGAGCCAGCGGCTCAACAAGCAGGTCGAGCTGAAGATGAGCGGCGATCAGACCGAGCTCGATAAAACGGTGCTCGAAAAGATCGGCGATCCGCTCGTTCATCTGGTGCGCAACAGCGTCGATCACGGCATCGAAATGCCGGACGCGCGCGTCGCAGCCGGCAAGCCGGCGAGCGGCACGGTGTACCTCGAGGCTTATCACAAGGGCGGCAACATCACTGTCGAAGTGGGCGATGACGGCGGCGGACTCAACAAGGACCGGATCATCGCGAAGGCGCGTTCACGCGGGCTGATCGGCGCGAACGATACGTTGTCGGACGACGCCATCCACGAGCTGATCTTCATGGCCGGATTTTCGACCGCCGACCAGACCACCGATATCTCGGGCCGCGGCGTCGGTATGGACGTCGTGCGCCGGAACATCAAGGAGCTCGGCGGCTCGATCGAAGTGCGATCGACGCTGGGTCGCGGCTCGCGATTCATCATTACGCTGCCGCTGACGCTCGCGATCGTCGACGGTCAGTCGGTCTGCGTGGGCGCGGAAACCTACATCGTGCCACTGATCACGATCATCGAATCGCTGCAGCTCAAGCCGGGCATGGTGAATCGCGTCGCCGGCCAGGGCGAAGTGTTCTGGTTCCGCGACGGCTACGTGCCGGTCGTGCGCCTCCACGATGTATTCGGCGTCAAGCCGCGCACACAGCAATTGCATGAGGGGCTGATCATGGTCGTGGAAGGCGAGGGGCGGCGCGTCGGTCTCTTCGTCGATGATCTGCTTGGCCAGCAGCAAGTGGTCATCAAATCGCTGGAAACGAATTTCCGGCGCGTCGATGGCGTGTCGGGTGCAACGATTCTCGGCGACGGGGCGGTCGCACTGATTCTCGATGTTACGGGACTCATCCGGGTCGCTGGTCAGCGCGACGCGGCGTGACGCGTAACGATCTGTCTGAAGAAAACTCGCTTGCCTGAAAGAACGAGAGCAAAGGAATCGACATGAAAACGGTCAATATCAGCGTCAAGGCCAAACTGTTCGTCACGCTTGCGCTCACGGGCGTCGTGATGATCGTCGTCGGCGGGCTCGGCCTGTCCGGCGCGAGCACCAGCAACGCCGATCTCGACGCGATCTTTTCGGATCGCTTCCTGCCGACCGGCTGGGTAGGCGCAATTCAGGCGTACGAGCGTGAAGTGCTGGAGAAGGCTGAAGACGTCGTCATTCGTCAGGATGCGAGCGCCGTGAAGCAGACGCTCGAACTGCTCAACACGCGGCAGAGCGAAATCGGAGACCTCGTGGCGAAGCTGGAAGCCACTGAGTTGACGCCGAAGGAGCGTGAGATCCTCGATCAGTTCGGCGCTCACGCTTCCGAGATGCTCGGGTTCGTTCAGGAAGCGCTGCTCGCCGCACAGTCAGGAACCTACAGCAGCGCGGAGAGCGCACTGATCGAGAAGGCGCGTCCGACCTTTCAGAAGCTCACCACTGACGGCGGCGCGCTGCTCGAAGCGCAGATCGAGGTTGCGCAGGAGATGCACGGCGCGGCTCAGAGCCAGTTCAAACGCACGACCGCGGTCATCATCGGCGCCATCGTCCTGGGGATAGGACTGTCCGGAATGCTCGGGTACCTGCTGATTCGTTCAATCGTAAGCACGCTCAATGCAGCAGTGAACATCGCGAACCGCATCGCGAGCGGCGAACTCGGCAACGATGTTCGTATCGAAAGCGACGACGAACTCGGCCGTCTGCTCGCGTCGCTCAAGCGCATGGACGCAAAGCTTGTCGAAATCGTCGGCGGCGTGCGCGGCAGCGCGGATGCGGTCGGCGCGGCGGCGCGTCAGCTATCGCATGGCAACGACGATCTGTCGCAGCGTACGCAAGAGCAGGCCGCGGCGCTCGAGGAAACCGCATCGAGCATGGAGGAGATGACCGCGACGGTGAAGCAGAACGCGGACAACGCGCGGCAGGCGAACCAGCTTGCAGTCGGCGCGCGTGAGCAGGCCGAAAAGGGCGGCGCCGTGGTGCATCGCGCGGTCGGCGCCATGGGCGAGATCAATGCTTCCAGCCGCAAGATCGCCGACATCATCGGCGTCATCGACGAGATCGCTTTCCAGACGAATCTGCTGGCGTTGAACGCCGCGGTCGAAGCGGCGCGCGCCGGCGAACAGGGCCGCGGTTTCGCAGTCGTCGCGACCGAAGTGCGCAACCTCGCGCAACGCAGCGCGAGCGCCGCGAAGGAAATCAAGGACCTCATCAAGGATTCCGTCGATAAGGTGAAGGTTGGTTCCGAGCTCGTCGATGAGTCCGGCAAGACGCTGTCCGAGATCATGGAGAGCGTGAAGAAGGTGACCGACATCGTCGCGGAGATTGCGGCGGCGAGCGAGGAGCAGTCAGCAGGCATCGAACAGGTCAACAACGCAGTCAGCCAGATGGACAGCACCACGCAGCAGAACGCTGCGCTGGTCGAGGAAGCCTCCGCTGCGAGCAAGTCGATGGAGCAGCAGTCGACGACGCTGCAGGCGCAGATCGGCTACTTCGCCGCGGGCGGCCGCGAGACGCGTGCACATGTCGCTTCTGAAGCCGTGCGCGCCGCGCCGGCAGCGGCGCAACGATCTGTACAGAAACCCGCTCAGAAACCGAAGCGCGCGGCGGCGCTGCGCAACGTCCCATCCAGATTGCAAGCGCCCGCGCCCCTGGCGCGCGCCAGCGGCGACGACAGCGCATGGCAGGAATTCTAGGGAGCGACGAGCGACTAGCGATCAGCGATGGCGGGAACGCGGACGCACATTGCAGGGAATGCCGAATACAGGCGCCGCGGCAGATGCCGATAACCGGGTAATCAGGCCGAAAGCCTTCTGACTTGTCGCTAGTAGCTCGTAGCTAGTAGCTCGCGAAGCGAAACGAAGTGAGCGGAGAGGAAATGACCAACCAAGTTGCCGAGCAGAAGGACGCAGCCGTCACGCCGGGCTCGCACCAGGTGCTGACCTTCACCCTGGGTGATGAAACCTACGGCGTCGATATCCTGCGCGTGCAGGAGATCCGCGGCTGGTCTCCGGTGACGCGAATTCCGCAGGCGCCGGGCCATGTGCTGGGCGTACTCAATCTGCGTGGGTCGATCGTTCCGATCGTGGACTTGCGGATGCGCTTCAATCTGGAACGCGCCGAGTACACGCCGCTCACCGTCATCATCGTGTTGTCGGTCGAGTCTTCAACGGGCCGCCGCGATTTCGGTCTGGTGGTCGACGGCGTTTCGGACGTCATCGATGTAGGCGCGAACGATGTCAAACCAGCGCCCGACATGGGCGAACACGTAAGCACGGAGTTCATCGAAGGTCTGGCCGCGGTATCCGGACGCATGGTCATGCTGCTCGATATCGATCAACTCATCGGCGGAGACGTTACGGGCGCGGCGCCTCTACTCGCTGCGGCCAATGGATGATGGGGAAGTGACTGGGGACTAGTGACTGGTGAATAGCCAGACCATGACCGCGCGCAGCCACTCCTGCTCCGATCAATTCACTAGTCACTAGTCACGATTCACTGCCTCCATGCCCACTTCAGCCCCGCATCTCACGGCTGTCGCCGACGCCGGAACGGGACAGTACGGTCCCATCCTGGCCGATGCCGAGTTCGATTTCATCCGGCATGTGATCGGCGAGAACGCCGGTATCGTCCTCGGGCCGAACAAACGTCAGCTCGTGCAGGGCCGGCTGGCGCGGCGTCTGCGTGAACTGGGTCTGCCGTCATACGAAGCGTACTGCGAGCATGTGCGCGAGTCCGGGCCCGAAGAACTGGTCGGGCTCATCAACGCACTGACGACGAACGTCACATCCTTCTTTCGCGAGAACCATCACTTCGAGGCGCTCTCGTCGTTCATGCTTCCCGAGGCGCTGAAGCGCAACGCAGGCGGCCGGCGCATCCGCATCTGGTCGGCAGGGTGCTCGACTGGTGAAGAGCCTTACTGCATCGCCATGGTGGCCAGCGAGAATGTGCCGGCTGCGATGCGCTGGGACATCAGGATTCTCGCGACCGACATCGACAGCGACGTCGTCGCCGCGGCGGAGGAGGGCGTCTATCCCATCGATCGACTTTCCGCCGTGCCGCAGGAACGCTTGCGCCGCTGCTTTCAGAAAGGCGCGGGCGCGCAGACGGGAAACGTCGCGGTCAAGGCCGCGCTGCGTTCGCTCATCACCTTTCGCACGCTCAATCTGCTGCAGAGCTGGCCGATGCACGGGCCGTTCGATGTGATCTTCTGCCGCAACGTCATGATCTATTTCGATCAAGCGACGCGCGAACGACTGGTGGGCCGTTTCGCCCAGATCCTCGCGCCAGGCGGCTATCTGTGTATCGGTCATTCGGAGTCCATTCACGGCGGCGGCGCACCGCTTCGCCTCGTCGGCAAGACCATTTACCGGAAGGTCTGAGGCGTAACGAGCATGTCGTCCGCCAGTTCTCCCATCTCGCGCAGCCTGCCTGGATTCGAAGGCATTCGCCGTTATCGCAATGCGAGCGGACAACTGATCGCCAAGCTTCTGCCAGGCGACTACTACGTCACCTGCGAGGATGAGGTGCTCGATACGGTGCTTGGCTCCTGCGTGTCCGCATGCATCCGCAATGCGCGTCTGGGGATCGGCGGCATGAACCATTTCATGCTGCCGTGTCCGAGCGGTACGGGAAACGACACCTGGGAAAACCTTGCGGGCCGCGCTACTCGTTATGGCAGCGCGTCGATGGAGCAACTGATCAACCGCATCCTGAAGGCGGGCGGCACGCGCGCGGAACTGGAAGTGAAGATCTTCGGCGGCGGCCGTGTGCTGTCGAGTCTCACGGACGTGGGCAATCACAACGTCATATTCGTGCGCGAGTTCCTGAGGCAGGAAGGGCTGAAGGTCGCATCCGAGGACGTTGGCGACACCTGCCCGCGCCATGTGCAGTACTTTCCGATGAGCGGCCGCGTGCGCGTGCGCCATCTCACGGCGCGCAAGGAAGACATCGCATCCAAAGAACAGCAGTTCCTGCGAGGACTCGAGAAGGCGCCGGTTGCGGGCGAGATAGATCTGTTTTAGCTGCTAGCCACTAGCTGCTAGCTACTAGCCGGAGGAAAGGAATGAATCGTGAACCACTTGCCTGGACCAGTCATCAACCGCAAGCGCCACGAGCGCGGCGCTCTGGCTAGAGGCTAGCAGCTAATAGCTAGTAGCTTAAGAATGTCCATAAAAGTTCTCATCGTCGATGACTCTGCGCTGGTGCGAAAGCTCCTGACCGAAATGCTGGGGCGCGATCGCGATATCGAGGTTGTGGGCGCAGCCGCGGATCCCTATGCCGCACGCGAGCGCATCAAGCAACTCAATCCCGACGTTGTCACGCTCGACGTGGAGATGCCGCGCATGGACGGCATCACCTTCCTCGAGAATCTGATGCGTCTTCGCCCGATGCCGGTCGTGATGGTGTCATCCCTCACGCAGCAGGGCGCCGATGTGACGCTGCGAGCGCTCGAGCTGGGTGCAATCGATTTCGTGGCCAAACCGAAAATCGACGTTGCCGGCAGTCTGAAGGACTATGCGGATGAACTGATCGCCAAGGTAAAGATGGCGGCCGGCGCACGCGTCAACGTATGCAGGTCGGCGCTGCGGCCCGCACCGAAGCAGATCGACCCGCGGCGCAGCGCCGACGCCGTATTGCCGGCCACGTCGGCCCGTCGCGTCTTGCGCACCACCGAACGGATTGTTGCGGTCGGCGCATCGACGGGCGGCACCGAGGCTATTCGCGAGCTGCTCGCCGGATTGCCGCCCGATGCGCCGGCCTTCGTCATTTCGCAGCACATACCCGCTGCATTCAGCAAACCATTCGCCGAACGTATGAACCTGTGTTCCGCGATGTCGGTGTGCGAAGCGCACGACGGCCAGTACATTCTGCCCGGCCACGCGTACATCGCGCCGGGCGACCGGCACCTGCTGGTGGAGCGCGACGGCGCCCGGTATCGCTGTCGATTGAGCGATGGTCCGCACGTGAACAGGCATCGTCCGAGCGTCGATGTGATGTTTCGCTCAGTCGCGCAGAACGTTGGCCCGAATGCGATCGGAGTAATCCTGACCGGCATGGGCGATGACGGCGCGCGCGGACTGAAGGAAATGCTCGACGCAGGCGCACCCACGATTGCGCAGGACGAAGCGAGCAGCGTCGTGTGGGGCATGCCAGGCGCGGCGGTGAAACTCGGCGCCGCGCAGCAGGTCATCACGATGCATCGGATAGCGACCGAGGTGCTCGAGCGCGCGGCGGATCGCGCGAGCGGCGCGAGAGCAGCCGGCGGGTAGCGCCCAGTGCGGCACCCGGCCTGCGCCAGAACAGGAGCGCTTCGCAGAAATGCGACCGCCTTCGTCGATTGGCGAAAGCGCGCGGATTAGGGTGCTCATCCGGCGCACGCTGCGCGCCGCACGTCGCATTGCGTACGTCCGTGCCTACAGTCTTCGCCTTAGTTGCCGATATCCCGCTCATGACAACCGCCAGTCCAGCCGCCGCCGAAGAACCCACTGCGCCCGCCGATATGTCCGGAGCGTTCGCTTTCATCAGTGAACTCGCTCAGGAAGTCTCACGCGGCAAGGTGGAGCTGCCCTCGTTTCCGGACGTGGCCGTGCGCGTGCGCAAAGTGCTTGCGGACGAGCATGTCTCGAGCGATCAGCTTGCACGCGTCGTAAGTTCGGACGCCGGGCTCGCCGCGCGTGTGTTCACGCTGGCGAACTCCGCTGCGCTCAACCGCACCGGGCGTGCTATTGCTGATCTCAAAACCGCCGTGAATCGCATTGGCCATAACAACGTGCGCACCGCGGCCGTGTCATTCGCGATTGCGCAGTTGCGACGCGCGAGCGAACTCAAGCACATCTCGAAGGAGCTCGAAGCGCTCTGGCAGGAAACAACGATGGTGGCCGCCCTGGCGTATTCGATCGCATCGCGCTCCAGAGTCAATGCCGATGAGTCGATGCTCGCAGGCCTGCTGCACAATGTCGGGAAGATCTACATCCTGGCGCGCGCCAATCGACATGACAGTCTGTTCAAGGATCCAGCGGCGCTGCCGCAAGTCATGCGCGACTGGCACGCCAATGTCGGCAAGGCGATCATCGAGAACTGGGGATTTCCCGAGCATATTTCCGACGCGGTGGGCGATCACGAGAACATCGACCGCACCGTCGGACACCCCGACGTGACGGACATCCTCACGGTCGCGGTCATGATGTCGGGCTTCATGGGTCATGAGGCCGACCTCGAGCTGAACATGCAGGGCGTAAAGGCGTTCTGGCGTCTCGGCCTCGACAACACCAAGTGCGTGCAGATCATGCGCGACTGTACGGATGAAATCAGCGCCCTGCGCACCGCGCTGGGCGATTGAGACCGCGTCGCGTCGAGGTTCGCTCAGCCGCCGACTGAGTCCAGAACCTCCTGCATGCATCAGACGCGCCCTGATTCTCGTGCAGCAGGTGCGCAGCCTTGCGCAGCGCAGTGCGACCGCGGCGAAGGAGATCAAGGAGCTGATCGGCGACTCCGTGGAGAAGGTGCACACCGGCAGCGAACTGGTCGATGAATCCGGCAAGGTGCTCGGAGAGATCATGGACAGCGTCAAGAAGGTCAGCGATATCGTCGCCGAGATCGCGGCGGCGAGCGAGGAACAGGCCTCGGGCATCGAACAGGTCAACAACGCCGTGACGCAGATGGACGAGACCACGCAGCAGAACGCTGCGCTGGTTGAAGAGGCGACGTCCGCCGCGAAGGCAATGGAGCAGCAGGCGCGGCGGTTGCTTGCCGAGATTTCGTTGTTCAGTTCAACCGATGGGATGGTGCGCGACGCAACTCCCGGCGCTGCTCGATCGGCGGCGCCGGCGCGCGCCGCCGTCGCGCCGTTGACGCGAGCGAGCAATCGACGCACGCCGGTGCGGCCTGCTGCACGTCCTGCGCTCCGGGCTGCAAGGGCCAGCGGCGATGACGGCGTGTGGCAGGAGTTCTGATAGAGAAGATGCAGGGATCGCCTTACGCGATGACGGGTGATTTTCATCAGGAACCGCTGGCCTCGGCGGCGCGTACTGATTGCATCCGTCAAGCGGTTCGGAGAGCGTCTGATGCATGCTCTCCAGTCACTAAAGGCTCTCCATGTCCGGCAACACGCGGTCGCTACACGAGCAGCAAGGGCGCGCTGCGCCCGAATGTGATGCGACGACCAACGCAGACCTCGAGCGGCGTTTAGCACAGCGCACTGCTGAACTGGCGACTGCGCAGCGGCAGCTCGATGCCTTTTCCTATTCCGTCGCTCACGATCTGCGCGCGCCGCTGCGGCTGATACACGCCCACATCCAGATGCTGCGCGAGTATGAGGGACCGCCGGACGCGCGCGAGCCGCAGATCCATCTCGATCAGATTCAGCGCGGCGCGAAGCAGATGAGTACGCTGATCGACGGCATCCTCGCGCTCGCACGCCTGAGTCAGGTCGAGCTGAAACGCGAGCCGACGTCGCTCGGCGCGCTCGTGGACCAGGCGCTCAATCAACTCGGGCCCGACGCCAGCGGACGGGAGATCGATTGGCGCATCGGCGCTCTGCCGACGACGACCTGCGATCCCGGGTTGATGCTGCAGGTATTCGTGAATCTGATCGGCAACGCAATGAAGTACTCGCGCGGCCGATCCCATATTCGCATCGAGATCGGGACGGACGCTGAAGGCGGCGAGAATCACATCTTCATTCGCGACAACGGTGTGGGTTTCGACATGCGTTACGCCGGCAAGCTGTTCGGCGCGTTCCAGCGATTGCATCGGCAGGATGAATTCGAGGGCGCCGGCGTGGGCCTTGCGATCGCCCATCGCATCATTGAACGCCACGGCGGGAGAATCTGGGCGGACGCGGCGGTCGGGGAGGGGGCGGTGTTCCGGTTTACTCTGGCTGGGATGGATTGAGAGTCGGAGGAAGAGCCGCAAAGGACCGCATAAAAGACGTCGATGACGGTGCGGACAGCGCTTTCGCATCCAGTGAAAACCGGCGCAGGCAGCGTCATGTGGGTCTGCTCTTGACCCTGATTTATCCGTTTTGCGGTCTTTCGCGGCTCTCCTCGTCATCTTCAGATCCCAAATTGCTACCGCCTTCGTAGCCGGCTTCGCTATCCTTTCAGCCGGTTAAGCCACATTCCTCTCATCATCCATGCTCGAACGTTACGACCATGCGGCTGTCGAGTCGCAGGCTCAGGATTACTGGAATCGGATCGGCGCCTTCAAGGCGACCGAAGATCGGTCGCGGCCCAAGTACTACTGCCTGTCGATGTTTCCGTACCCCAGTGGGCGGCTGCACATGGGCCATGTGCGCAACTACACGATCGGGGATGTGATCACGCGCTTCATGCGCATGCAGGGGTACAACGTTTTGCAGCCGATGGGTTGGGATGCGTTCGGCCTGCCCGCCGAAAACGCCGCAATGAAGAACAATGTCCCGCCGGCGCGGTGGACGCACGAGAACATCGCCTATATGAAGCGCCAGCTCCTGGCGCTCGGGCCGGTGATCGACTGGGATCGTGAACTCGCTACGTGCCAGCCTGACTACTACCGCTGGAACCAATGGCTGTTCCTGCGAATGCTCGAAAACGGGATCGCTTACAAGAAGACGGGCGTCGTGAACTGGGATCCGGTCGATCAGACCGTGCTCGCAAATGAACAGGTGATCGATGGTCGCGGCTGGCGCACCGGTGCACCGGTCGAGAAGCGCGAGATTCCGATGTACTACCTGCGCATCACCGACTATGCGCAGGATTTGCTGAGCTCGCTCAACGAGCTGCCAGGCTGGCCGGAACGCGTGCGCACGATGCAGGCGAACTGGATCGGTCGCAGCGAAGGCGTGCGTATCGGCTTCCCCTATGAACTGAGCGGCGAGCACAAGGTGCTCAACGTCTTTACCACGCGCGCGGATACGGTCATGGGTGTGACGTTCTGCGCCGTGGCGGCGGAACATCCGCTCGCCACGTACGCGGCGCAATCGAATCCCGAACTCGCCGCGTTCATCGATGAATGCAAACGCGGCACGGCGATGGAAGCCGAGCTTGCGACGATGGAGAAGAAAGGTCTGCCGACCGGCCTTTTCGTTACGCATCCCCTCTCCGGCGCGAAAATCCCGGTGTGGCTGGGCAACTATGTGCTCATGACATACGGCGAAGGCGCTGTGATGGGAGTACCCGCCCACGACGAACGCGACTTCGGCTTTGCGTTGAAGTATGGGTTGCCGATCATCCAGGTGATCGACACGGGCTCTGGGCTCTGGGCGCTGGGCTCTGGCA
>JBOHZJ010000176.1:0-12112 GCA_050738395.1 Steroidobacter sp.
GTTCCGTCTTTCCACTCACCACTCACCACTCACAACTCACGACAAAGTGCATCAGACTAACCGCTAACCGCTAACCGCTAACCGCTAACCGCTTCCAACCGCAATGGCCACCGTTCTCCTCACCGATCACCCCTGGTCCGACGTCGAGATCGAGCGCGAGATCATCGAGGCCGCGGGCCATCGATTCATTGCGGGGCCGCAAGAGGCGCCCGCCGCCGCCGCCGTCGACTCGATGGTGCGGGAACATGATCCGATCGCGATCCTGACCTGCTGGGCGCAGGTGTCGGCCGCAGCGATACGGCAGCCCACGCAGCTCAGGATCGTCAGCCGCATGGGCGTCGGCCTCGACAACATCGCGATTGCGGCAGCGAGCGAGCGCGGCGCCTGGGTCACAAACGTCCCGGATTATTGCGTTGAGGAGGTCTCTGACCACGCGATCGCACTGCTGCTCGATCTCTGGCGCGGCGTGACTGTGATGGATCGCGACGTCAAACGCGGCCACTGGAATCCGGGCGCCGCGAACTCAAGACGTGTTGCGGATATGACAGTCGCCATCATCGGCTACGGGCGAATCGGTGCGGCGACCGCACGCAAGCTCAGCGGATTCGGCTGCCGAGTGCTTGTGAACAGTCCTTCGCTCCTGAAGGGGGGTAAAGTCGGCGATGAATTTGCGCGCGGCATCGTCGTAGCGGATCTCATGCTCATACAAGAGCAAGCCGACGCCATCGTCATTCACGCACCACTCACGAAGGACACACGGCATCTGATCAATGACGCGTTCGTCGCCGCGCTGAAGAAGAAACCGCTGCTGGTCAATGTGAGCCGCGGTGCGATCATCGACAACGACGCACTGATACGCGGCCTGGAGACGGGAAAAGTTCACGCCGCCGGACTGGATGTGATCGAGGGCGAACCGGCGCCGCCTGCATACGTGACCGCGCGGGAAGACGTCATTGCAACGCCGCACATCGCATTCTCATCCGATGCATCACTCGCCGAACTGCGACGTCGATGTGCGGAGGAAGTCGTACGGGTGTTGCGCGGTGAGCCGCCCCGACATCCGTGCAATGAGCCGGCGCTTCTTCAGTAGTCAAGAGTGAACAATGACTGAGTCCCGCATCGTCCTGCGTGGCGGCGTCTCCTGCGACGTTGCAATCGTGCGCGAGGCCGATGGTCGCGAGATCGTTGTGAAGCAGGCCTTGCCGAAGCTGAGAGTAGCTGCGAACTGGCGCTCGGATCCCGCGCGGTCCAGCGTCGAAGCGGATGCGTTGGGCGTGATGCGCGAACTGCTGGGCGCCGATGCGGTTCCGGAAGTGCTGTGGGAGGACGCATCAAATCATCGCTTCGCGATGCAACGGGTCGATCCGCGACTGAAGAATTGGCGCGATGAGCTCGGTCGCCGCCATGTTGATCTTGCGACCGCGGCGCGGGCCGGCGAGCTACTCGGTGTGCTGCACGCTCGCTCGGCCGCGCGGCCGGATCTTGCACGGCGCTTCGGCAATCGCGAGTTCTTCGAACAACTGCGCATCGAGCCATTCTTCAACCGCATCATGCAGCGCAACCCGGACCTCGCGCCCCAGGTCAGTGAAGCTATCGCCGCGCTTCGCGTCGAGGGCGGCGCGCTCGTGCACGGCGACTACAGCCCGAAGAACATGCTGGTCGAGGGCGCCGAGGTCGTGGTTCTGGATTGCGAACCCGCGCACTGGGGCAATCCGCGCTTCGACATCGGCTTCTGCCTCACGCACCTGATGCTCGATGGTCTGCATCGTCCGCCGGCGCGCGACTATCTGCCGGCAGCGTTGAATTTCATCGATGCCTATGCGCGTAGCGGCCCGGCCGATGTGCTCGATGCGCAGCTCGTGCGCATCACCGGATGTCTCGTTCTCGCGCGCCTCGAAGGCGATTCCCCGATTGACTATCTACGCGAACTCGACGCGCCCGCAGTGAAGCGGATCGCCAGTCATCTGATCCGGGAGCCTGCGCCCAATCCGCGCGTTGCGCTCACCGACATCCTGACCGACTGACGAGGATCGGACGGTCAGGTCCGCGACTGCGACTTACAGCTTGTGCGTTGACAGCAGCAGACTGGTTTCTGTGTTCGAAATGCCGTCCAGGAGGCGGATGCGGCCCAGCACACGATCGAACGCTTCGAGACTATCGGCGCGCAGTTCGACCACATAGTCCCAACGGCCGTTGGTGCTATGTAGCGCCGCGACCGCGGGATCGCCGCGCAATGCTCTGAGCACAGCTTCCGAACGATTGCCTTCGACGGCGACCGTCATCAATGCGCGTATGCCTTGCTCTTCGACCTGCGGCCGTAGTCGCACCGTGTAACCGACGATGGTGCCGTCGGCTTCAAGCCGCGCGACACGGTTTTGAACGGTGCCTCGAGCGACGCGGAGTTTCTTTGCAAGCGACGCGACGGACATGCGGGCGTCATCGCGCAGCAACGCGATGAGCTGGCGATCGATATCGTCCATACGACCTCCGTGATTGCTGGACGCATTCTAGTCAATTCGCCAGCGCGGTATGGCGTTTCGATCAAACACCCTCGCTTTTTGAGCACTCTTCTGGCTATTCATTGGCTCGCTGCCGGCAAACACTACAGCTACCGCCCGCCACGATCCCCGTGGCCGGTGTGCTAATTCAGAAGCAGTGACCATGGTCGACTACATCGGCATCGAACGCGTTCAGGAACTCGTGACCCACATCGGTCCGGCCCGATTCATCGAAGGCCTGGCGACCGAGATCGAGGTCGACTATCGGCGCTGGAATGAGTTCGACAAGTCGGCGCGCCACGCCACGCACTCATCAGTCGGTGTGATCGAGCTGATGCCCGCGAGCGACGGGCGCATGTACTCCTTCAAGTACGTGAATGGCCATCCGAAGAACACCGCGGCTGGATTGCTGACGGTTACGGCCTTCGGCGTGCTTGCCGACGTCGAAACCGGCTATCCGCTCCTGCTGTCGGAACTGACGTTCACCACGGCGTTGCGTACTGCCGCCATGTCAGCACTCGCCGCGCGTTGGCTGGCGCGACGCGACAGCCGGGTGATGGCGCTGATCGGCAACGGCGCGCAGAGCGAGTTCCAGACGATTGCGTTTCATCACATGCTCGGCATCCGTGAAGTGCGCCTGTACGACGTCGATGTGCGCGCAACTGCGAAGCTCGAGCGCAATCTCGCGACATTGCAGTTGGACGATCTGCGTGTAATTCGTTGTGCATCCGCTGCTGAAGCGGCGCGCGGCGCGGACATCGTCACTACGGCGACCGCGGACAAGCGCAACGCGATCATTCTCACCCCCGACATGATCACGCCCGGCATGCATCTGAATGCCGTGGGCGGCGATTGCCCCGGCAAGACGGAGCTGCATCGCGACATTCTGCTGCGCTCCGATGCACGCATCGTGGTCGAGTTCGAACCGCAATCGCGTATTGAAGGTGAGATCCAGCAGCTCGAATCCTCCTTTCCGGTGACGGAGTTCAGCGACGTGCTCAACGGCCGAAAGCCGGCGCGATCCAATGATCGCGAAGTGACTATCTTTGATTCAGTGGGCTTCGCGCTGGAGGATTTCTCGTCGTTGCGTTATCTGCATCGATTGCATCAGGAGCACCGCGGCGCACACGCGCAGCTGGATCTCGTGCCGGATCTCGACGATCCCAAGGATCTATTTGGCGGGCTTGCGACGAAGTCGCCTCTGCGCCCCGTCGCCAATCTGAAAGAAGTGGAGCGTATGCTCGCATGACAACGCGTACTGTCAGTCTCATCGGCGCGCCGACCGATGTAGGCGCCAGCGATCGCGGCGCGTCCATGGGCCCTGAAGCATTGCGCGTCGCCGGCCTGGGCCAGGCGCTCGCAGCTCGCGGGCTCAAGGTCATCGACCGCGGCAATCTCAATGGCCCCGGCAATCCCTGGCTCGCGCCGGTGGCCGGCTATCGACATCTCGCGGAAGTCGCCGAGTGGAATCGTCAGGTGCATGACGCCGTGCATGCCGAATTGAGTGATGAACGTTTGCCGATTCTGCTTGGCGGTGATCACTGTCTGGGCATCGGATCGATCAGCGCCGTTGCGCGTCACTGCCGGGAAGCCGGCAAGAAGTTGCGCGTCCTGTGGATCGATGCGCACGCCGATTTCAACACCAGCGAACTGTCGCCCAGCGGCAACCTGCACGGCATGCCGGTCGCGTGTCTGTGCGGCTTCGGTCCTGCGGAACTCACGCAAGTGGCGGGTTATGCGCCCGCGCTTGATCCTGCATGGATACGCCAGATTGGCATTCGCAGCGTCGACGCCGGCGAGAAGCGCTTCATCCACGAGCAGGGTCTCGAAGTATTCGACATGCGCTACATCGATGAAATGGGGATGCGTCAGACCATGGAAGTTGCACTCGCGGATCTCGGCGTGGACACGCATCTCCACGTGAGTTTCGATGTCGATTCACTCGATCCCGATATTGCGCCCGGCGTCGCCACGACGGTTCCAGGCGGGCTGTCCTATCGCGAAGCTCAGTTGTGCATGGAGATGATCGCCGACACCGGCCGCCTCGCATCGCTGGATGTCATGGAAGTGAATCCGGCGCTCGACGTGCGCAACAAGACCGCCGCAATCGCGGTGGATCTCATCGAATCCCTGTTCGGCAAGAGCACGCTGATCCGGCAGCCCGCCCGCCCGGCGGAAAGCCTTGTGGACGGCCTCAACGCTGCTAGAGTTCGACTGGCCCGACGCGCATAGAGCCACCCGTTGCGGGATTCACAGCGCGCAGGAGCCAAACGCGCGCTGAGGAGTCCGCCATGGTCAAGACGCACGGCCTTACGCACATCGCCCTTGCAGTCAGGGATCCTGAACGCTCGCTGGCGTTCTATTCGCAGGTGTTCGGCGTCCGCGAGTACTTCCGCGACGATAGCGAGATCCAGGTGCAGGGTCCTGGACCTCACGACGTCATCGCGTTCACGCAAAACAGTTCAGACGCAGGCGCGCGCGGCGGCATTCTTCATTTCGGATTTCGACTGATGCACGCGGCCGACGTCGACGTTGCGGTCGCCGAAGTAAAGCGCGCCGGCGGCGCGGTGTTGCGGCAAGGCGAATTCTCTCCGGGCTTTCCGTTCGCCTACATCGCCGATCCGGACGGCTACGAAATCGAAATCTGGTTCGAGTAGTACGCTCGTTCTCACGGCGTGTGGTTGCGGATAGCCGCTATCGCGCAGCTACCGCAGAAAGGCGCAGCATGTCCGCCTGCTTCCCGTCCGTGCCAAAACGAACCTGGCGCTCACGGTCGCGAAGCAAACCAATACACTACTGCGGGAGCAAGCGATGACACGCAATTCGAAGTGCGCGACGGCGTTGATTGCAACACTCGCTCTGGGCGCCGCGAGCGGCGCGCATGCGATTACCTTTGGCGAACCGGACGGCAATGAGCATCCGCACGTCGGCACGCTGTTGTTCGTGCAGAACGGCGTTGGCTTTTTCAGTTGCACCGGCACGCTGATCAGCCCGACCGTAATGCTGACGGCGGGGCATTGCGTCGAAGGCGGCGGCGTCGAGAACTCGGAGACGTATGTGCGCTTCACCGAGCACGCACTGGACGGCATCGAGGACTACCCGACTACGCAGGCCTGGCTGGACGCTGAATGGATTCCCGCCGCGGACGTCATTCCCCATCCGCAGTTCGACGATTTCGCGGCGTTTCCGAGCACGTTCGATGTCGGCCTGGTGATCTTGTCAGAGCCGGTGATGCTCCCGGTATATGGCGTACTGCCGAGCGAAGGACTGCTGCAACAAGTGAAGTCTCAGAAGGGCAATAAGAACAACTGGTGGACGGCTGTCGGCTACGGAGCGCAAGGCGTCATCAATCCGTTTGCGAGCGACGACTACTCGCGTTACCAGACGACCGCGCGTCTGGTCGAACTCAACAGTACGAATACTGGACCGGGCAGCAGCGCCAAGTTCACGAACAATCCGGGCGGGGGCAAGGGCGGAACCTGCTTCGGCGACTCCGGCGGACCCGTCTTTTATCAGGACACGCCCATCATCGGCGCGATCGTTTCATTCGGAATCACGCCGTGCATCGGCGTCGACTATCAATTCCGCATCGATACCGATACAGCGCTCGACTTCATCGAAGACAACCAGCCCTGAACGAGCGTCGTCTCACCCATTCTTCCCTCCTCTCCATCGAGGGTTCCGCCCCTCTCCCTGAAGGGAGAGGGTTGGGGCGAGGGTCGCCGCCTTTCTTAAGGATGATGCCGCCGGAGCCGTCAGACAAACTCAAACTCCAGCCGCAGCCCAAGCGCGCCTAACTGACGCATCAGCGCCGGATCCAGTCTGAACGACATTCCCGACGCCGCTTCCATCTCGATGACGAAGGTCGCTTCGCCGCCATCGGAGATCAGACGCTCCAGAAAACTTCGGTTGCGCCGGATCTGCGCCATGATCTGCAGTTGCATCTGCACCTGACCCGTCGAGCCGGGCAGGTCGTTAGCCGCGGCGAGCATCGCTCGCGTGAGCTTCGGATCGGTTTCCGACGATTGCCACTGCGCCAGCGAGACGCCGGGCAGATTCGCCGTCCAGTAAGAATCGTGCCGTTTCCCGCCGAGCGGCAAACCCCCTTCTGATCTGCGCGGTTCACCGCAGGCCCAAGCATGATCGGGCGTCAGTCCCAGTTCGCTCGTGATCTCGTTCGGATCGATGGATGGATGCCGGATGCGCAGACTCACTGAAATCGAGCCGTACTCCGAAGAGACGCTGGCGGCCTTCTCAGACATGGAATCCTCCTGACAGGGACGGCGGGCTGGATCGATAGTGCACTTCGCCCGGAAAGCTGCGAATGCGTACTTACTCGAACGGAAATCATCGCAGCGCGCGCCGAAACGCACGTCGCGGCGGTGCGGTTCCGTCACTGCTCCGCGATCGGCTCGACGCCCTGGCGGTTTGTCTTGCCGGTCAATGAACGAACACGTCCTTGGCGGGATGTGCATAATCATTGAGAAGCAAAAATGGAGAATCAAAACATGCAACGATCGCCACGTAGCCTGATAGCCGCCATGTTCCTTGGAGCGCTGATCACGTCGTCTGCTGCAGCGGCCCAGACAACGCCCGAGCTGGCGTTGACCCGCTTCGATTGCGGCGGCAGTGCGGGTCCGGTCGACGTCGCCCGCTTTTCGGACGCCTATGCCTACGACGGTAAGAAGCTGCCGCTGACTGCCAGTTGTTATCTCATCCGTCATGGCGATGACTACATGATCTGGGACACTGGCTATCCTGCCGCCAGTACCGGCGCTCAACCTTCGGGTCCGATCGTCAAGACGAGTCTGGTCGAACAACTCGCGCAACTGAAATTGACGCCGGATCAGATCAAATTCGTCGGCATCAGTCACTATCACGGCGATCACACCGGACAGGCTGCGTCGTTCCCGCAAGCGACGTTGCTCATCGGCAAAGGCGATTGGGACGCACTCACTGCGTCGCCCCCGGCCGCCGGAGCGAACCCGACGCCGGTTACGCACTGGATCAGCGGCGGCGGCAAGGTCGACGTCGTGCCGCGCGACAAGGACGTCTTCGGCGATGGCAGCGTCGTCATCCTCGACACGCCGGGACACACTCCAGGGCACCACAGCGTGCTGGTCAGGCTGAAAGACAAAGGCAACGTGCTGCTCACAGGAGACCTCGCTCACTTCCGCGAGAACTACGACAGCAACGGAGTGCCGAGCTTCAATACGAACCGTGCCGACACGCTGGCCTCGCTGGATCGATTCAAGCAGATTGCCGCGAACCTCAAAGCGACGGTCATCATCCAGCACGACCCCCGCGACATCGACAAGCTTCCGGCGTTTCCAGCGGCGGCGAAATAGCCGATCGGCGCTACTCGCGGAAATGGGGACAGTCCCCATTTCCAGTCGCCTTCGCAGCGTCAACGCGGCGGCTCTTTGTCGCGCTTCAGATGCTCGAACAGATCGCCTCGCGGCGCCTTCTTGCCGAACGACATCATGCATTTCGGCACGACGACGTTTCCTATGCGAGCCGTCGGCCTCGCCGAAACGGGACTTCCAAGTTCTGTGTAACAACGCTCGTTGTGCCAGACGCGGTCATATCCCGCCGGATCGCGTTCGACCTCGCCGTAGCGATGCTTCGGCTCCTCGAACACGGATGGCGGAGATGCGGGCTCGGTGAACGGCGGCGCCCTGCGCGGTCCCAGGTCCCGATAACCTTCATTGCGAATCAGCGAGTCGACCGTGGACTGGGCGGATAAGGCGCCGGATGCCTGCCAGTCCACCGGCGGCGCAGTTCTGCTCTCGGGCGTCGGGTCTTGCGATGGCAGCCTTACCCTGGCCGTGTTCGATGTCGCCCGTGCGGGCGAGCTCGATGGAATTTCTTCTGGTGTGCGAACGCGCGTCTGATCAAGGTCGAGACGCACCTCGATCGCACGCGACTGTTCGTGGGGTTTCTGCCGCAGCTGGCCCACAAACAATAGCGGCGCATGCAACAAGACTGCGGCCACCAGCGCCACGGCCCGCACCGACAAACCATCCAGCGAGCGACTCCCGGCCACGGAATCCTTTGCCCGCGACCGCCCCCAATACATTCATCAACGCCGCTGGCGTCGGTGTAGATAAGCGGCGCTCGCGAAGGTTCCAGCGAGCCGGCTCAGCGGAAAAGTGCGAGCGACTTGCTCAGCGTGAGCCACACACCCCAGGCAAGCGGTATCGAGATCGCAACCCACGCGCCCGTTACGAGCGCCGGACTCCTTGCCGCGATGGAGGCGCCAAGCGCAGGCGCCGACGATTGCGTCGCTGCGTGCTCGTGCGCTTTGGCTCGCTCGGCGGCAAGCTGCTCGCTGGTCATGTAGTGATCCTCACTCACCGCTCGAACCAGCAGGTTGCAGAGAAGTCCGCAGAGAAGCATCGCGGCGAGTATGTACATGGTGATGTTGTATGCCTCGTGCGGCGGCACGCCGCGGGCAAGTTGAAACTCGCGGATGTAGTTCACGACGACGGGTCCGAGGATGCCGGCGACGGACCATGCAGTCAGCAGTCTGCCGTGAATCGCGCCCACATGCTGCGTTCCGAAAAGATCGGCAAGATACGCCGGGATGGTGGCGAAGCCGCCGCCGTACATCGTGAGAATGACGCAAAAGATCGTGACGAACGCAGCAACGCGACCTGCCTCGCCGGCGATCGGCGCCGATACGTACAGCGAGATGCCGAGCAGGAAAAAGATCGTGTACGTCGCCTTGCGGCCGATCACGTCCGAAAATGAAGCCCAGAGGAAACGTCCAGCGATATTGAAGAGCGACAGCAATCCCGCGAACGCGGCTGCGATGGTCGCCGCCTGTGCGCGTTGATCTTCGGCGAGTTGCGCCAGGCGCTGCGAAACACCGATCAACTGTCCGCCGAACACTTCCTGCAGCATCGGCGACGCCATGCCGATTACGCCGATTCCCGCGCTCACGTTCAGGCACAACACGCCCCATAGCAACCAGAACTGCGGCGTGCGCACTGCTTCGTCGACATGTACATGACGATCCGTCACGAGGCGATGATTCTGCTTCGTCGACGCCGCACCCGCTGGGCGCCAACCCGGCGGAGGCAGGCGATAGCCAAAGGCGCCCAGCATCATCGCGACAAAATACAGCATGCCCATGACGAGGAACGTCTGCCACACACCCACGGAGGATTCGCTCGCGAAAATATTCATCAGGCGGTCCGCGAGCGGCGCGCCGATCATGGCGCCGCCGCCGAAACCCATGATCGCCATGCCAGTCGCCATTCCACGCCGATCGGGAAACCATTTGATGAGCGTAGAGACCGGCGAGATATAGCCGAGTCCGAGGCCGATGCCGCCGATCACTCCGGAGCCGAGCCAGAGCAACCAGATCTGATGCGTGTAGACGCCGAAGGCGGCGACGAACAACCCACCGCTCCAGCACAACGCGGCCACGAAACCCGCCTTGCGCGGGCCTGATCTCTCCAGCCAATGCCCGAACACTGCCGCCGATGAGCCGAGCAGGACGAAGAACAACGTGTATGTCCAGCCGAGCATCGACACCGGCCAGTCGCAGCGAGTGGAGACGAGATAAGTCAAAAATCCCACATCGCCGCAGATCACGGGTCGTTCGATTCCTACCGCCCGCCCGAGCGGCAACCAGAACACGCTGAAGCCGTACGCCATGCCGATCGAGAGATGAATCGCGAGCGCCGCGGGCGGAACGAGCCAGCGATTGAAGCCCGGCGCAGCGATTGTTCGTTCCTTATCGAGCAAGCGAGGCGCAGAAGGAGCACTGTGCTGCGCTGCGTCGATCACGTCATTGCTGACCATCCGAGCACCGTTATGGCTGCCAGTGCGGGAAGACTACGCTTGTCCCGGCCACTTGCGCGAAGCGTCCCCGAGCGGTGCGAGTTCCGACCTGAACGTTGCAGCTAGCGACGCTGCAATAGCACGCTCTGCTGCATCATCTTTCCGGCAAGCTCCTTCACAAGTTTTGCAGCGACATCGGCTGTCACGCCGGCGGCGTCCTGGCGCGGGTTGTATTCGACGACGTCGGCGCCGACCAGCGGCCCGCGTAAATTCTGGATGAGCGTCAATACGTCGCGAACCGACAATCCGCCTGGCTCTCGATGCGAAACGCCCGGTGCATACGCAGGATCGAGACCGTCGAGATCGATCGTGATGTAGACAGGTCCGTCGATGTTCGGCCTTACTCCCGTTTCCCAGGCGCGCATGTCGATCACCTCGACGCAATACTCCCTGGCTTGCATGAGCTGCGGACCGCTCATGCAACGGATTCCAACCTGCACGAGCCGGCTCGCCAGCTTCTCCTCCATGATCCGCGCGAACGGGCACGCGTGCGAGTAGCGATCACCCTCGAATTCTTCGTAGAGATCCGGATGCGCATCGATATGGAGAATCGTCAACTGCGGATGCATACGCCGGATCGCGCGCATCACCGGATAGGTCACCGAATGATCCCCGCCGAGCGAGATCGGGCGCTTACCGCGCGCCAGCAGCGCTGCAATCCCAGACTCGATCAGCGCTCTTGCCTCGGCGGTTACGGGGAGCTGCAGATCCCCTGCGTCGCCGAGTCCGCCTTCAGCCCGCAGGTCGTATCCGCCTTCCGTCCAGGAATTGCCAGCAGAGGAATGCAAGGAGGCGCGAATGAGCGCGGGCGCTTCGGCTGCACCGCGCAGATAGGAAGAACTCGCGTCGTACGGCAAACCGATCAGTTCAGGCGATCCGGGCAGCATCTGTAGATCTCCGCGAATGCGAGGCAGGCGATGATCGCAGACTTTCCCACCTCGAGCAGTGCGCCGTTTCGCCGCTGCGTGTGGTCTGCGTGTCCGTCACGTAACATCTGCGGCCCCGTTTCAACCCGGTTGCTGCACACGTGCCTGCTACTCGACGCCTTGCTATTGCTGCTTCGGTTTCCTCCCCCGGAATCAACTCCGATGATGAAACGACCGTGCGATATCTGCAGTCGAGCAGCGTAGTCGTCGAGCCGGCGATCTGGAATGATCGCAACGTCGACTGGGCCGCCGCCTTCGATGCAGTCCTGATTCGATCGATCTGGGATTACCACCGCTTTTACGACGATTTTCTCGAGTGGCTCGCGAGCCTCGAGCAGATCGGCGTCCCCACGATCAATTCCATCTCCTTGCTGCGCTGGAACAGCAACAAGCGCTACCTGTTGCAGTTGCCGCCGTTGGGCGTCGACATCGTTCCCACGCAAGTGATGCGCGCGGGCGAGTTGGCTGACGCGCTGAGTGCGATGAGCGGCCGTGACCTGGTGATCAAGCCCACCGTGAGCGCCGGCGCCTGGTCGACCGTCCGTGGCTGCGCAGGCAGTGCGGCGCTGAGCAGCGCGGTCTCATTACTGCCGCCCGATCTCGAATATATGGTCCAGCCTTTCATTCCGGAGATCGCGCAGGACGGCGAGTGGTCGCTGCTGTTCTTCGATGGCTTGTACAGTCATGCGGTGTGCAAGCGGCCTCGAGCAAATGACTACCGCGTGCAGGGCGAATTCGGCGGCAGCGTCGAATTCGTCGCGCCAGACGATAAGACGATCGCCGCCGCCGAGCGCGCGGTCGCAGCCGTCGTATCGCTCGGATATACCGACATCACCT
>JBOHZJ010000177.1:0-1767 GCA_050738395.1 Steroidobacter sp.
AGTCATATGAAAGACACTGGGCGTGGTTTTCACTGCGCTCCCGAAATCAAGCACATAAGAATGTGCATGCCACATCTGATGTACTTGGGCCAGGCCATCCGTGGCCTGGACTCGCAGGCGGTTGAAAGAGTTTTTCAACAGCCTGCTAGGCGAACGGATCCTCCGGACACCACAGACGGGGTGGAGCCATTCGCACTGTTTCATCCGCGATTGCCCGCAGCGCCGCCTGGGCGTCGGCGCCGACTGGAAATTCCGATAACAGCGGCAGATCGAGCGGCGACAGACCGGTGACCGTCGCGTACAGCACCAGCGCCGCCAGAAAGGCGCCGGCCGGAGCGGAATGATTGCCGTCGTCAGCATGCAGCGTCAGCGCTGGATGGCGCACGAGTGACAAGTCCCACGCCTGACCGATCGGCGCCACGCAGGCCGGCTGCTCCTGTGCGATCGAAACGTGCAAGTCGTAGATCCGCTGCGTTTCGGCCACGTCCCTGCGCGGCCATTCCGGAAACATGATCGGAATGGCGTTCGACTCGCGAGCCATTCGAATCAATTCCTTCGCCTCGGCGGTTGAATAGCTGAACTGGCCGCTGCTGCTGTACTTCTGCGCCTGCAGGATGACGAAGCTCCAGTCGTGACTGCGCAGCAGGTCGATCGACGCCGTATCGTTCAGGCGCTCCTCCAGGAACATCCAGCCCGGCGCTTCGACCGAGGCGACTGTTTTGTCCGTCCTGCCTGCGCGAACCATGGCGGCGACCATGCCGGTCAGATCGTTGGCGGACGTGTGGCTATTGCCCATGAAGAGCAGGCTGATATCGGCCGTCGCAGGCGGCGGTCCGGTTCGAGCGCCGCCGTCACCATCGGAGCCGCCGCAAGCGGCGAGGAGCAGCGTCAGCGCAGCAAGCAGACCGATTCTGGTGTTCATGTAGCGACCCGCGTGTGCACGGTTGCAGCGCGGCCATGATGGCATGCCGCTGCGACCGGTCACATCTGTCGTGCGCCGACCAGGGCGCGCGCGTGCGGCAGCAGGAGCGAGATGAAGTGATACAGGCGCGCGCTGTCCGGCCGGCCCGCGTGTCCAGACCCCGGCGCCGGGCGCCCCTCGATATGCGCGCAAAGCGGAGAATGCATCTGGGTACTCCGCATTGACCCACGATCGCATCGCTTGATCGTGCGTCGCAGTTCGAACTGCGTGATGCTCATGGATTGGTCGTGTCGACGCGTTCAAAATTCGCGTCGATGACTTTCTTCACAAGTACGACAGCACTCGGCGATCTGTGAACTCAAAAAAACTTGTTGACACTTCTCCCACGCAGTAGCAATTTACTTACAAGAACGAACGCCCACGGATGTGGGGATTCACGAACGAATCGAATTGGCATAACGAAGAACGCCAGGCCAGGGAACGCATAACAACTCGGATCATCGTCCGACCGTTTCCCTTGCGAAGCGCCACTTGATCAGCGGGTGTGCGATCGAAAGATCGCGCAGGGTCTGTTGCCGCGTGCCGGCCGCAGGCAGAACGATACGAAATAAAAGGTACGGAGCGCCGTTCTGCTCGCGGGAGCGCGGCGCAATCGGCGGGAGGTTTCGATGACGTCGCGGTTCTCATGGAGTTGCGCTGCACGGCTTCGCGGGCGCGGTGGTTGGGCGATGTGGAGCGCCGCGCTGATAGCGTTCGTGAGTGCTACTGGCGTATTCGCCAGTAACACTACGACGTATACCTACGATGCGCTCGGACGCCTGCGCGCTGTTGCCGTCGCGGGTAAC
>JBOHZJ010000178.1:0-3002 GCA_050738395.1 Steroidobacter sp.
GCGTGACGCAGAGCGACCGGAGCCCCGCAGCGTATGCGCGGGGCTCTGCCATTTCCACTCTCCTCGAGCTGGCCTTTCGTCCGCAGCGGCCGCATCGCGAATCGCCCAAACGATGCAGATCACTGTCAGAGCCGGCGCGGATCAATACAATCCAGTCCGAGCCGGCTCTTCGGTCTCAATTCACCCGCGACTGCGATATGAAAAAAGGCTCAATGCGACCTTGTGCGGTAGTGGTGGGGCTATGCGCTCACGGCCTCACGATTGCGCGATCCTTGCATGCCGCGGGCGTCAGAGTCGTCGCGTTGGAGGTGAACAGGAATCTTCCGGGGACGCGCACGCGGTGCGCAGACGTGCGCTTCGTCTCGGACATTAACGGCCCCGGTCTCATCGATGCGCTCGTGAGGCTCGCGCCTGCGCTGGGCTTGCCGACGCCCGTATTGTTTCTTACGAACGATCGAATGATCGAAACGGTAGGCGCTCACGCGGATTCGATCGCGCGTCGCTACCGTCTCAGCTGGGCGAACGCGCGCGCAGCGCTGTTGCCGCTACTGCGCAAGGATCAGATCGAGAGCCGCTGCGCCGAGACAGGTCTGCATTATCCCAAGACGCGGCTGATCGAGGATTTGGGCGCGCTGAGCGCGCGAGTCGCCGACCTGCGCTTCCCGTTAATCGTGAAGCCGACAAAGCCGATCTCCGCGTTCAAGACGATTGTCGCTCACACCACTCAAGAGCTCGATCGTGCGCGGACGTTGATGGCCGCGAGCATGCCGGTGATCGTGCAGGAATTTATCGCGGGCGATGACGCCAGCATTCGCTTTGGCGCGCTGTACCTGAATAACGGCGAAATTGTCGCAAGATTCGAAGGGTGCAAGCTGCGCTCGAAGCCGATGGGCCATACCACAATTGCGGTCTCAGAACGCAACAATGAGATACACGAACTCGCCCGCCGCTTCTTTGGTGGACTTCGCTTGTCCGGCCCCGTGTCGCTGGAGCTGAAGCGCGGACCAGACGGGACACAATGGGTAATCGAGCCTACGGTCGGGCGCTCCGACTTCTGGGTTGGTTTGTGTGTGGCGAATGGTGTGGACCTGCCCCTGATCGAGTACCGAGTGGAAAGCGCGGAGACGCACGACGCTTACACGCAGGAAGACAGTCACGTCTGGGTCAACGGTGAGCGAGACCCGGGCGCTATTGGATGGTTGTTGGCGCATGCACCCCGGAGAATCTTCACGAGGCGCTTACGCGGCGTTTACGCGGATCGAAAGGACATACGACCGTTCATCGCGGCTTTCGCCCGTCATGCGTCTTCGTTGCCTTCGAGGGCTGTCCGTAAGGCCGGCAAAGTTGTACTCGGCCCCTGAGCCGACAGTTTCACGCGTTCGCAGTTCGCCGGGACTGTGCGATTGATTTATCCAGTGTCTCCGCGAGACAGCGCGTCAAGTCACGGCGCGAATAGCGCATGATCTGATCGCGCAGCGGAACAGCCGCGCGACCCTGGCGCAGCGCCTCGATGAACGCAGGCAGCGCCTGCTTGATTTTCTCCTTGTCATCGAGCGGGGTGACCGGCTTGATTCTGAAACTCGCCAACAGTTGACCCGTCTCACCGACCGGATCGGTCAGCGCCAAGATTGGCTTGGCGCAGTACAGGTACTCGTACACCTTTGCTGGAATCTGCTGATTGCAGTTGCTCGCCTGGAACAGCATGCATGCGTCGGCGGCTTGCATCTCCTTGAGAGCTTCTGCGTACGGAACGGAAGGAAGGAGCTTGACGATGGAGTTGAGGCGCAGGCAGTCGAGCCTCTCGCGATAGGCTGCTTCGTTGCCGCCGCCGCGAAATACGAACTCGACGTCCTCCGCGCTCAACCGACCCTCGGCACAGAGCTCCGCAACGGCAGCGAAGAAGGCGTTCGGATTTCTTTCGTTCGGATACAACAAGCCACTGTGCAGTAACTGCAGTTTTCTGCGCGGCTCGGAGCTTTGCAGCGCCGGCGCGCCGCCCAGGCGCGCGAACGCCGCTTCGTCGAAGCCGTTCGGAATCACCACAATCGAGTCAGACGGATACTGCGGGTAGCGCTCGCGATAGAGCGCCGCCGTGCCTGCCGTCGTCACGGTCATACGCGAAGCCTGGCGAACGATGTCCTGCTCGATCCTGAAATAGGCCTCCCGTATGCGAGGATCGGGTGGGTAGTCAGACTGAGCCATAGGGTCGCGAAGGTCCGCGATCCAGGGAAGCTTGAAAGTACGCTGCAGGCGTGCCGCAATGACGTGCGCCGACGCGATCGGGTATGTGGACATGATCGCGTCCGGCGACCAGCGACGGATGAGGCGGGCTCCGGCGAAATAGCCGCCTACGATCCAGCTCTGCCATCGGTCGGGCGTCGCCAATGCGGAAGGATAGCGGCCGAATAGCGAGAGATGGCGCTGCGCGTCCAGCGCGAAGGCGCGCACAACGTCAACGTGCGCGGGCACTGCCTCTTCGTTCTCCGCGCTGACGCGCGGATAGGCGCGTGGATGCGCTGTCAGGACTGTGACGTCCCACCCGTACTCTTGCAGGTACTTCGCGAACGCCAGGGTTCTGTGGACGCCGGTGCTGCCCTGAAGCGGAGGAAAGTGGTAGGCGATGAGCAGGAGCTTCTTAGGAATCGCACTTCTCCGGACGATGCGGGAAGGTCGGCATTCTATCCGCGCCGCCGCCGAAAACACGCGATCAGGACCGGCAATCACCCAAAGGCGAATAAAAAAGGGGCGTCGGTCGACCCGACGCCCCTATCGAGCACAAATCACTACTGCGTGGCCGTGACGTTGGTTGGCGGCCGCGGTCGCACAGTGGCGGCGCCGGGAAACTCGATGAACTGATCGCTCGCGATTATTTCGTCGTAGACGGCGTAGGTGTCTTCGCGCGTCGAATCGGCAGCGAGCTCCTCGAGCCGCGGCAACAGCTGCACACCCGAATAGTTGCCGGCGCGATCGCCGAGATCGGCGGTCCCCACGAAGTTCATGGC
>JBOHZJ010000179.1:0-9724 GCA_050738395.1 Steroidobacter sp.
GCTCGTGTATGTCGGACGCGTCGGCACAGGTTTCGGCCGCGAAAAGATCGAACGCCTGGCGCCGCGATTGAAGGCGCTGACGACCGACAAAAATCCGTTCGGCGGCGATAACGCGCCGCGCAAGGCCGCCGACGTTCGCTGGGTGACGCCCACGCTCGTCGCGGAAATCGAGTTCGCTGGCTGGACCGCCACGGGCAACGTACGGCAGGCCGCCTTCAAGGGTCTGCGCGAAGACAAACCTGCGCGGGAAATCGAAGCGGAAACGCCGGCTTCGCCTCAACAAACCGAGCTGGCCGAGCCGAAGCTCGCGCGCGGATCGAGAGCGAAGTCCTCCGCCGCGTCGCCGGCCACGCGCAAGCGGGGAAAGAAGATGGATTCCCGCGTTCGCGAGAATGACGGCAAGGAAACAGCGGAAGGCTCGGCCGTCGTCATGGGCGTCCCGATTTCCAAGCCCGACAAGGAGCTCTGGCCTCACGCCAACGATGGCCGACCTGTGACCAAACTGGATCTGGCGCGCTACTTCGAATCCGTCGGTGAATGGCTGATGGAGCACATCAAGGGTCGGCCGTGCTCGATCATTCGCGCGCCCGATGGAATCGGTGGTGAAAGATTCTTCCAGCGCCACGCAATGCCAGGCACATCCAACCTGATCACGCTCACCAAAGTCTCCGGCGATCACAAACCGTATCTGCAGATCGATCGCATCGAAGGACTGGCGGCCGTTGCACAGACGGCGGCTATCGAACTGCATCCATGGAATTGCGAACCCGGCTTGCCGAGCGCGCCCGGCCGGTTGGTGTTCGATCTGGATCCCGCGCCTGATCTGGGCTTCGATGAAGTCATCACCGCTGCGAAAGAAATGAAGGCGCGGCTGGAAGCGCTGGGGCTCGTCACGTTCTGCAAAACCACTGGCGGCAAAGGCCTGCACGTGGTCACGCCGCTCGCCCAGCCAAAGAAGGGCAAGCTGAACTGGCCGGAAGCGAAGGCGTTCGCGCAGGCCGTGTGTGCGAAAATGGCGCAGGACAGTCCCGATCGCTACGTCATCAACATGTCGAAGAAGCTGCGCACCGGCCGCATCTTTCTCGACTATCTGCGCAATGACCGCATGTCGACCGCGGTAGCTCCGCTCTCGCCTCGTATCCGCGAAGGCGCCCCGGTTTCGATGCCGCTCAACTGGCCGCAGGTCAAAGCGGGTCTGGATCCTACTCGCTACACGATGCGCACCGTGCCCGCGCTCATCGCCAGAAGCACGGCCTGGGAGGGCTACTGCGAGGGCGAACGCCAGCTTGAACCTGCAATTCGGAAGGTGGTGAGCACAAGCGAAGGCGGCGCGCGCTCGCGACGTCGCGAGTCGAACCACGCGCACGCTGCTTCCTGACGCCGACTCGCGCCATGTCTGCGCGGAAATCCGCAAAAGGAAAAGCTCCCCGTCGGGGGAAGGTCGGGCGTGAGCTGGCCATTCCACTCGATACCTCGCCGATGGAAGCGAAGCTCGCGGACTCGTTGCCGACGGATGCCGGATGGCAGTTCGAACCGAAGTGGGACGGCTTTCGTTGTCTTGCCTTTCGTAACGAAGACGCGGTCGAGTTGCGCGCCAAATCAGGCAAGCCCTTGTCCAGATTTTTTCCGGAAGTCGTCGCCGCGCTGCGCGCATTGCCGGTGAAGGAATTCGTAATCGACGGTGAGCTCGCCATTCCGATCGGCGGCTCCCTCGCGTTCGACGCGTTGCAGATGCGACTGCATCCCGCCGAGAGTCGCGTGCGGAAACTCGCCGGCGAAACACCGGCAGTGATGATCCTGTTCGATTGTCTGCTCGATGCGCGCGGACGGAGTCTTCTCGATCAACCGCTCGATAAGCGGCGAGCCGCGCTCGAGGCGTTCTTTACGGCGCTTCCCGACCCGGGTCTCCTGCGATTGAGCCCGTACACGCGCGAGCGGGCGGAGGCGCAACGCTGGCTCGATCGCGCCGGCGGCGCACTCGATGGCGTCATCGCAAAACGCATTGACGGTCCCTATGTCTGCGGCGAGCGCGCGATGTTCAAGGTGAAGCGAGTGCGCACGGCCGACTGCGTGGTCGGCGGCTTTCGCTATGAGTCGAAGAGCGATGAAGTCGGCTCGCTGCTGCTCGGTTTGTACGATGACGAGGGCAAGCTCGATCACGTCGGGTTCACGTCTTCGATTGCGGCAAGCGAACGCGCCAAACTCACCAGACGCCTGGAAAAGCTGATCTCCCCGCCCGGCTTCACCGGCGATGCGCCCGGAGCACCGAGCCGATGGAGCACTGAGCGCTCAACCGAGTGGGAACCGCTGAAACCAAAGCTCGTCGTAGAGGTGCGCTACGATCACATTTCCGGCGATCGCTTTCGACATGGCGCCAAACTCGTGCGGTGGCGACCCGACAAAGCGCCGCGGCAATGCACGTTCGAACAACTTCAGGCGCCGGCGCGACCCGGCAAGCTCATCAGCGAAGTGCTCAATCACTACGTTCGGCGCACACGTTAGGAAAGCACTCATGAAATCGCTCGTCCGCCTGCTTGCGTTGCTGAGCACGGCGATGCCCGCAACCGCGTTCGCCGATCTTGCCGACGGTGTGAATGCGATTCGCAAGCGCGGCTGCGATGGCGAACCGGGAATCAGGCGGATGTTGCGCCCCAGCCGTGGACTCGACGCCGCAGCGAAGCAGTGGTCGCGCGGTGGACGATTGCGTGACGCGCTGGCGCGCACCGACTACCGCATGATCAATTCAGCCTCGATGCGCGTCGAGGGTGCGCCAGACGAGCGCACGATGCTGGAGGTGCTCGGCAAGCACTACTGCGACGTCATTCTCGATCCGGCGTTCAGCGAGATCGGTGCGCATCGCAGCGGACGAGATGTGTGGATCGTCGTCGCTACGCCATTCACCGCACCCTCGGCAAGCGACGCCGCAAGCGTCAATAGCGAAGTATTGCGGCTCGTGAACCAGGCGCGCACACAGGCGCGCAAGTGCGGCCGCAAGTCGTATGGAGCGGTCGCGCCGCTCAAATCTTCGCCGCTGCTGGATCGCGCCGCACTCGCACACGCCAAAGACATGGCAAGTCACAGCCTGTTCGAACATCGAGGTTCGGACGGCAGCGAGCCGGCGCAGCGCGTGTCGAAGACAGGCTATCGCTGGCGCACCGTTGGAGAAAACATCGCCGCCGGCGCCGCCGATGCGCAGACTGTCGTGAAAGGCTGGATCGACAGTCCCGGACATTGCACCAACATCATGGGCGCACAATTCAGCGAGATGGGCGTCGCGTACGCCTTCGATCCGAAGAGCAAGGCGGGCATCTACTGGTCGCAGGTGTTCGCCACGCCGCGGTAGCAAAACGGAAGTGACTGGTGACTGATCAGAGGGGTTATCGCCTCGCCAGTAGCCGACCAGGAGAGCGCCCGGCGCGCCCCTCACCCGCGCTACGCGCGACCTCTCCGCAAGGAGAGGTGAAGAAGAGCCCCCTCCCCCCGAGGGAGAGGATCGGGGTGAGGGGGCACGCGCGTCTGACTATTCAGCAGTAGTCAGTGGACTGTAACGATCAGCAAGGACTTCATTCGTCTCTGCAGACAACTTAAGACTTCTCCCTTCCAGTTCACCGTTACAGTCACTGATCGCTTCCGCAATAACTGTCTTTCTGCTTATCGCTGCACCGAAGCGCTCGCCTCGCCGTTTGCATCCGCGGACAGCGCAGAGCGCGTTGCGACGCCTTGCTTCGATGCGGTTGCATCGGCCGATCCCGAACCGCTTGCGTCGCCTGACGCATCGAGCAGCGGCGTTTCTGGCGCCTGCGGCATCGCTGGTGCAGGGTCGCCGCCGGGGTTGCTCAACGAGGGAATCATCGAAGGACTCGCCGGCGCTTCCTGCGTCGCTTCGTTGCGTGTTTCGCCCGCGAGAGCCGTACCGGCGCTGCCGGCGTTCGAGGTTGCAGAGCCGGCCAACTGCGCAGCGCCGGAGAGCTGCTGCGGATTCGCGGTGTGCGCCGCACTCGCCGCTGCCGAGCCGGCGACATTGCTCGTCACGCCGCGTGCTTCATTGCCGGCTGATTCGGCGCGACCGCGAACAGTCCGCGCGGTATCGCGAACGCGGCCAGTAGTGCGCCTGGCTGTATCACGGGTCGTACGGCGCAATGTGTGCGAGTCGAGATCGGCCCCCAGAGACCCCGCCATCGAGCCTGCGCCTGTGACGCTCAGATCGCGCATTCCACCGGACAATGCGCCGTTCGCTCCGCCGCCCAGGCCGCCAGTCAGCCCGCCGCCGCCAAGCACCTGTGCGCTGACGGGGGCGCAATTGAGAACGCCGGCCAAGGCCGCGCCGATCAGCAAAGTACGAGTATTCATGATCATCCTCCTGTCCAGATCGCAGCCAATCTGCGATCCATGCCTGAAGGACGATCCGTGGAATCGGTTTCTTCCATCGATCCGGAAAAAATCCGGAGAAACTCTCGCAGTGAGGCAAGGATCGCCGAGGAAGAGGGCTGGCGCAGATGAGAAAATTCACGTTTCGCGCGTTTTTCTCTCTGCATTCTCAGCGATCCCTGCGAGAGGAAAGTCTTTCGGACGGCCGCAATGCTTCGCCGACCAGCCCTTCGCCGTACACCTTGTCGCGTCCTCGCGCGCCCAGATCGGCCGCCCGCGCAATGAGGGCCGCGACGGCTGCGATCGCTCGCGATCTGTCGATGTCCTCGAGTTCACGCGCGAGCAGACCTGCGACGATAGGCGCAGCGAAGGAGGTTCCGCGCACCAATCCAAACGCAGGCTCGAGGCTAGCCGCCGACATGTTCGCGCCGGGCGCCGCGAAGTCGATGTGCTTGCCGCGGCCGGCTTCGACCAGCGCCCGCTGCCGCGCATCAACGCCGGTCACGGCGATCACTTCCGGGTACGCGGCTGGATATAACGGCGGTGCGCTCGGGCCGTCGTTGCCGACCGCGGCCACGACGATATGCCCGCGCGCTGAGACGATACGCACGATTTGCTCGAGCAGGGCGTTGGGCGGCCCAACCAGACTGATATTGATGACAGGCACGCGCTCTCGCGACAGCCACGCGAATGCATCGGCGATCGCATCGATGGCGCCGCCTGTCGCAAGTCCGCAATACACGTCCGCTGCAAACAACTGGGCGCCGGCGGCTGCGCCGTGAAAATTTTCGCCAGCGCCAGCGATCAACGATGCGACCGCAGTGCCGTGCGCGCTCGGGATCGTTGCACCGGCGCAGCCGTGCTCGTGGATCTTTACGTTGCGGAAAACAGCATGCGAACGCTGCACGCCGCCGTCGATCAACCCCGCTTTTGCGTTCGGCGCCAGCGCCGGCGGCAACACCGCGCCGGTCACGGTCGGCGCGGCGGCCGAGATTTCGCCGCTCTCGGTGTAGACGTGATTGAAGTCGTACACGCCGATCGGGTCCGCGTCACGCAACCGCTGCAGCGCGCGGCGCGTCGACATCCCACGCGGCGCCTGCAGCACCACGATCGCTACATTGAGGCCTTCCAGCGTTCGCGTGCGGCCGACAGTGAACCCCTCGGTGCGAGCGCGTTCAAGCGCTTCGGGCGTGGGTGAGAGTGCAACGACCTCGCTGCGAACCATGGGCGCACCGCGCGGATCGGTTTCCAGCACACTGCGATTGCCACGCAGCAGTGTTCGAATGCGCAGCCGCCGCAATTCGCGCAGCGCCTGAGCGTCCGTCGTCCTTACCACGCCCTCCACGGTGCGGTTCAGTTCGTCAGTTGGCAGCCTGGGAATCGTTGGCAGCTGAACCGGCGGTACGATTTGCGCGTTCGCCGCGCCGGCGCAGGCCAGCAGCAGCACCGCCGCCGAGCGGCTGACGAGTCTCAACACTCCGCGATTCATGTCACTTTCGTTCATTGCGCGAAACTATACGCTGGCGGCCAGCCGGTTCTTCCGGCCGCTCGCAGCAATGGGGCGAGATTCTGTAGTCTGTAGGCAGAGGGTTTCCCCGGAAGGGCGTTCCTGCTACGGACTACCGACTACAGACTCAATAAAGAACATGAGCCGGGAAGAACAGCCCCACCCCACTCGTATATGACTGAGCCGGTACTGATCCGACAGGTTCGTGAGCAGATCATTGCAGCCCTGCCGCGGCTGCGGCGCTTTGCCCGCACGATTGCCCGCGACGTACATGACGCCGATGACCTGGTGCAACTGTCGATCGAGCGCGCCCTGGTGCGATTCGAGCAGTGGCGGCCAGAATCGAAGTTTGAAAGCTGGATGTTCGGGATCATGCGCAACGCCTGGATCGATGAGGTGCGGTCGCGTGGACGGCGCAATCGGCTGTTCGCGCCGGAAGAGGCAGGCGAGCACGTCGGCGACGACTCGAGCGAGGCGCAGATTCGGCTGCTCAGCGTCCAGGCCGCGATGGCGGGCCTGCCCGAGGAGCAGCGGCTCGCAGTAGCGCTGGTGCTGGTGGAAGGACTGTCGTATCGCGAAGCGGCTGATGTGCTCGAGGTCCCGATCGGTACGCTCACGAGCCGTCTCGCACGTGGGCGCGAAGCGCTGCAGAAGCAACTGGGAAGGAGCTCGTGACTCTTGCATGGTGAACGGGATGAAATTTTCCGACGAAACACTGATGGCGTATGCCGATGGCGAACTTGACGCCGCGACGCGTCGCGAAGTTGAGGATGCAATGCGCGGCGATCCGCAGATCGCGGATCGCATCGCGCAGCATCGAGCGTTGCGCGCCGAACTCGGCGCGGCGTTCAGCGGCGTGCTCGATGAACCGCTGCCCGACCGACTGCTGGACTCTGCGAATGCACAACCCGCCGGCAACCGCCCCGCAGTCGCCGATCTGAGCGCCGCGAGGAACGCAAAACGCAGCGCCAACTCGCGACATCGCTGGTCCTGGCCCGAATGGACCGCCATCGCAGCGAGCATCCTGCTCGGGGTGTTCGTCGGACGGACGGCGCTGCAGACGCCTGATTCAGCGCTCGTCGCGATGCGCGAGGGCCGACTCGTTGCTGCACATTCGCTGGCGGAGGCGCTCTCGAATCAAATTGGCGCGAAACCGGAAGATTCGAGCATTGCGATCGCGGCGACGTTCCGCACGACCTCTGGCGAGTATTGCCGTGCGTTCACGGCGAGCGCACCCGAGGCGGTCGCCGGGATCGCCTGCCATGAAGCGGATGAATGGCGAATGCACACGCTCGTGCGCAGCGGCGCTCGACAATCTGGAGACGCGTACCGGATGGCGGGTGCAACGCTGCCGCCGCTCCTGCTGCAGACTGTCGAGTCGATGATGGCCGGCGATGCACTCGATGCGGAACAGGAAAAGACAGCGCGCGAGCGGGGCTGGCGCGCCGCACCGTGAGTCGTGAGTTGTGAGTTGTGAGTCGAAAGAATCCGCATCTGACTACTCACGATTCACGATTCACTACTCAATACACGCAGCTCACGCAAGAATATGAATAACGAACTCGCGGATCAGTCGCCAATCCGGCGACGCTTTCGAAAACGATGGGTTCTGTGGGCCTTGCTTCTCTGGTGGCTCGGCGTCGGCGTATGGAACGTAGTGAAGCCGATGCCGGCCGGCACGGATCTCAACATCGCTGCGCCCGCCGCGGCCGAGGTCGAATTTCTCTACGACTTGACGCATCGCAGTCCGGAAGGCCGAACGACGCACGAACAGCGCGTCTTCGATGAAGTGTTCCGCATGATCGATGAGGCGGAATCCTTCATTGTCGCGGACTTTTTTCTACTCAACGATCTGATGGGCGCGACAGGCGCAGTGCACCGGCCGCTGAGCCGTCAACTTGCGGAGCGACTCGTCGCGCGCAAAGCGGCAAGGCCGGGACTCTCGGTGTTGCTGGTCACCGATCCGATCAACGATGTCTATGGCGGCGCACCCTCGGCGTTGCTCAACGAACTGCGCACGGCGGGCGTCGACGTGGTGATCACGGACCTCGCGCCGATGCGCGACTCCAATCCGCTGTATTCGTCGTTCTGGCGCATGTTCGTACAATGGTGGGGCAATAAGCCGCGGGGCGGATCGATGCTGAATCCGTTCACGACCGACGGTTCGGCGATCACGCTGCGCAGCTGGCTCGCGCTGCTCAACTTCAAGGCGAATCATCGCAAGCTCATCGTCGCGGATCGCAGCGACGGAACGCTGGTGGGCCTCGTCACCTCAGGCAATCCGCACGACGCCAGCAGCGGACACTCCAATGTGGCGCTGCGTTTCAGCGGCGCCCTTGCGAAGCACATCGTCGAGAGCGAAATGGCGATTGCGCGCTTCTCCGGGTGGCGTGGACACATCTATGCATCCTCGCCGGAGGCGCAGGCCGGCGGAGTGCAGAACCAGCTGCAACTCGCCTTCATTACAGAAGAAGCGGTGCGAGATCATCTGGTTGACGCGATCGATGCGACGCGCAACCAGGACGCCGTTCGCATCGCGGTGTTCTATCTTTCCGATCGCGGCGTAGTCAACGCACTGTTGAGCGCGGCGCAGCGCGGCGTCCAGGTCAGGATCATTCTCGATCCCAACCGCGATGCGTTCGGAAGGCAGAAGGACGGTGTACCAAACCGCCCCGTCGCGAATGAGCTCGTCACGCGCAGCGATGAACGCATTACGGTGCGCTGGTATCGCACGCACGGCGAGCAGTTCCACACCAAGCTCGCGCTGGTCACGCGTGGCGATCGATTGATCGCGTCGCTCGGCTCGTCGAACTTCACGCGTCGAAATATCGGCAACTACAACCTTGAAGCGAACATCGCGGTGGAAACGAGCGTGACTTCGCCGCTTGCAATCGAGATGGCGGGCTACTTCGATCGCCTTTGGAACAACGACGGCGAACTCGGCACGGAATACACGGCGCCGTTCGGCGCGTACCGCGACGAAGACCGCGGCCGCTACTGGCGCTACCGACTGATGGAAGCGACGGGACTGAGTACTTTCTGACACACAAGAAGCGGTTGGCGGTTAGCGGTTAGCGGTTAGCGGTTAGTCAGAGCGCACATTCGTGCGCGTATACCTACGCCGACGAACTTGCACGATGCGACGCCGGGGAGATCGACTGAAAACCGCTATCGCTTCCTTTCCCGTCCCAAGACGCAGGTGGGGCGCGCTCTGAACTATCCGCTAACCGCCAACCGCTAACCGCTTCCTGGAAATCAGTCGCCCCGGGCGGCGCTGAGTTTGGATTCGTCGCCGGCGATGGCGGCGGCGGTTTTTTGCGCGAGTTCGATTGCGACCTTTTGCGCGCTCGTTTCGAAGGCGGCGGCGACCGCGTGCATGCGATCGGCGCTTGCGACGCTCTGCGCTTCGGCGGCGACGGTCGCGACCAGTTCGCGATCGACGATGCGGATGAGGCGCCCAATCATCTGCACGCGCACCTTCGGCGCCTCGCCGTCGGCAACGTACTCAGCCTGGAAGTCGCGCACTTCGATGTCCAGAACGTAGTCGCCCGCAATGCGCGCCTGTTCCGCGGTGACGCTGCGGAACAGGCGCTGATCTTCGAGTGAGTTCACCAGAAACGTCTGCACGACTTCCGTCGCTGAACCGCCCCAGCGCGCCGCCCGGTAGTAGTCGAGCTGCCGCCCTTTCAGGACCGCGATGCGATTCGTATCGAGGCCGGGGCCCACGTCAGGACGGCCAATCGAAATATCGACGTCCGCAGTTCTCGCCTGCGTCACCGAGGCAGGCGCGGGCGCGATGACGTAGATCACTGTCGGCGGCAGATCGGTATCGAGCAGAGAGCTCGTGCA
>JBOHZJ010000180.1:0-4745 GCA_050738395.1 Steroidobacter sp.
AACCTGATCCGCCAGGGCAAGCTCGATCAGCTCGAAAATACAATGCAGAGCGGCGCGCAGCACGGCATGCGCACCATGGATTCCGCCATCCAGGAGCTGCTCGACAAGGCAGTGATCACGGGCAAGGACGCCTACAAGAAGGCGATCAACAAGGCGAGGTTCGAGGCCGTCAAGGACGCCGGCTGAGGAGACGCGGCGTGCGCCAGGCCGGCAGTGAGGCCATGGCATAATCCAGAGTCCATTCTTGCCTCTGCACGTTCCGATCCCATGCCGACTCCCCGCCGCTTCTTCGTCACTACTGCACTGCCCTACGCCAATGGACCGTTCCATATCGGCCACATCATGGAATACATCCAGGCTGATATCTGGGTGCGGTTCCAGCGCATGCAGGGTAACAAGGTGCATTGGGTGGGCGCGGACGACGCACATGGCGCGCCTATCATGCTGAAGGCCGAAGCCGAAGGCGTCACGCCCGAGGACCTGATCGCACCCATTCTCGCGGGCCGGCAGCAATACTTCGACGGCTTTCATCTCTCCTTCGACCACTGGCACTCGACGCATTCCCGTGAAAACACGGAACTCACGCAGCAGATCTATCGGAATCTGCGGACCGCGGGCCTCGTATACATGAAGCCGGTGGAGCAATTCTTTGACCCTGTCAAAGGAATGTTCCTGGCGGATCGCTACGTGAAAGGCGAATGCCCGAACTGTCATTCGAAGGATCAATATGGCGACGCGTGCGAAGTCTGCAGCAAGGCGTACGAGCCGACGGACCTGATCAATCCCTACTCGACGCTGTCGGGCGCGCCTCCTGAGCGACGCACGTCGGATCACTACTTCGTCAAGTTGTCCGACCCGCGCTGTCTGCAGTTCATGCGCGAATGGCTCAACACCGAGCGTGACGGCGTGCCTCGACTCCAGCCTTCCGTGAAGAACAAAGCCAGTGAATGGCTCGAGGGAGTCGGTGAGGACGTGCTGACGGACAAGGATATCTCGCGCGACGCCCCCTATTTCGGAATCCCGATTCCGGAAGCCGACGACAAGTATTTCTACGTCTGGTTCGACGCTCCTATCGGTTACCTTGCTTCGCTGAAGAACTACTTCGACAGCGGCAAGGCGCGCCGCAACGGCGAAGACTGCAGCTTCGAAGCGTTCATGTCTTCACCGGACGTCGAGCAGATCCACTTCATCGGCAAGGACATCATCTATTTCCACACGCTGCTATGGCCGGCCATGCTCAGGTTCGCCGGGCAGAAAGTTCCCGATCACGTCTATGTGCACGGCTTCATCACGGTGTCAGGCGCCAAGATGTCGAAGTCGCGCGGCACGGGCATCAGCCCGCTGCGTTATCTCGACATCGGCATGAATCCGGAATGGCTGCGCTACTACATCGCAGCGAAGCTCAACGCGAATGTCGAAGATATCGACTTCAATCCCGATGATTTCACCGCTCGCGTCAACAGCGATCTGGTGGGCAAGTACGTCAACATCGCGAGCCGCGCGGCCGGCTTCATCACGAAGCGATTCGGCGGCAAGGTGTTGTCGGCCGACCCCGCGCGCGATGTTGCGACTTCGAAGTGGAGTGCACTCGCAGCCGACGCCGAACCGCGCATTCGCAGCTACTACGATCAGCGTGAGTTCGGCAAAGCCGTTCGCGAGATCATGGACCTCGCCGACCGCATGAACGAAGCGATCGACCGCGAAAAACCCTGGGAGCTCGCGAAGAACCCCTCGCAGGAGCGCCGGCTGCACGATGTGTGCTCGGACTGTCTGCACGCCTTCCGACAGCTCACGATCTTTCTGGCGCCGATACTCCCGCGGACGGCCGAACGGGCGGCCGCAATGCTTGGTCTTGCAACGCCCCTGACCTGGTCGCAGCTACGTGAGCCAATGACGTCGATCCAGCCCTACGAGCATCTCATGCAGCGCGTCGATCCAAAGCAGCTCGATGCACTCTTCGAAACTGCAAATGAACAGCCTGACGCCGCCGACGCAAAATCGAAGCCCGATTCGACGTCCTCGCCAGCGCCTGGCGAGATCACTGTCGATGAATTCGCGAAGATCGATCTGCGTATCGCGAAGATCGTCGCGGCCGAGGCCGTCGAAGGCGCCGATAAGTTGCTGAAGTTGACGCTCGACGTGGGTGATCAGCAGCGCACCGTCTTCGCCGGCATCCGCGCCGCCTACACGCCCGATCAGCTCGTCGGACGCCTCACCGTCGTCGTTGCGAATCTGAAGCCGCGCAAGATGCGCTTCGGAACCTCCGAAGGCATGGTCCTCGCGGCTGGTCCAGGCGAGAAGGACATCTTTCTCCTGTCGCCGGATTCGGGCGCCGCAGCGGGAATGAAGGTGAAGTGAGGCCTACTGGCAGATTGGTCCGATCAGACTTCCAACGCGGCCGCTACGACTGGCGAGCGTCAATTTGCTTCCTCTAATCTTCCTCTCACCAGTAGGCCAACCGGCCAATTAACCAGTCAGCCTCGAAATGTCCGCCCTCCTCCTCATCCTCCTCAGCGCTGTGCTCGTGAACGTGATCGTGCTGACAAGCGTCGCCGCGTGGCGGCCCTTTGTCGGCGTCACTGGCGCCTTCGCCGCGTCGCGTGCGATTGCCGGAGCCTCTGCCCTGGTCGCGCCGCTCACGGCGGGGCTCAGCTGGCTGCTGTGGCGCACGGTTCTGGTACGGTGGGATCTCGAGTATCTGCGCACCTTCTCCTTTGTAGCGATCCTGCTGATCGTCGTATCCGTCGTTGAGTTCGTGCTGCGTCGTCGCACGCAATTGAATCCACAGCGCCCGGGCTTTGCCCTGTTGATGACGACCAACGCCGCCGCGTTCGGCGTCGCGTTGCTTGCGCAGATTCGCATGCGATCGCTGTTCGGCGCCCTGCTCTTTTCACTCACCGCGGCGGCGGCGTTCGCCGTACTGCTGCTGGCGTTCGCGGCGATGCACGAGCGACTGCGCGGGGCCGATGTTCCATCGACGTTTCGCGAAGCTCCACTCGCACTGGTGACAGCGGGTCTGATTGCGCTCGGGTTCATGGGCTTCAGCGGCCTCATTCAGGAATGACGGTGCTCATCGCATTGCTGATCATCGTGACGCTCACGGCGCTGACCGGCGCAGCAGCAGCGATGGCGGGCAGGCGTTCGTCGGATGAGGACGCGAGCCTGATCGAACGCATCAACCAGTTGTTGCCGCAAACGCAATGCGGGCGCTGCACGTATTCCGGTTGCCGTCCTTATGCTGCCGCCATCGCCAGCGGCGAAGCGGACATCAATCAGTGTCCGCCGGGTGGCGAGCGCACAGCCGCAGCGCTGGCCGGACTGATGGGACGAGAGACGCGCCCGGTAGATCCTCGCTTCGGTGTGACGGGCGCGACGCCCAGGGTCGCGTGGATCGACGAACCCGCCTGCATCGGCTGCACGAAATGCATTCAGGCCTGCCCCGTCGATGCGATCGTCGGCGCCTCGCGCTACATGCATACCGTCATCGCCGCCGAATGCACCGGCTGCGAGTTATGCATTCCGCCGTGCCCCGTCGACTGCATCGAAATGCTGCCGGCGCCGGGAAGCGGGCGCGCGCCGGATATGGGGACATTCCCTGTTTTGCCGTTGGAGATGGGGGAGATGGCGGAAATGGGGACAGTCCCCATTTCGCGTTGGAAACGGGGACAGTCCCCTGAGCCAGGCGCATGAGTCGCCCACCCGGCCTGCGCGGCGGACTGCGGCTCGATGCTCACCACGAGCGCTCGACCGCCAAACCCATACGCCGCGCCGCGACTCCGTCGCAGTTTGTCCTGCCGCTGGATCAGCACGCTGGCGCCGCCGCGACCCCGATCGTGAAGCCGGGTGATCGCGTGTTGTACGGACAGCCGCTGGCGGAACCCACGGCAAACATCAGCGCATGGTTGCATGCACCTGCGTCTGGGCGCGTTGTCGCTATCGAACCGCGTCCGGCGCCGCACCGCCTCGGCGCACCAACGCTCAGCATCGTGATCGAGAACGATGGTCGCGATGAGCGCGTGGAGAGGGGTCCCTCGCGAGACTTCGAGCAACAATCTCCCGACGACTTGCTCAATGAGATCGCGCGCGGCGGCATCGTCGGCCTCGGCGGCGCTGCATTTCCGTTAGCGCCCAAACTCGCATCCGTCCGTTCCACGAAACCTTTGAGCCTGCTGTTGAACGGCGCGGAGTGCGAGCCCTACATCAGTTGTGACGACATACTGATGCGTGAACGCGCAGACGACGTCGTGCTCGGCGCCCGCATTCTGTTGCACGCCCTCGGCGCCGCCACGTGCACGATCGCGATTGAACGGGATCTGCCTGCAGCCGAAGGTGCGCTGCGGAGCGCGCTCGCGAGCGCAAAGGATGAGCGCATTGCGCTCGCCATCGTTCCGAACATCTATCCCGCGGGCGGCGAGCGGCAGCTCATCGTCGCCGTCTATGGCGTCGAAGTCCCCTTTGACGGCTTGCCTGCGGACATCGGCGTGCTCTGCCAGAACGTCGCCACGGCGGCGGCGATCGCGCAATGGGTTCGCGATGGCCAGCCGCTGACCAGCCGCATCGTGACGATCACGGGCGATGGCGTTCGCGAGGCGTCCAATCTCGAGGCGCGCATCGGTACACCGATCTCCTCGCTCATCGCCGAATGCGGCGGCTACACCGGGCGTATGTCGCGTCTCATCATGGGCGGCACGATGATGGGGCCGCCGCTGCCGCACGATGATCTGCCGGTGGTCAAAGCGACCAAC
>JBOHZJ010000181.1:0-10559 GCA_050738395.1 Steroidobacter sp.
CCCCCGCTGTGACGGGTGATAGACCAGTACCGGCAACGGTGCTTTGATTTCCGATGACCAGACATAGTCGTCGCTGTATTCGATGCCATGCGGGAGTACGAATTTCAGCGCACGAGCGAGCGGAACGCCGGCATAGGTTTTCAGGACTCGATCCATACCGTAGTACGCATTCGGCGAGAAAATCTCCGGAGTCTCGAGCGGTCGATCCGCGCATAGCGAACGCAAATCGTCTTGCTCCGCCATGGAGTGCGCGAACGTAGGCAACTCACGCATGAGTCATCCTGCAATCGGCATCCCTGCCACGTACGAACATGGCAGGAGGCAATTCACCAAAGAAGCAGGCCGATTGCGCGATCAAGAGTATGTCACCGAGTCTTCAGTCGTTCGCAGGAGCGCCGGCGGGTTCTGATCGTATTCGTTCATTTGCAAGTACTTCTCCTGATAGCTCGCCCAGCGTGTGATCAAACCCCTGCGCGGATTGGCCTCGCTGCCGAAGGCCAAACCTCGCCTCGTCAGCTCGCTCATAGGTGACGTCGATGATGTCCAGCTCCGCGGCGGCTCGCACGACCGCTCTGAATTGAGACAACATGCTGTCGATGACTATTGCAGGCGTGCCGAAGGCTAGCCGATCAGCTCCCAGGTCAATGCCGTGCCACGCGGCACGCTGCGGCTGACCCGCTTCCCCAACAATACCGGCAGATATCTCGTCGGCAGGCCGAGCCCCGGCCGGATCGCACGCACGTTTTCGGTGGTCAGCACCTCACCCGCCTGCAAATCTTTGACGACGTACAGCGAGCGGCGGAACTGAACGGACTTCTTTTCCGCTTCAGTGATTCCATAACTGACCTGCCCCAGCGCCTGCCAGGCGCGCTCAGTCTCGACGACCAGCTGAGCCATTTCATTGGGTTCCATGGAGAAGGCGCTGTCCACGCCGCCATCCGCCCGGTCTATGGTGAAATGTTTCTCGATGACAGTGGCGCCCAGCGCGACACTGGCCACGGAGACGCCGACACCAGCGGTGTGATCCGAGAGGCCGACTTCGCAGCCGAACAGCTGCCGCAGATGAGGAATGGTCAATATGTTCGTATTGGCGGGCGACGCCGGATAACTGCTGGTGCATTTCAGCAGGATCAGGTCTTTGCAGCCCGCCTGCCGGGCGCTCCGCACCGTCTCGTCGAGCTCGCCAACGCTGGCCATGCCTGTGGAAATGATGACGGCCTTACCCGTGGCGGCCACGCGCCGGATCAACGGCAGGTCGGTATTTTCGAACGACGCGATCTTGTAACAAGGAACGTTCAGTTCCTCCAGGAACGCCACGGCCCCGTCGTCGAACGGCGTGCTGAAGGGGATCAGTCCCAGGGCGCGCGCATGCTCGAAGATCCTCGCGTGCCACTCGTAGGGTGTGCAGGCTTGCCCGTACAGTTTGTACAGCGACGTGCCCTTCCAGAGGCTGTTCGGATCGGAGATGAAGAATTCCCGCTCCTCCAGATCCAGGGTCATCGAGTCCGGCGTGTACGTCTGAATCTTGAGCGCATGCGCTCCCGTCTTCGCCGCCGCCTCGACGATGCGCAGCGCGCGCTCCAACGACTGATTGTGATTGCCCGACATCTCCGCAATGATGAACGGAGCATGCGCGCGTCCAATTGGCCGGCCGGCTATCGACACAGTCTCAGAACTCGGCATCGCTGTCCTCCTTCTCGATACTCAGCACGTAGCGGCGTCCCCGGAACTCGGAAACGCGGATAACGCCGCCTGCCGACGACTCGCAACAGATCGACCTGCTCGGCGGGTCTTGTGGGGATCCAGCCGGCTGTCCGCGGGCGTTCGCTTGCGCAGTGGCGGATCCAGCTCGCCGGTTTGCGCCACCGGCTCGATAGCGCCGAATCGCTTGACCGCCTCGCTCGTCAACGACAGCTCGGCGAAACGCAATATCCATCGCGGTGTCACTGGTCAGCGATTTCTCGCGACGATCCACATGTTCGATGACAAGCCTTGCGCGACCAGGAACTGCTGAAATGCCTCGCCCAGCTCGTCCCATCGATCGATGAGCACGGTACGCAGGAACGGCTGCCCTGACAGGTCGAACTGGCCTTCGAGCACCTTGTTGCGCACCAGCTCCGCATCCAGCTTGCCGGGTGTGAATGTCTCAAGCACTTCGAGCCCGCATTCATGCAGCAATCCTGCGAGCGAGGCGGGATTGAAATAGTTCAGATGCTCGTGGTCGACGGTATTGCTGACCGTTCCCAGGACCTCGACATCAAAGCCCTGGCCATTCGGACATGTGAGCACGAGCAGGCCGCCCGGATTCAGCAGACGGGTGCAATGGTTCAGGAAATCGCGAGGGGCGAACAAGTGTTCGATGACCTCGAAGCTTGCGATGACGTCGAAGCGCGTGTCCGGTTGCAGCTGGATCTGCTCCACTGGCTTTTCGATGACTTCCAGTCCGCGGGAACGGCAGGTCTGCGCGAGATCCGGCGTTGGTTCGACGGCGACCACTCGGGAGAACACCCCTCGCGATTTGATTTCGCCGCAGAACGTGCCGAAACCGGCGCCGACTTCCAGCAGCGAACCGGTACACACCGAATACTTGCGGCACAATTCCAGCAACTGATCGACGCGAGGCACGAAGATCTTCTTGTGCCTGGCCGCCTCGGAGGCCGGAAATACGACGTTGTTCCAGTACGCGTAATTGGGCGAGCCTTGATAGAACCACGCCAGCACCTCGGGCGTCGGGCGCGGATTCACATAGAAGGTGCTGCAATTCCGGCAGCTCACGTAACGCATGCCGTTCTTCTCGAACTTCGGCGCCGATTCCGCACGGCCGCAGGCCGGGCAGTTCACCACGGTGAATTCGCTGCAGTGGGACAGCATCCGTCCGAGATCCGTCAAGGCGGCTACGCGTTGCTGCGCCATGAGTTGCACGGGGCGGATTTCTTGCTCTGTCAATTTCACGGACACGGGTCACCTACGCAAGTTGATACTTTTCCTGCGCCTCAGGCGGGAGGTGCACAGGGCCGTAAGCAGACGGCTCGCCCCAGATGTTCTGCTTCCACCACTGGCCCTGGTCGATCCACCAGACGCGAGGATCGCGGAACGTGTCGGCCGTGCGCCAGAACTCCTCCTCGCTCATATCGACGTACTCGAGCCAGTGATACAGGTCGCGAGACACGACGTGATCGTGCTGGCGCACCTTCTCGATCGCCTGTTCGCGAGTCATGTAGCCGGTGCGGACGTCCTTGGAGGCGTGATCGGACGCGCGGCCATAGCCGAACTTGATGAACTTCAGCAGATCGTGAGCGCCGTTCTCGTAGCGATCGTCGAGGTTCGAGGACATGCGATAAGTTCGCTCGAACGGCTGCGAAGCCGGCTTGAAGCCGTACTTCTCCTGCACCATCTTGGCGTGCGCATTCGGATCCCACTTGAAGAAGTTGCCGATGTAGAGACCGCGCACACCTACTTGGAGGATCTCGGCATCCGATGGGTACTTCGCCCACAACAGATCCTTCTCGCGCAGCGGCTCGCGCTCATCGTTCAGCATGTCGTGCCACTCGAAGCCGCGGAGTGCATGCTCATGGCGGACACGCGCGCTGAACTCCACGAAGTCATCCGGCTCGAACATGCCGGAAATGTCCCACGCGGTCTCGCCCCAGATCATCAGCGGAATCTTGAACCGGGTCGCGATCTGGACCGGATAGGTCATGATGCCGCAGTGCGCGTGCCAGTTCATGTCGCCCATCTTTCGGAAACACAGGCGATTGAGCTTCTTCAGCACCGCGACGCTGGGACCGAACACCAGGTGATCGGCGTCGAACACCTGCCGCATGCGATCGCGGTTGTAATCACCTTCGGGCAGATAGTTGTTGCCATGATAGGTGACCAGCAGCGGCTTCATTCCATATTCCGCGAGCATGACGTGAGTCTGGAAGTAGCTGTCCTTGCCGCCGCTGACCGGAATGACGCAGTCGTAATCGGCATTGCTGGTCTTGCGGATTTCGTGGATCGTGCGCTCGAAGTGTTGCCGGCGCTTGTTCCAGAAATCGGGTCTCAACTGCTCGAACGCTTCAAAGGTCCGGCAACTGGTGCAAACGCCTTCTTCGTCAAGCGAAAGATTGACTGCCAGCGTCGGATAGACGCAGTGCTTGCAATAAGTGACGTTGGTACGCATCGGTTTTCTCAGATCTCCAGCAGGTCTGGACGCCTGACATTGAGTCCCTGAGCGATCAGATGCCTTTTCGCGAGGAATACGCTCTGGTCGCTGTAGTGAAAGATGTTTGCGGCAGCGACCGCATCGACGGCGGTTTGCTCCAGCGCCTCCGCGAAGTGCGCCCACTCGCCCACGCCGCCGCAGGCTATGACTGGGATGCGCACCGCCGTCGAGACCTCATTGAGCATCTCGAGGTCATAGCCGCTGCGCATGCCGTCGCGATCGACGGAATTGAGCAGGATTTCACCGGCGCCCGACGATTGCACCGTGAGCGACCATGCACGCGCCTCATGTTCGGTAGCCACCTTGCCGCCGGTGCTCATCACGCGCCACACGTCGTCCTGCCGCTTCACGTCGACGGATACGACCACGCATTGCGAGCCGAACTCGCGTGCGGCCGCTTCAATGAATCCTGGAGATTGAAGCGCCGCGGTGTTGATGGACACCTTATCCGCTCCCAGCGACAAGCGCTTTTCGATGTCCTGAAGATTCCGAATCCGTCCGCCCACCGTGATCGGCATGTGAGCGACTTTGGAGACGTCCTCGATGATCTCGAAAATGCTGTGACGGTTCGGATGACCGAGATCGTCGCGATTCATGTCGTAGGCATCGTCGGTGCTGATGTCCAGGTAGATGAGCTCATCGGAAGCCCACTCGCTGAGCCGCTTCACGGCCGAAATGGGATTGCCGAGGTTCTGGTAGCGTCGAAACTGCTTACTCTGCACCAGCCAGCCGTGACGCAGTAGCAGCACCGGAATAAGACGTTTCTTTTTCACTTGATGGACAGAAAATTTTTCGCGAGCCGCAGCCCGGCCCGCTGACTCTTTTCAGGATGGAACTGCACTCCGTACAGGTTTTCGTGTTGCAGGATGCTGCAAAACTCCTCTCCGTACCGGGTCGTGGCGAGGCAATAGTCGGGATTCACCAGCTGCACTGCATAGCTGTGAACGAAATAGAAGTCCGGCTCCTCGCTCAGGCCTGCCAGCAACGGCGAATCCCGCCGCACGGTCGCGTTGTTCCAGCCGATATGCGGCAGCGGCATGTCCTCACAGCGCAGTTTTTCCACTGTGCCACTCACCCACCCGAGCCCCTCGTGCTCCTCGAACTCCAGGCCTCGCGTCGCGAGCACCTGCATGCCGACGCAGATTCCTAAGAACGGCTTCCTGTCGGCCAGCACTCTCTGGCCGAGCACGTCCAGCGGCAAACTGCCGTGGATCTTGCGCATCGCCGCGCCGAACGCGCCCACACCGGGCAACACAAGGTGCGTGGCGTCGGCGATGACCTGCGCATCATTCGATATCACGACATTACTCTCGATGGCCGTGAACAGGTTGTAAACCGATTTCACGTTGCCCGAGCCGTAATTGAGAATGCAGACCGAACGCATCGCCCTACCCTTCGCTGCCGCGCTTGCTCATCAGAAACCAGGTGATGTCATCCTGCGGAAAGCTTGGATCGCGACGATACACGAAGCCGTAGTCGAGCAAGCGCAGATCGGGATGCCGATCGAGAATCTCTCCGCAGAAATCGCGCTTGAACAAACGATTGGAGTGACCGCGATAGGTGAGCTCCATGGGGCTGGGATTGTAGTACTCACAAACCAGTAGGTAGCGCGAGGTCGCGTGATACAGCTTGTCGTAGATCTGCGGCAGCCATTCCGGATTCAAATGGATGAGCACGCCTTTGATCAGAGCCAGCTCGCATCGGCGCGCCGGCTGATGCTCCAGGATGGATGCCTGGGCAACGTTTTCCGGTGGCAGCAGCGAGCGCAATTGCGCCGCGGCGGCCGGATTGATCTCGATCGCGTACTGATCCTGCGTCGGATAGAGCGCCCGCAGCGCCCGCAGATTCATGCCGATGTTGGCGCCGAATTCGATGCAGCTGGCCGGCGCTGGCGCCGAGCGCAGCGCTTTGCTGAAGAAAGCGATGTTCGACGCCAGCAACTGCGCGCCCTGGTTGCGTTCGATGTACTGCGTGCCGAACTCGCCGGCCCAGAACGATTCCTGCTCTGTCTTGAATCGGTCGCTCATTGCGCAATCCCGTTGTTCGCCTGGCCTCTTGAATAGCTATGCATCATTTCCGCGTGCACCCAATCTTCCTCGTTGTCGACGTCATGCACCCGCCATCCGATCTCCCCAATCGCATCGACTGTCGCGAGCGCTCTCTCGATCGATCCACCATGGTTGCCAGAGAGCTCCGCGATGATGAACGGAGGCGCTTTGTGTCCGACGCAACAATCAGCAATCTTCAGCACATTCGTCCCCTACGTTTCAGATCGAGCGCCTGGGCTCGATCCAGTTGATAGCTGAAACTCACGTCGTTCTGCACTTCACTCCAGCCCAGTCGCTGGAAGATTTTCCTGCTGGCAGCGTTTTCAGCTCTCACGTTGGCGACAAATCCGCCGTGCGGAGGGTCGACACAACTGCAGACGGCTGCGCGAAGCAGCGCCTCTCCAAAACCTGCACCGCGTAATGCAGCATCAACGCTGTAGGACACCACGCCAGCCTCGCCGCGCAGATCGAGGCGAACCTGACCGATGGGAACTTCATCGGCCGTTCCGATGAATAGGTGAACACGATCGTCAGCCAGCTGGTGCGCGAGCCAGCGTTTATGGTCATGCCAAGACACTGGTGAACGATCGAGGGACATTGCTCGCGCCAGCGGATCGTTTCGCCAATCGAGGAGCAAGCCCGCATCCGCGAGCGTTGCGCGTTCAAGGCGGAGTGTATCGGTTGAGGGTCGCAACATGGAGGCGGCCGCGCGGCGGTTTCCGTATCCATCCACGATCGGACGTAGTTCCCATGACCTGTTCAGCGCCAAAGTGATGGCCTGCGCCAGATCATGCGCAGACACGTCCGGCGCTCGTCCCGCCCAGATGAGCATCTCGTCGGACGCGAGAGCTGCCGTAGCGGCCTCCTGGTTGGCGGCTACCGTGACGACGACGCTCGGCAAGTCTAGGCATAGCCGCTCCCAGGTCGTCGCGCCTCCCGCACCGATTGCAAGGTCCGCGCGCAGCACCAAGGCCGCCAACGAGCGCAGCCCTTCATGAACGACGGCGCCAGGTCTGCCCGCAGCGAGCGCCTTCACCTTTTCGCGGGCAGGATGATTCGGTCCCAGCACGACATCGAGCGCCAGATGGGCAAACTCTTTAGCGCACAGAACGCGCACGGTCTTACTCGTTTCGTCGGTGGCGTCGGTGCCGCCGAAGAACACCAGTATCCGACGCGGATCTCGCCTGCTCACATTCATTGCCCGACGCAGCGTCGCGTACTCTGCACCGATCAAGGCGTAGCGCGGCCCCACCAAACGACGGCAGTGCTCAGGCGCCAACGCGGCGTACCGATCGAACATGGCCTCGACCGGGTATCCCGTGTGCAGCAACACATCGCAATCGAGCGACCGGTTGCACAAATCATCGATGACGAGAATCGAGCCTACGACTCCGCGTTGCAATCGATGCCACTCCGCTCCGAGGCCGTAGTGATCGACGATCAACCAGGTTGGGCGGATTTGTTCCAGCACTGCGCGCGATTGTTCGGCATCGAGCGTCTCGGGAACTTGCAGCCAGGGCTCGCCCGCTCCTTGATCAGTCACGACAGGCAGGGACCATGATCTGAATCCATTGGCACCAATCAGCGACGTGAGACTTCCAGGCATGTCACGGCAGATGAATTCGACATGGGCCCCGCGCCGTCTGAGCTCGGCCGCCAGGTTGAGACACCGGCTGATGTGCCCCGAACCGATCGACCGCCCGCCGTCTACTCGAAAGGCGATGACCGCAGGCTCAGACATGACCGTCGTTGAGCATCTTGAAGATCATTTCTGCGCGGTCCCAGTCTTCCAGGGCATCGATGTCCTGCACTCGATGCCGCGGCAATTCCACCAACTTCGATCGGGAGCCGAAGATGGGCTGACTCGTCAGCCACGCATCACGCCGGCCAAAGTAGAACTGCCCGGCATCGTGAAACGCGGGTTCGAGATCCTGAGAGCGACGCTGCAGGTTCTCGGGCCATAACATCTCGCAATGACCATCGGACGTCTTACGCAGCGCGCGCTGAATCGGATACGGAAACGAAGTCGCGCTGAACACGTAATTGGCGCCCGATGCGATCAACTCTTCATATGCCCTGACGAAATCCTGAACCAGAGAAAGAACCGCGGCGGGATACACGCAGCAGACGTACTCCGAGCGAAATCCCTGCCGCTCCAACTCCTCGATACCATGCTTGATCACAGGCAGAGTCGCTGCGGCGTCGTTGGCAAGCTCGGCCGGTCGGCGAAAGGGTGCTTCCGCTCCGGAGTCGCGCGCGATTGCTGCAATCTCATCGTCATCGGTCGAAACGACAATGCGCGCAAATAGATTCGTGCTCTTCAGCGTCCCGATCGTCCGCGCCAGCATCGGTATTCCCAAGAACGGACGTATGTTCTTGCGCGGGATGCGTTTGCTTCCGCCTCGGGCCGGAATGATGGCCAGAACTGACGCTTCCACTGATTCTCTAAACATACTGGTCGATCGCCGCGACAAGATTCGCAATCACCTTCGATTGATCGTCGTCGCGCAACCCATGCCACATGGGCAGCGACAGCAGCGCGTCATAGGCGCGTTCCGTTCGAGGGCACAAGCCAGGGGAGTAACCGAGCGAGCGATAGTAGGAGTGCATATAAACGGGAATGTAGTGCACATTCACTCCGACGCCTCGGGCCCGCAGCGCAGCGAACACCTGCTGACGCAACGTTGCGGCGTTCTCTGCGACGAGCCTGATCGGATACAGGTGCCACGCGTGCACACGGTCCGCCGGTTCGACCGGTAGTGAGATCCGAGGATTGCCCCCGAGCTCGGCGGCGTAGCGCATCGCAATCTCGCGTCTGCGGGCGAGCGCCTTCGGCATCTTCGCGAGCTGGGTCAATCCCAGCGCGCTCTGAATATCCGTCAGCCGATAGTTGAAGCCGAGCTCGACCATGTCGTAGCGCCACGTGCCGGCGAGCTCGCGCTGGCGATGATCGGTCGCGATCCCATGGCTACGCAAAAGACGCACTCTCGCGGCAAGCGAGTCATCATTCGTGGTGACGACTCCGCCCTCACCGGTCGTCATGTGTTTGACCGGATGCAAGCTGAACGCGGTCATGTCTGCGATCGCACCGACTGCTCTGTCCTTGTAGCGAGCACCGGGCGCGTGACAGGCGTCCTCGACCAGAATCAGACCGTGACGCGTGGCGAGCTCGCGCAACTCGTCCAAGTCTGCGGGCAATCCGCCGTAGTCGACCGCAACGATTGCGCGCGTGCGCTCTCCTATGAGGCTAGCCACATGATCCACATCGATCGTCAAGGTATCGGGGCGCACGTCCGCGAATTTGACGGTGGCCCCAGCGTATCGAGCGCAATTGGCGCTTGCCGCGAAGGTCAGCGCCGGCACGATCACTTCGTCTTCGGGACCGATTCCAGCGGCAAGCATCATAAGATGGAGAGCAGCCGTACCATTGCTTACCGCCACCGCGTGCTGTGCTCCGACGAACGCAGCGAATGCCCGCTCGAAATTGCCGACGACAGGTCCCGTCGTGAGCCAGTCGCTGCGCATGACCTCCACCACCGCTGCGATATCAGTGTCGTCAATGACATGACGGCCATAGGGGATGAATGTGTCGGACATGGAGCTGCCTCGAGTCAACGTCTGAGCGTGCGCGCGTCGTAGCTTGCGATCACGCGCGTTCCGGCCTTAGGCGAACAGAATTCGGTTGCCGACTCACTTCCACGATCGTGCATCTCAGATCCCGATCTGGCGATTGAATTCTCTGATTTCCTCGACTCCCAGGAAATGCGGATTCTTGCCGGAGTGATACTCGAAGCCCAAGGGCACCGACTCGCCTTTCTCGCCCAGGCGATTCACGCCGAAATCGACTTCGCCGAGGAATTGAATCGTCGGCTTGATCACGTAATGATCGACGAACTCGAGAGTCAAGTGCGCATCGTCTGCCGGGCACATGATCTCGTGCAGCTTCTCACCGGGGCGAATGCCCACGACTCGATGACCGAGGTGAGGCGCCATGGCGGTCACGAGATCGACGACGCGCACGGACGGAATCTTCGGCACGAAGATCTCTCCGCCCTGCATCCGCTCGAAGTTCTTCAACACGAAGTCGACGCCCTGCTGCAGCGTGATCCAGAAGCGCGTCATCCGAGTGTCGGTGACAGGCAGGTGATCGCATCCCTTCTCGAGCAGCTTGCGGAAGAACGGCACGACCGATCCTCGCGAGCCTGCAACGTTTCCATAACGCACGGCGGCGAATCGAGTCTCATTCCCACCCGCCAGATTGTTCGCTGCTACGAACAGCTTGTCCGAGACGAGCTTGGTTGCAC
>JBOHZJ010000182.1:0-13614 GCA_050738395.1 Steroidobacter sp.
CCTCTGACGTGACGCATAGAGACAGTTTCTGGTTCTTAAACGGCGATTTGCAAGAGGAATCAAGGCGCGCTGCCGCCGCAGCAGCACCTGTCTGCGATCGGCGTCGGGTTCTGACATTGCGCGGCGACGCGTTGCGGGGTGACATTTGGCGTCAGTCCAATGGCTCGCGCCACTGCCTGCAAGTCACTGATTAAACAATAAATGAGCACATGGCACGGCCGTTGCAGCCGTCATGTATAACTCAGAGCGGAGGTACACGCGGCGATGGAAACGAAATGTGAAGTCATCGGTTGGCTGCTCGTCGACGCCGATCGGGCCCAGGTGCTGGTCCGCCAAGAAAACGGCCAGGTCTCGCTGCAGAGCCCTGAAAGCACACTCGGCGAGTATGCGATACAGACCGGCTCCTTCCGCCGAGGCAACCCGATCATCGATCCGGTCACGCGCGAGACGCTCGGGTATGAAATGGAAAGGATGTCGAACCCGCTCGCTGCAATGGGCTAACCAAGGCATGGTTTGAGTCAGCGCATATTGAGCGGGGCGCGAATCGTTCACTCAGCGATGCCGCGCTCTTCATCGCACCTCACTTGTCTCCATTGTTCGATCAACGGAGTTCTTTAGGCGGCCGACTCGCATACCCGTAAGCTGGCCGGAACAGAGATCTTCCAGGCATTCGCCAGTGGCCGGTTGGCCGGCCAGCGAGTCCCCGCGTGCGCACGCGCTTGTCCGCGTGCACAACCCTTCTGACATCCTGCATCGGCGACCTCTGAACGCCCGCTGCGACGCCGCATCGCTATTGGCTCCTCGCGGCGCTTCCGATGGCTCCTTGGAGCGATGCCTGGCGCAATGCGTCATCGGCACGATGCCGCCATCGAAATCCGTTCCTGAGAGTCCCAGCAGTGAACCCGACTCTGCGAAAGGCGCAACCTGGAGAGCTGCTCGACGCTCGCCCAGCTCGATGGGCGTGTGTGCCTGCAAGCTCACGCCTCCGGGCTGGGCGAACGAAATCGCGAGTATTAGCGCTCGCCGCAGCGCTGATAACGGGCGCCTGCGCGCATGCCGCAAACACGGAAACAGCGGCTCAGCCTGCGCCTCTGCCGCAACACCTGCGCGAAACGGGACTCTATGTCGATGGCTCGAGTACGAGCATCGATTCGAAAAATCTCGCCTTCTCTCCGCAGTACCCACTCTGGTCCGACGGCGCGCGTAAGCGCCGCTGGATCTATCTGCCGCCCGGCGCCGCGATCGATGCGTCGCGGCCGGACGCGTGGGAGTTCCCACCGGGCACACGTCTGTGGAAGGAGTTCTCGCTCGGGCGTCCGATCGAGACGCGCTTCATCGAACGTCTTGCAGACGGTAAGTGGAGATTCGCCGCCTACATCTGGAACGAAACCGGCACGGACGCGACGCTCGCACCGAGCGACGGCGTTCCCGCCCTCGCGGCGCCCGATGCGCCGCTCGGACGTTATGCGGTCCCCAGCGAGTCCGATTGCCGTGCGTGCCATGAAGGCGCCGCCGTCCCGGTGCTGGGATTCAGCGCGCTGCAACTGTCCTCCGATCGCGATCCCCTGGCGCCGCATGCCGAGGCGCGCGCAGACCTCGATCTCCACGGTCTCGCCTCTCGCGGACTGATCAGGAATGTTCCGCCGGCGCTGCTCAGCACGCCGCCGCGCATCGCTGTGAGTTCGCCCGCTGAGCGCGCCTCGCTCGGCTACCTGCACAGCAATTGCGCGCACTGTCACAACGACAACGGCGCGCCCGCACCTGTCGATCTGACGCTTGCGCAGAGCGTGATTCCGCGAGCCGGCAGCGCAGAGCGCGTGCTGAGCTCGTTGATCGATGCGCGCAGTCGCTTTCGCGGTCACGGTTTGAGCGAGGATGCGCCGCTGATTGCGCCGGGCCGTCCGGACGCGAGCGTGCTCGTGGCGCGCATCCGCTCACGCAATCCGCAGACGCAAATGCCGCCGCTCGGCACGCAGTTACCTGACGCCGAAGCGATCGCGCTCATCGAACGCTGGATCGCCGAAAGATCACACACACCACAGGAGTCGAAGCCATGAATCCACCGACCAGGACGCAAAGCCCGCGGCTGCCTGCCCTGCTCACATTCGCTGTTGCGGCGTTTGCAAGCCAGAATATGGCCGTCGCCGGCGAGGGCGCCGCCGACAAACTCGGGCGCGGCAAATATCTCGTCACCGTCGCGGGCTGCAATGATTGCCACACGCCATGGAAGGTCGGACCTGCCGGTCCCGAACCGGATATGAGCCGCATGCTGTCCGGTCATCCGGAGAGCTTCGCGATCGATGCGCCTGCGACCTTGCCGCCGGGACCGTGGCTCGTCGCCGCCGCGCCGACGAATACGGCGTGGTCCGGTCCGTGGGGCGTGAGCTTCACTGCCAATCTGACGCCCGACAAAGAAACCGGCCTTGGCAAATGGACGCAAACCACGTTCACACAGACGATCCGCACCGGACGACACATGGGACGCGGACGCAAGATTCTGCCGCCGATGCCGATCCCCATGTACAAGAACTTCACCGACGAAGACCTCGAAGCGATCTTCACGTTTCTGCAGAGCGTTCCTCCGGTGAGGAATCGCGTCCCCGAGCCCTTGCCGCCCGTAACGCCGACGTCAGGCGCTCAGTGAACTTGAATCAGGCGTACTTCATCCGTCGTTCTCGCAGAGTCGGGAATCCGCCCCACTTTTATCGGTTCGGATGAAAGTTCCGTTGGGTCCCGCGTGCGTGATCAACGGGAATCCCGCGCGACGAGGACGACGCTTCAAGGGCCGAGGAAATCCTTCTTGCCGATTTCGACGCCATTGTGGCGCAGGATGTTGTAAGCCGTCGTCACATGAAAGTGCACGTTGGGCAGAAGGTGATTGACCAGATACGGCAGGCCCTGCATGGACTTCGTGCTGCTGCGGCTCTGCCATGAAATGGTTCTGTCTTCGGAACCATCGATCTGCGCTGGCTGCAGTGTTTCGAGATACGCCACGGTGTTGCGAATACGCGCGGCCAGCTCGGCGAATGTCGCTTCATTGTCTTCGTAGGCAGGAAACTCTGCGCCGGCCAGTCTGGCGGCGCCGGTTCGAGCCGTATCAGTCGCGATCTGAACCTGTCTGACCAGCGGAAACATGTCGGGATAAAGGCGGCTGTTCAGCAGCACCGTCTCTTCGATCTTGCGCGACTTCGCATACGTAGCGCCCTTCTCGAGAATCCCCGCAAGATTGTTCAGGGCGCGAACGAACGCAGGCACGGATGCCTGATACATCGAAAGGGTCATGGATACTCCTGGAGCGTGAACATGTCCGCAGATTGACCGCAGCACGATGACTCACCTTAGCAGCTCGACCGAAGGACGCGAAGATCCTCCATATCCGTTCGCCTGAGTAAGCCTGCCTGAGTGACCCTGCCCTGAGTGAGTCGAAGGATCGACGCGTTCTTATCTCAAGGGGTGCTTCGACAGGCTCAGCACGAACGGGAAGAGAATCCCGAGGCCCTTCATTTCTCCGTTCGCCCTGAGCTCGTCTCCTCCGTTCGCCCTGAGCTCGTCGAAGGGTTCTTTAATATCCAGGAGTGCCTGGACAGGCGCACCACGAACGGAACTAGAATCTCGGACTCCGGATAACCGGCTGTTCTTCCACGAAGATGTTAGCGCGCTTCCGCGCAACCTAGCGAACGATGCGCCCCAGCGGTGAGCTCTTGCCGACGCGATCGAAGTAACTCCACGCAGCGCGAGCGATGCGCGCGATGGTTTGCTCGGCATCGAGATCATCCCGCGCAAACGTGGTCATCACCGCGATGGCGAACGGACGGCCGGCGACGAACACGATGCCGGCGTCATTGCGCACGCCGTCGAGATTGCCAGGCTTGTTCGCAACCGTCAGCCCCGCCGGCAGGAGTCTTGGGATGTAGCTATCCTTCTGGATGCTCAGGAGTTTGAAGAAGTCCTGCGTCGTCGCCTTCTTGAATGCACGCCCCTGGTAAACTGCGCTGAGCAGCACCACCAACTCACGCGGCGTGGCTGTGTTCTCCCGTCCTTCCTGCGCCGCTGTCACATCCATCATGTGACGTCTCAGGCGAGTCTCCTTCAGGCCCAACCGCTCGAGCCACGCGTTGACGTTGTCCATGCCGACGCGATCGATGAGGACATTGGTAGCCGAGTTGTCGCTGAGCGAGACGACCAGTGCGGCCAGATCACGATTCGTTATGCGGCTGACGCCGGCCGTCATTGCGCCGAGGACCCCCTCCCCGCCGACGCTGTCCTTCGCGTTCACGGTGTAAAAGTCCCCAAGTTTCGCGCCGGCGGACGCAGCACGCTCGTGCTGGCTATAGAGTTCCCCGAGCACGGCGATCTTGATCGTGCTTGCGGTGGGGTAAACCGCGTCGGCATTCAGGTAGAACGCGCGCTGATCCGTGAGATCCAGAATGGCGACGCCGACGACGGCGTCAGCCTGCTGCACGACCGCGCGGATGGATTCTTCCATGTGGCTCCAGAGCACGTCCTGCTTCGCGCGTATGGATTCCGTGTTGTCTTGCGCGGCGAGCGCTGCCGGCGCGAGGAGGACAGCCAGCAGCGTGCCGCGGATAACACGCGCCGTGCGCGCGAGCAGAGGAGATTCGATCATTGGCTTGAACAACGACTGCCATTTTGTTGGCGATAGTCGAAGCATATGCGAGCTGCGATAGACTTGCTTCGTCATTGCCGCTGCTCGGGCGCTTTGCCGCTGCGTGCGAGCGATTGCCCCAAGCCTTGAAACTAAATTGCCGCGAGTCCAGGTTGATTCATGACGTTCACTGATCTGCATGTGCATCCTGAACTCGTTGCAGCGCTGATCAGGCAGCAGATTACCGAGCCCACGCCAATTCAGGTCGCCGCGTTGCCTATCTTGTTGGCGGGCCAGGACGCCTATCTGCACGCCGAGACCGGCACAGGCAAGACGCTGGCCTATCTGCTTCCGCTCTTCTGCCGTCTCGATGTGGAACAAGCCGCGACGCAAGTCGTGATCGTCGCGCCGACTCACGAACTGGCGATTCAGATTCAACGTCAATGCTGTGACCTTGCACAGAATGCCGGCTGGCCAGTTCGCTCGCTGCTGCTGATCGGCGGCACTTCAACGGATCGTCAGATCGACAAGTTGAAGAAGAAGCCGCATGTGGTGGTGGGCTCACCGGGCCGCATCAATGAATTGATCAACAAGGGCAAGCTGAAGACGCAACATATTCGCAGCATCGTCATTGACGAGGCGGATCGCCTGCTGAGCGAAGAAAGTCTGCTCGCCATCCGCTCAATCATCCAGGCTGCACCGCGCACGCGACAACTGGTGTTTGCGGCCGCCACGCTCGAGCCGCAGAGCACGGCGGTTATCGAGACGCTCGCGCCAGATCTGGTGATGCTTCAGGCCGGCGCTGCCGCTGTTAACGAAAACATTGAGCATCTCTATCTGGTCTGCGAGGAGCGCGACAAGCCGGATGAGTTGCGCAAGCTTCTACATGCGCTGGACCCCGAGCGCGCCATCGTCTTTGTGCATCGAAACGATGTAGCCGAGAAGATCGCAGCCAAACTGGCGCATCACCATATCCCGGCCGCCGACCTCAATGCGGCTCTGGACAAGCAGGTTCGCAAGCAAGCGATGGATGGCTTTCGCAGCGCCGCGATTCGCGTTCTGATCGCCTCCGACGTCGCCGCCCGCGGCCTCGACATCAAGGGCGTCACTCATATTTTCAATTTTGATCCGCCCACCTTGAGCAAGGCCTATCTGCACCGTGTCGGCCGCACTGGCCGAGCTGGCGCCAAGGGGCTTGCGGTTACGTTGGTCACCGAGATGGAAGCCCGAGTCATCCGCCGCTATCAGGAGGAACTGGGCATCGTCATGCAGTGCGTGCGCATGCGCGAAGGCCGACTCATTGCTGCGAGGGCTCGATGAAGGCCGCGGTACCGGCGAAACAAGGTCTCCGCGAGAAATCGGTCTGGGAATCGCGGCCGAACCGCCGACACCGGACTCTGCCCAGATCAGGCGGCGCGAAGATTTGTGCTCGGAACTCGTCTTCGTCGCGAGAGCAGGAAAACGGTGAAGCTGACGGCGAGCAGAGCCAATACACCAGGTTCGGACACGTTGACTGGCGTGACCGGCGTAACGCGAAATGCCAGCTCCGCGGCCGCAGGACCGCATGTCTGGCACTCTCTCGCATACGCGCTGCCGCCGGAATAAACGTCCGTGGTCGATACCCGCACCCCCCAATAGGGATCGTCTCCGAGGACGCTCAACGCTGCCGTATACCGGCTCCCGACGCTGAGTACGAGAGCCGAGAAATCGACGTCAAAGAAGCCCGCAAATCCACTGATGAGACTGAATGATCTCGAGGCCAGGAGAGCGCCGCCGAGGCCATCGCCAGAAAACAGATCCATACGCAACGCGTCCGCATTTGGAAAGCCACAGTTGATGCACTCCATCTGAAATGCAATCAGAACGCCTGCATCCTCCGCGGTAAACGACTGGCCGATAGGCTCGAAGGCGTTGACCTGGAAGACACCGTTTTCCTGGTCTTGAAGGATCAGTCCCGCCGACGCCAGCGACGGCGTCAATATCAGCAGTCCGGCGATCAGGACAGCTCGCATCCAGATCGCACCGGCGGCATTTGTCTTCATAGCTGAACTCCTGGGTTGTTCGCGTTCTGTTTCAAGAGAGCACGCAGGGCCGAGCAAGAGTTATGCCGCGATAGATAGCGCTACATAGATCAAAGGTTTGTGCCGGACATATGAATCCGGAGCGTGCGCGCTGTAAGTCCTGCCGACAGGGAGTCACTCCCGGGGAATACGCGTCGGCAGTGTGCTCGGGCGGCGATGACTCGTCGTCGTCACATCCCTAAATGAGTCCTGGTCTGTTCAACCCTTTTCGCAATCGATGCATCCAAGCCACGCGACCAGGCAAAAGCAGGGTTTTCATGCATGCTACTCATGGCCCTCGTCGGACTGCCGTTGTGCGCGCTCGCGCAGCGGGCCGACGATAACGCGGTGAACTCAGCCGATGATGCTTTCGGCACGAGTGTCGGCAATGAGGATATCGGCCTCTACAACCCTTTCGAGGTCCGCGGCTTCAGCGCTGTCGACGCAGGCAATGTGCGCCTGGACGGATTGTACTTCGATCGTCAGACCGATCCGACGACGCTGCTCGTGCCCAGCAGCACGATGCGAGTCGGCATTTCGGCGAATGCGCAGCGTCGCTACAGCATCAGCATTGCCGCAGATTTCCTGGGCGATGAGTAGCCCGGAGGATGAACGGAATTCTTCACAAGATCGAAACATTGAGGATCATGAACATGCCCGTACTCAAGGAATCGTCGATCGCGTTCTCAATACTCCTGCTCTCGTCATGCACGTTGTCTTCCACGGACACGAACATTGTCGATGAGACAGACTGGAAGCGGCAGATCGACGAGCTCGCCCTCGGTGAATTGAAGAGCAGCGGGCTGCCATCGCTGCAGATCGCGATCGGAAACGGAAAGAGCATCGTCTTCGAGGGCGCCTATGGTCTGGCCGACGTCGAAAACAACGTTCCGGCGACGACGCACACGAAATATCGAACGGCGTCCGTCTCGAAGTGGCTTACGGCGTCCGCTGCGATGGCGCTGGCCGACAAGGGAATGCTCGATCTGGACAAGCCCGTTCAGGTTTATTGTCCGCAGTTTCCGCAGAAGAAATGGCCGGTCACGACTCGCCAACTCATCACTCATACCTCGGGCGTTCGGCATTACGCGGACTATGACGCAGCGCTGGCCAGCGCCAAGACGGAGGATGAAAGAAACAGAATAGAAGCCCGCCGTCTTCGTGATCAGTTGGGAACGTACACCCGCTACACGGATGTCATCGGTCCGCTGGCCAATTTCAAGGGTGACCCCCTGCTGTTCATGCCTGGATCGGACTGGACGTATTCGTCTTACGGATATCGCGTCCTCTCATGCGTCATCCAGGGAGCGACTGCCAAGGACTATTCAAGCGTCATGAGCGAGCTTGTCTTCTCTCCGCTCGAAATGGCGAACACCGTCGAGGATGACTCCTTCGCGATCGTTCCTCACCGTGCCTCCGGATACACCCTCGGAGAAGGCAAATCGCTGCAGCGAGCCGAACTGCGGGATGTCAGCGAGAACCTTGCAGCAGGAGGACACCTGAGTACCGCGACGGATCTGGTGAAGTTCGCCTTGGCGTTTGATAGCGGTCAGCTGCTCTCTGCGGAAGTGAGAACGCTGATGTCCCGCCCGTTGGTGAACGACGATGGACCCTCGGCCCCGACCTGGCGCGATGTAATTCCGTCCCGGGAAAAATATGGTTACGGAATGATGATGTTTCCAGAGGGCGGCGCTGTCCGGGTTGGGCACACCGGCCGGCAGGCCGGCAGTTCATCGATCGTCATCCTGGATCCCGAGAACCATATATCGATTGCAGTGATGACGAATGCGAAGGGCTGGAACGGATCGCTTGAATTGACGAAGGCGATCGAACGTATTGCATCCAGCTACTTGCGAGAACGCTCTGCCGAACGCTGACCGAGTTTACGGGTCTCGGCAAGCGCCGCCTGCGTGATAGCCGCCGGCTCGAGAAACTCGTCCAGCAGTCGGGGGCAACGACTCTGACACCGTGCGTTCCCCCCATTGCCCTTCCTGCCAGCGCTGTTCCTGATGAACCCGATCCCTTCGTCACCGATCGCCACTCTTCGCGGCGCTCGCCACAAGCGGCGCCGTGAGATAGCCCTTCACACAGCTTTCCAGCTGGCGCACTAAATCGATCTCGAGTTTTTGTACTCCGTTATCACCGTGGAAATTCGCGTCGAACATACTGTGGAATCGTTTGCGAAGGACGCTGGTGACCTGGGTGATGGCGGATTCGGCGTCAGTTCCCACGAAACGGACCGTGCTCGGCGATGCGGCGTCGTAGTAGATCGTGGAGGCGGCATCCGTTTTCATCGGGCGCTTGGCGGGCGGATCACACCAGGCAAGACGAGCGACCACCTGCAGGCGGCCTTTCATTCCTGAGGGCGTCTTGAACGCCCAGATGTGATCGATCCCGCGATCCTGCAATTGACCGACCTTCGCGCGTTGGGATTTGAGCCATCCAAGGCGCTCCGCCGCAAGATCCGCTTCGAAATTCTTCCAGTAGTAGAAAATGTCCATGTGCTTCCCCTTGCTTGAACTCACTGCATTGCGCTGAGCTGAGTCAACGCTTCCGCCCCGGGCATGTCCAGCATCGCTTCGTTGTCAGCGTCCATGGCCGCCGCCACCAGCGCGGCCGGAAGCGCCTTGGTGGGCTTCAGACCGAGGTTTTTCAGCATCTCGGCCTGGCGAATCACATTTCCATTGTTCCTGCTGAGCTTGTCCCGCGCCTCAGTGTAACTGTCCTGCGCCTGCCGCAGACGCACGCCCAGCTTATCGAGATCCGCGACGAAGCCGCACAACCGGTCATAAAGCTCGGCGCCCCGGTTTGCGATCTCCTGTGCATTCCTGCTCTGAGCTTCCTGCCGCCACAGATGTGCAACGGTGCGGACGACGAACATCAGCGTCGATGGACTTACCAGCAGCACGTTCCTGTTCCAGGCCTCATCGAAGAGATCTCGATCGTTGGTCACCGCGAGCATGAAGGCCGGCTCGATCGGGATGAACATCAGCACGAAGTCGAGCGACTTCAACTGATACAGGGCGTGATAGTTCTTCTCGGAGAGTCCTTTGATGTGCGCCCGCACTGAAGCAATGTGCCTCGCGAGCGCGGCCGACCGATCGCTCTCATCTTCTGCACTGACCGATTCCTCGTACGCCACGAGCGACGCTTTCGAGTCGATCACCAGACTGCGATCCTCCGGCAACCTGACCACCACATCGGGCTGCGCCCGCGATCCGTCTTCGCGGGTGTGACTGGCCTGGGCTTCATACTCGTGGCCCTTGCGCAGGCCGGAGGATTCCAGCACGCGCTCGAGGACGAGTTCACCGTAGGCGCCTTGCGCCTTGTTCGATCCCTTCAGCGCGCGCGTGAGGTCCTTTGCATCCTGGCTCAGCGACTGATTCATCGTCAGGAGCTGCCGCACTTGCTCGCCCAGCGCCGAACGGTCCTTCGTCTCCTTGACGTACACATCCTCCACCCTGGTTTGAAACTCGGAGAGTTTCAATTTGAGCGGATCGAGAAGCTGGCCCAGATTCGTCTGATTCTGTTCGGTGAACCGGCGGCTTTTGTCTTCCAGGATTTCATTCGCGAGCGACTTGAACTGATCCGACAGCGTCTGCTTTGCGTCATTCAGAAGCTGGAGCTTCTCCTGCGACTGATTGCGCTCGGCTTCCAGGCGCGTGGACAGATCGGTCTTCTCGATCGTCAGCTGCGAATGAGCGGCCTGAACGCCGTCGAACTGCTTGCGCGTTCTCGCCAACTCCTCCCGGGCAGCGCTGAGGGATTCGCGATCCGCCGTCAGTTCCGCCGATGAGCGTCCCAGCATTTGCCTGAGATCGGCCAGTTCCGCGGTGAGCCTGCTCCTCGCCTCTTCCGTCGTCGTCAGTCTTCGTTCCAGATCCGGGATCCGCGTCGCACGCTCGCGCATCGACGCCAGTTCGATCGAGAGAACCCCCCTGGCTTTCTCGATCTCCATTGCGAGGCGTGCACGATCCCACCATTTCGCCAGCAGCAACCCCAAAGCCACGCCGACAACGGCGATCGCTGCGACCCATGGAAAATCAATCATTGCGCTCTCCACCTGCGTTACCTCAATTCTTCCGTCAAAGTGGACACGATTTCGGCCGCCGACGGATCGCCTGCCCGTGAGTGCATTGGAGCACCCGGCAGTCGCAAAACATGACACTGGGATTGAGGCTCTCGACCAACACCGCCTCATCTGCGTGCGGTCGGGCGGCTACTGAACGGCCGCTCTATTGGGTCGCGCTACGGGTTGAGGCTGGATACATATATATGTGGAGAGCGGATCAGGCCGCAACCTGAATCCGGTCCGCCGCCGATGAGCATAAGGCGGCTGCCTCGGCCGTTCTCGCTCCTCAGCCGCATCGCTCTACCCCCTGCGTTGCTGCAATCGTTTCGCCGAGCGAGGGCGGCGAAGGCGCGCCCGATGTGGTCGCCAATCTATTCCTCAGGAGCGTATTGTTCGGCCGCGCGCCGCAGCTCCTCGGCTACCTTTCGACGAAGAGGCTCAGGCTCGATGACTTCGACATGCGCACCATGCCTCATGATGTCCATCACGAGTTCGCGCGCGTCGTGATAAGGGATTCGAAGCTCGTATTGGCCGTCGGCGAGATGCTCACCCGTCTGTTCAGGATGCCACTTCTCATCGGCAACCCAGCGAGCGCGTTCAGCCGAGAAGCGCAGTACGGCCAGCTTATCGGCCTTGCCGCCGAAGATCCCGTAGGCGCTGGCGTAGTGCGCGTCCAATTCGCTGCCGGTGAGGTCGAGCGCTGTTTTTTCGAGCACCTTCGATCGCTGCATGCGTTCGATCGCAAACGTGCGCAACTCATTGGACTCCTCATCCCAGGCGTCGAGATACCACGCCTCTCGATAATGAGTAAGACGTTGCGGCGACACAGTGCGCGACGAGCGCCGATTGCTGCCTCGCGAGTGATACTCAAACCAGAGTTTCCGACGCTGCAGCGTCGCGGAAGCGGCGATCTGGAACGCTTCACCGGCGGGGCGTGACGCAACCGCGGGGAACCTCAGCCGCGTGGCAGCTTCGCCGAGATTCAGACGACGATGCTGCACCAGCTGATTGAGACGCCTGGAAATGGCGGCGACCTGATCGGCGAGCAAGCCGCCGCCGAGATCGCGCAACATTCGTTGCATGACGGCCAGCGATTGCAGCTCGGCCGGCGAGAACCATAGACCAGGCAACTCGTAGGTCTCGTCCCCAGAAGCTCTTCGATAAAGAAATCCGCTCCCCCGCTCCGTGTCGAATTCGATCGGCGCGCCGAGGTGATCCTTCATCAACGCGATAATCCGAAACAGCGTGGAACGCGAGCACTCGAGCCGCGCCTGCAGCGTCTCCGAATCGATGGGCGTGCGTCGATTTGCGAGAATCGAATGCAACTGAAAAATGCGATCGAACTTGTCCATTACGAATGCCGGGCGAAGCATCCGTTCCGCGCACCGCTGCCTTGACCACTGGTCGCAGCACGATAGGTGGTGACGGCGCGGATGTCGATTCGACACACAAGCCGGACAGAGGGACCAATCGATGATGCTGGATCAGACCGGCTTCAATAACAGCAGGCCGGCGCAGTGGTCGTGTCCGCGACAGCACGTTCGCACGGCGAGCAGCACAGAGCACCATCTGCTCGCCGCCGCTCACCGGCGCAGGCCCACGAGCCAGCCACTAGCCCTCGGGCCGATTCATCACATCGACGAACACTTACGTTCTAAGGTCGTCCGCTTTCCCGATTGCAATACGTGTCGTTGTTGTCGGCCACGACAGCAACACAGCAATCAGGAGTACATCATGAAATCGACAATGATCCGGCGGACAAGAGCGTTGTTTTGGGCGGCGCTCGTGAGCCTTGCGGCGGTCTCGAACGCGAACGCGGCGCCAGACATCGTAGTGATCGGCAGCGTCGATCCGATGACCAATCGGGTCACAATGTTCGAAGACTTGCTGATCAAGCAATTTCTGGACGGCGGCGCGATACACCGCCTGTACGGACGCTATGACATCAAGTCAAAGTCGTACTACTTCGTGCGAGCAGGCAAGACTACAAACGGCGATTGTCTTACTGAAGTGTTCAATCTGGTGCGGGTTGCCGGAAATCGCCTTGCGCTCGCCGAGAGCGATGGCCTGACCGCCTGGCGCCCGATCATCCTGCAGAAACTCGGTCCGACATTCGACTGCACGAGCATGGACTGCTTCAGCTGCGAACCGGGCGGGATCCCGCAGTTCGGTGAAGAACCAGAGTGCGGATGCAGCGACGGCGGCAGATGCGACGCGACCAGACCGGGCACAACCATGTACGGACCAGGACAGCTCGTCAGTTTGCCGGGGTGAGGTGTCGAACGCCGACGGAAACCGGCTTCATTCCCCACTCGCCCTGCAGCGAACGGGGCGAAGCCGGTCTGTCTCTCTTTCTTGCCTGCCGCCAGGCCGAGGCGTCAGCTCTGCGTCGTCGACGCCGCAGGCGGCTGACCCTTTGCAGCGGCTGGCGAGACGTTCTCTTGCGCGCGCTCTCGCAATAGTGCATCGAGTTTGTTGCGCTGCTTGAGTTCAGTGTAAAAGCGCGTGATTCGTTGCTGCGCGAGCCGCTTGCTGTCCTGATCAGCAGCCGGTGCGGCTATGAGCACACGATAGCTGTCTACGAGATAACGCTCTGCGTCCTGACTGCGTCCGAGCTGATGAAAAATCTCCCCCAGCGCGTTCACGGAACGCGCAGAGCGCCATGCCGGTGCACCGTTGCGCTTGCAGCGCTCGATCGAGGCAGTGAGCACGCGTTCCGCGTTTGCGAGCTTCTTCTGCGCGACGAGCGCTTCGCCAAGGTAGTACTCGGCGGAGGCGACATACTGGTGATCAATCGGTAGGCGTCCAGTGAAGAGTTCGAGAGTGTTGCGGAGAAGAGCCTCTGCGTCTGCAAACTTTTCACCTCGTATCCAGAC
>JBOHZJ010000183.1:0-12073 GCA_050738395.1 Steroidobacter sp.
GGCGTCGGCTTGCCGCCCTGTCTGCCGATCGCGTGCAGCGCACCGGAGATTGCGATGTAGTTGATGTCGTGACCCGCGGCCGCGGCGAGCGGCCCGGTTTGTCCCCAGCCCGTCATTCGTCCATAAACAAGTTTCGGATTGCGTTGCAGACACACGTCGGGGCCGACGCCGAGTCGCTCCGCGACGCCGGGTCGATATCCTTCGAACGTCGCATCGGCGCGATCGATCAGACGCAGTAGCGCATCAAGCCCAGCCGCGCTCTTGAGGTCCAGCGTTATGCGGCGGCGATTCCTCTGCAACGGATCGTAAGGTTCTGGATCGCGTGCGCCGCGTTCCACACACAGCACTTCCGCGCCCATATCCGCGAGCATCATTCCGCAAAATGGACCGGGGCCGATGCTCGCGAGCTCGACGATGCGGATGCCGGCCAGGGGTCCCATCGGGAGTCGCTATCGGGAACTCAACCTTCGACCATCGTCACTGCGGAGCGCAGATGACTGCGACAGTCGCGTACGATGCGTTCGATGAGATCGGCGCAGGTAGGCACATCATCGATCAAGCCGATGATCATCCCGGCGCTCACGACTCCGCCGTTCACATCGCCTTCTCTGAGCGCGACTTTGCCTCGCGAGCCGGCGACCAGCGGTCGGACATCCTCGAACTTCGCTCCGCGCTTTTCCATGGCGACTACTTCGCTTGAAATCGCATTCCTGAACACGCGCGCCGTGTTGTGCATCGTGCGAAACATCAGGTGCGTGTCCCGCTCGCTGGCGGCGACCAGCGCCTGCTTGATGTTGTCGTGAATGGGCGCCTCGCGGGTGCACATGAAACGCGTTCCCATGTTGATTCCCTGTGCGCCCAGTGCAAATGCGGCCGCCATTCCACGGCCATCGCCGATGCCGCCGGAAGCGACGATTGGAATTTTGAGAACCCGGACCGCGGCCGGAATCAGGATCAGATTCGGAACATCATCCTCGCCGGGATGACCTGCGCATTCGAATCCGTCGATGCTGACGATGTCGACGCCATGGCGCTCGGCGGACAATGCGTGACGCACCGAGGTGCACTTGTGCACGACCTTGATCTCGTGCTCCTTCAACTTGCCGATGAAGTCCTTCGGGCTGTTTCCCGCCGTTTCGACGATCTTGATGTCGCTTTCAATGATGACGTTGAGATACTCAGCGTAGGGCGGCGGTGTAATCGTCGGAAGGATCGTAAGGTTCACGCCGAAGGGTTTGTCGGTCATCGTGCGGCAGCGTGCAATCTCCTTGCGCAGATCTTCAGGCGTCGGCTGCGTCAGCGCAGTGAGAATCCCGAGCCCCCCGGCGTTGGCAACTGCAGACGCCAACTCCGCTGTTCCGACCCACTGCATTCCACCCTGGATAATCGGATACCGAATGCCGAGAAGTTCGGTGACTTTCGTTTTCATTGAATGGATTGAGGCAGAAGAGAAGGAGTTCGCAGAGTACACAGGGCGCACGGACGGGACAATCAAAGCAGACGCTGAGCGAATGCGACTCTGTTGCTTGCTGAAAACCCGCCTGCCCTGCGGCGCCTCGCTTCTCTTTAGCCCGCGCGCAGCGCTCTCTCAAGCCCCTGCTCGAGATCGCGAATCAGATCGTCAGCCGATTCGATGCCGACCGATAGACGCACCAGCGTGTCCGAGATTCCGGCAATGCGACGCGCTTCGGCATCCATCGCCGCGTGCGTCATGGTCGCCGGGTGTGCAACCAAACTTTCAATGCCGCCCAGCGATTCGGCGAGCGAGAAGCATCGCAGGCCTTCGACGAAGGCCCGCACGCTGGATGGCCCACCGCGCAACTCGAAGCTCAGCATTGCCCCGTAACCGCTTTGCTGTGTTGACGCCAATGCGTGCTGCGGATGCGACGGCAAGCCCGGGTAGTGCACGCGAACGACTGCGGGATGATCGTTCAAGGTCGCCGCAACTCGCGCCGCATTCTCGCCGTGAACGCGCAATCGCGCGTGCAGGGTTCGTACGCCTCGCAAGGTCAGGTAGCTGTCGAATGGTGAGCCCGTTGCACCGATGCAGTTGGCCCACCACGCGAGGCGCTCATGCAGATCAGCGCTGGCGGCGATCACGGCTCCGCCGACGACGTCGCTATGGCCATTCAGATACTTGGTCGTCGAGTGCAGCACCAGGTCCGCGCCGAGCGCAATGGGCTGTTGCCAGGCTGGCGAGAGAAAGGTGTTGTCGACGATCAACAGCGCGCCTGTAGCATGCGCGCGCCGGGCGGCCGCGCGGATGTCGACGATGCGCAACAGCGGATTACTCGGCGTCTCGACCCAGACCAGTTTTGGCCTGCGTGCGAACGCGGCCGCGAACGCCTGCTCGTCGGTCTGGTTCACGAACTCGACGCGGGCTGCACTGCGCTTCGCGAGCGCGCTGAACAGCCGATAAGTCCCGCCGTAGCAATCGTGCGGTGCAATCAGCAAATCATCGGGATTCAATAGCTGGCAAATCACGTTGATAGCGGACATGCCGGACGCGGTGATGACCGCACCCGCCCCGCCTTCAAGCACAGCCAGGGCGCCGCCCAGTGCATCGCGCGTAGGATTGCCGGAGCGCGTGTAGTCGTACTCGCGCTTCTCGCCGAAGGATTTGAAGGCAAACGTCGAAGTGAGATGAACCGGCGGTACAACAGCGCCGTACTGCGTGTCCGACTCGAGCGCCGCTCGAACGGCGCGCGTCGTTGCCGAGTGTGGCTCGCTCATAGTGCACCATCGGTCGATGGCAACGCACGTTCGAACACGGAGCGCAGCGCGCTGCTCTCTTTGAGGAAAGCGTCGTGCCCATAGAGCGACGACAATTCAACGAACTCCACTGGTCCCGCCAGTCGCTCCCGCAAAGAGCGCATGTCGGAGAGCGGCACGAGCTGGTCCTCGCGGACAGCGACCAGCGTCGTCGGAACCCGGATTTTGGCGGGATCGACCCGATGTAGATCGATCGATTCAGACAGGCACACGAATGCTTCAGGGATATACGTGGATGCATAAGCGTCGCCCCGCGCCAGCAGATACGACTCCACCGGAAACTGGAATCGGCGGTCGATCAGCACCGCGGGCGCATTGAAGCGCACTGCAAACTCTTCCGGGCTGCGATAAGTCGCCATCGCAAGGGCGCGTGCGAGCCGCAGTCCTTCCGGGCCGTCGCCCTGTCCTATCGCGTACCGAACCATCGCGCGCTGCACGCTGCGCCAGGCAGTCGCCATCGGGTGCGCACGATCGGCTGCGCTGATCACCACGATATGGTTGACCAGCAGCGGCCAGCGCTCGGCGAACGCGAGCGCAACCATGCCGCCATAAGAGGCTCCGGCTATCGCTGCGAGCGGTCCCATGTGCAGATGCTCTATCACCCGGCGCAGCGCTTCTGCCTGATCGTAGGCGCTGATCGAGGGGAAGTTGGTCTGACCGACGCCGGGCCCGGTGCTTGCGCCGCTCCCGCCCAGGAAGTCGATGCCGAGGATTTGCCAGCGATCCGTATCGAGCGCCCGCCCGGGACCGACAATTTCGCTCCACCACCCTCTTTCCGTCTTGCCGACCTCCGCGACCGAGCGGCCTGCCGAAATGCCGCCCAGGGCGACAACGACCGGAGCATCAGGGTTGCCCGTCAGGCGCCAAGCGATGCGCATGCCATCGAGACGGCCGCCGAAATGAAGCGCGAACGCTCCATCCAGTTTCAGGACGCCCTCACGAGGCTGCGGGTCAGGTGCGAGATGGATGCGTGCGGCGGCGGCGTGCGCAGACGCGCCTGGGAGGGCCACATCGGGCAGAGATTGCATTGCTCAAGGCTCCGTTTCGATACTCCGGCCCAAGGCCGGACAAGGTTTCGCACATCGCAGAAACCCCACGGAGCGCCCGTAGCGGCTGTCGCCGTGACCCACCGCCCGCGGATTCCGCAAGCAGCTAACACAGCAACTCATCTGTCGGGGTGTGTCGCCTCGTGGCGATTCCCGCAGGAGTTAGCACCTTTTCGAAGTGGTTAGCTTCGACGGTTGCCCGGCTTCAAAGGGCCTGACCCTCAGCCGATCTCGATGAGCGGCCCGAAGTCTATTTGCCCGCCGGCGCGTGCGTCAAGGAAAGCGACGGCATTGCCGCTTGCTTTCGGTTCACAGTTGGCGGTTGAGAGTTGGCGGTTCGGGAAAGGATGGACGGGTTTCCGGTCCCGGCCGCATGCGGGCCTTCCGGCTCTGGCCGCCAACGGTCAACTTTCAACGTTCTGGCCCGGATCATTCACGATTCGCTTGACCAGTGCGTGTCCAGCGTACTAACGTGCTATCACATTAATACATTCGCACTCGCCCTCTCTCCAAATGAAAGATCACCGCGCATTGACTCCGCGGCAGGAAGCGCTCGCGGAACGAGCGTTATTCGGCGCGATTCTGACGCTGCGCAGCGTGGAGGAATGCCGTGCGTTCTTTCGCGACTTATGTACACCCGCGGAGTTGCAGGCCCTCGCCGACCGGTGGGCCGTCGTTGGCCTTCTGCAGGAGGGCGCGCCGTATCGCGAGATTCACAAGCAGACCGGCGTGAGCGTAACGACCATCGGTCGGGTCGCCCGCTATCTGACCAACGGCAATGGCGGTTACGCCCTCGCCGCTACGCGCAGCAAGGAACAGAGGACGGGATAGATGATCGACAAGACTTCCCGCCTCAAGGTAGCCCTGCAGAAATCAGGGCGTCTCACCGACAACTCGCTCGATCTGCTGGTGCGCTGCGGTCTCAAGTACAGCCGCGGCAAGGATCAGCTCATGTGTTATGGCGAGAACATGCCGCTCGACGTGCTGTTCGTTCGCGACGACGACATTCCGGATCTGGTGCAGCAGGACGTGTGCGATCTCGGAATCGTCGGGCTCAACGTGATCGAAGAGAAGCGCCTGGCGTTTCAGGCGCGCGGCGTCACACCGCCGTTCGAGCAATTGATGGTCCTGGATTTCGGCCGCTGCCGATTGTCCATTGCCGCGCCGGACGGCGTCGCCTATGACGGCGCGGGATCACTGCGCGGCAAGCGCATCGCAACGACGTATCCGAACATCCTCGCCCGATATCTGCGCGAGAACGACATACGCGCGGAAGTCGTGACATTGTCCGGGGCGGTCGAAATCGCTCCACGCCTCGGCCGCGCCGACTTCATCTGTGATCTTGTTTCAACCGGGTCGACGCTCATCGCCAATCACCTGTGGGAAGCCGAAACAATTCTCGAAAGCCAGGCGGCGATCATCAGCACGCCCGTGCCGGTATCGCCGGAGAAACAGGATTGGATTCACCGGCTCGCGATGCGCATCGACGGCGTGCAGCAGGTCAAGGAAAGCAAGTACATCATGCTGCACGCACCGCGCTCGAAGCTTGCGGAAATCAAGAAGCTGCTGCCGGGGAGCGAATCGCCGACGATCATGCCGCTCGACGGCTCGAGCGACAAAGTCGCGGTGCATGCCGTCTGTCGCGAGAACGTGTTCTGGGAGACGCTCGAGAGTCTGAAGAGCGCCGGCGCAAGCGCGATTCTGGTCCTGCCGGTGGAGAAGATGCTCGCGTGAGTGGAATGGCGTGAGCGGATGGACTGTGATCGGTGATTAGTGTCGCGTCCCCTGTGTTTCCTTCCGTTCGCCCTGAGCTTGTCGAAAGGTTCCGAAGCCCGGAGCCCCGGGACGCAGGAACATTTCGACAAGCCCAACGCGAACCGAAAATGGCAAGGCCTCTACCGGACATCACAATAGCGATTGGTCAAACAGGCAACCCGCACGACATTGTCATGCAACTTCCTATAATTCATTGGTCGGATCTCACGGCGAGCGAGCGCCGCGATGCATTGCGCCGTCCAGCCCAGCAGGACGCGGAGTCGCTGCATCAGCGTGTGCGTGAAATCATCAGAGATGTGCGAACCCGCGGCGACGAGGCTGTGCTCGAGTACACGCATCGATTCGACTGCCCGACGCTTGAAGCTCTGGAAGTGGATGCCGCGGAGTTTGCCGCCGCCAGGCGTACGCTGAGCAGCGAGCAACTCAATGCGCTGGAGCGTGCGATCGGAAATGTGCATCGCTTCCATGAGGCGCAGCGAAGCGAGCCGATCGCCGTCGAAACGTCCACCGGCGTCGTCTGCGAACAGCACTATCGAGCCATCGATGCAGTAGGACTGTATGTTCCCGCGGGGGTGGCGCCCCTGCCCTCTGCCGCAATCATGGTGGCGGTTCCTGCGCAGATCGCAGGTTGTCGCACGCGGGTCATCTGCACACCGCCGCGGAGAGATGGGCTCGCTGATCCTGCCGTACTGACCGTGGCGCAACTATGCGGCGTCGAACGCGTGTTCAAGATAGGCGGCGCGCAGGCGATCGCCGCGATGGCGTACGGTACAGCGACCGTGCCGAAGGTGCACAAGGTGTTTGGTCCCGGCAACGCCTGGGTTACAGCGGCGAAATTGTCGTGTGCGAATGACCCGGAGGGCGCCGCGCTCGATCTGCCCGCCGGACCCTCAGAAGTGCTCGTTATCGCCGATGAGAGCGCTCACGCTGAATTCGTTGCGGCCGACCTGCTCGCACAAGCCGAACACAGCGCGGATGCACAGGCGATTCTCGTAACGACATCGCAACCGCTCGCAGGGGCGACGTTGCGCGAGTTGCAGGCGCAGATGCATACCCTTGGACGCCAAGGCGCCTTGCGCGAATCGATCCTTAACACGCGGCTCATCGTCGTCGACTCACTGGAAACGGCCTTCGAACTCTGCAACGACTATGCGCCCGAGCATCTGATCGTGCAGACACGAACCCCGCGCACCTGGTTGTCGAGAGTCCGCAACGCTGGATCAGTATTCCTGGGAACCTGGACGCCTGAAACCATGGGCGATTACTGCAGCGGCGCGAACCATGTGCTGCCGACCTACGGGTTTGCACGAGCATACAGTGGGCTGTCGCTGATGGATTTCACCCGGCGCATGACGGTGCAGGAGCTCACCGCGGAGGGGCTGCGCGATCTCGGTCCGACCGCGATCACGCTCGCCGGACTGGAAGGCCTGGATGCACACGCAAATGCAGTGCAAGTCCGTCTTGCCCGGCTCGCCACCGGGAGATTGTCGTGAATCGAATCCTTGCACTCGCCCGGCCGGAGATCGTGGCGCTCCAGCCCTACCAACATGCCGCCTGGGAACCGTCGCTTGAACGTATGCACGCGAATGAGATGCCGTGGCGCGCTGCCGGCGATACGTCGGGCGCGGGTCTGAACCGTTATCCCGAGCCGCAGCCAGTCGAGCTGATCGGACATCTGGCCGATCTGTACGGCGTAGCGCCGCAGAACGTCCTTGCTGGACGCGGCAGCGATGAGGGCATCGATCTCGTCATTCGCGCGTTCTGTCGCGCTGGTCAGGACAGCGTGCTGATCTGTCCGCCGACCTTTGGCATGTACAAAGTCTCCGCCCGCATACAAGGCGCGGGAGTGGTCGAAGCGCCGCTGTCCAAGCACAAGGGATTCGCGCTCGATCCGGATGCAGTACTGGCTGCCTGGCGCGAAGGCGTGAAGATTGTGTTCCTGTGCTCGCCGAACAATCCCACCGGGAACTCGCTCGATACGGACGCCATGGAACGCGTGTGCGTCGGACTCAGCGAGAAAGCGATCGTTGTGGTGGATGAGGCGTATGTCGAGTTTGCTCGCACCGAGAGTCTCTCGGGGCAGCTGGCGCGCTTCCCCAATCTGGTGATCCTGCGCACGCTCTCGAAGGCATATGCGCTTGCCGGCGCGCGCTGCGGCGCATTGCTGGCGCACCGCGATATCGTGAGCTTGCTGGCGCGTGTGATTACACCCTACGCACTGCCCACTCAAACGATCGAAGCTGTGCTGACGTTTACGAATGCGCCGCATCGCGAGCAAGCGGTGCAGCGCATTGGAACCGTCTTGAAGGAACGTGAGCGCCTCTCACGTGAGCTGGTGCGCCTGCCGTTGATCACCCATGTGTGGCCGAGCGATTCGAATTTTCTGCTGGTTGACTGCGCGGACGCCGACCGCGTGCTGCAAGCCGCAGCATCCCAGGGTTTGATCATTCGCGATCCACGCTCGCAACCTGGTCTCGGCGACAGTCTGCGCATTTCGGTGGGAACGCCGGAGCAGAACGAACGACTCCTGCGAGGCATTGCGCAGGCCGCCGGAGCGGCAGCATGAACATCAGGGCAAAGCGCGTGTTGTTCCTGGATCGCGACGGCACGCTGATCGTCGAGCCGCCCGATCAACAGATCGATAGCCTGCAAAAGGTTCACCTGACTCCGGGAGTGATACCTGCACTGTGTGCACTGCGGGACGCCGGGTATTCCTTTGTGATGGTCACGAACCAGGATGGACTGGGGACGAGCAGCTTTCCCGAACCTGCGTTCCGCCAAGCTCACGTGTTCCTCCGCGATCTGCTGAGCTCGCAGGGTATCGTCTTCGACGCGGAGTTCATCTGTCCGCATTTCGAGAAAGACAACTGCGCGTGTCGCAAGCCGCGAACCGGATTACTCAAGGAATATCTCGCAACGAATCCGATCGATGCCGCGAACAGCTATGTGATCGGCGATCGTGAAACGGATCTCGAGCTCGCACGCAACCTCGGAGTTCAGGGAGTTCGGCTGCGCAGTAACGGCGCCGGTGAGACATGGGCGGAAATCGCCGGACGACTCGCCGCGACTCAACGCACGGCGCAGATCACCCGACGCACGAAGGAGACCGACATCAGCGTCGCAGTGAATCTGGATCGGGAGTCGCCGATTCGGGTGTCGACGGGTCTTGGATTTTTCGATCACATGCTCGAGCAGGTCGCGAAGCACGGCGGCTTTTCATTGCAGCTTTCCTGTAGCGGCGATCTGCACATCGACGAGCACCACACGGTCGAAGACTGTGCGCTTGCATTGGGTCAGGCGCTCAAGACGGCGCTCGGCGACAAGCTCGGCATTCAGCGCTATGGATTTCTGTTGCCGATGGACGAGGCGCTCGCGCAGGTCGCGATCGATCTGTCCGGGCGGCCGTACTTCGTGTTCGAAGGTCAGTTCGGCCGCGATCAGGTCGGCCAGTTGCCGACCGAACTCGTGCCGCATTTCTTCCGCTCGCTGGCGGAGACGCTCGGCGCCGCCATCAACCTGAAGGTGGCGGGCGAGAACACGCATCACATGATCGAGGCGTGCTTCAAGAGCGTGGGGCGAGCGCTGCGTCAGGCGATTCGGGTGACCGATCGTGAGTTGCCCAGTACGAAGGGTGCGCTCTGATGCGCCTCGTGATCATCGACAGCGGCGGCGCAAATATCGCGTCGCTCAGATTCGCGGTCGAGCGCCTGGGGATTGAGTCCGAATTGACGGCCAGCGCTGAGAGGGTGCAAGCCGCGACACATGTAATCCTTCCCGGCGTCGGCGCGGCGGCGGATTGCATGGCGCGGCTCGAGAACGCCGGTCTGGTGGAGACGATTCGCCATCTGAAGCAACCGATGCTCGGCATCTGCGTCGGCATGCAGTTGTTGTTCGAATCCTCGGAGGAAGGCGCCGTTGCCTGTCTGGGATTATTGCCGGGTCAGGTGCGTCGCCTGGCGCATCGCCCGGACCTTCCGGTCCCGCACATGGGCTGGAATCAACTCGAGTTCAGGCGCACGTCGCCCTTACTCACCGACATTGCAGCCGGCGATCACGTCTACTTCGTGCACAGCTACGCGGCTCCAGTCACCGAACTGACGATCGCCGCCGCCGCCTATGGCGATGAGTTCTCCGCCATCGTCCAGCGCGACAACGTCTATGGCGCCCAGTTTCATCCCGAGCGCTCGGCGCGCGTCGGATCGCTGCTGTTGCGAAATTTCATGCGATTGTGATGAGCGGATCCTCGAGCATGGAACTGATCCCGGCAATCGATCTCAAGGACGGACGCTGCGTGCGCCTGTTCAAGGGCGACTTCAATGCCGAGACGGTGTACTCGGACGAACCGCAATCGGTACTGGACCGATATCGCTCGCTCGGCGCAGGACGCGTGCACATCGTCGATCTCGACGGCGCACGCGATGGCGCACAGCCGAATCGTGCGGCGATTCTGAATCTCGTAAAGCAACGTGACGTTCGAGTGCAGGCGGGCGGTGGACTGCGCACGCTGGAGCGCGTCCGCGAATTGCTCGACGCAGGCGTCGAGCGGGCGGTTGTTGGCAGCGTCGCCGTCACTGCGCCCGAAGAAGTGATCGCCTGGACGCGCGAGATCGATGCGGATCGGATCGTCCTGGCGCTCGACGTGCGGCTGGACTCGTCGAACGTTCCGTTGCTGACCACGCATGGCTGGCGCGAAACGAGCGCCACAACTCTCTGGACTGCTGTTGAACGCTTTGCGAAAGCCGGCCTCCGCCACGTGCTATGCACAGACATCTCGCGCGATGGTGCGCTCACCGGACCGAACTGCGAGCTGTATGCACAAGCCGTGCGGCGTTTCCCCGAACTGCGATGGCAAGCGTCCGGCGGCGTCGCTTCGGCGAGCGATCTGGCCGATTTGCGCAAGTGCGGCGTCGCCGCCGTCATCAGCGGCAAGGCCCTGCTGGAAAACAGAATCACCCCCGAGGAGCTGCGGCCATTCTTGCCAAACGCATCATCCCCTGTCTCGATGTAAGAGACGGGCAGGTCGTCAAGGGCGTGCGCTTCCGCGATCACGTGGTCGTGGGCGACATCCTCGAACTGGCGACGCGCTATCGCGATGCAGGCGCGGATGAGCTCGTGTTTTACGACATCACGGCAAGCCCTGACGGTCGGTCGGTGGATCGTAGTTGGGTGCGTCGCATCGCACGAATCCTGGACATTCCCTTCTGTGTGGCCGGCGGCATTCGCAGCGTCGCTGACGCCGAACAGGTGTTGGGTGAAGGCGCAGAAAAGATCTCAGTGAACTCCCCCGTCCTCGCAGATCCGGAATTGATCTCGAGACTGAGTGCACGTTTCGGCGCGCAGTGCGTCGTCGTCGGCATCGACAGTCAGACGATCGGGGAGACGTACTACGTTTATCAGTTCACCGGCGATCCCGAGCGCACGCGCAACACGGCCCGTAAGACGCTCGACTGGGTGCGCGAAGTGCAATCGCGCGGCGCCGGCGAAATCGTGCTGAATTGCATGGCGAGCGATGGGGTGCGCCACGGCTATGACATCGAGCAACTGTCGTCGGTGCGCGCTCTATGCTCTGTGCCGCTCATCGCATCGGGAGGTGCGGGCGCGCTCGAGCATTTCGCCGACGTGTTCGACAAGGCGAAGGTCGACGGTGCACTAGCCGCGAGCGTCTTCCACTCCGGCTCGATCGTCATAACCGATCTCAAGCAGTTCCTGAGCAGTCGCTCGATCGAGATCCGACCATGAACGTCGAACAGATCAAGTCGCTCGCCTGGGCAAAAGGCGACGGTCTTCTGCCGGCCATCATTCAGGACTCAGGCTCCGGCAGGGTGCTGATGCTCGGCTACATGAACCAGGAAGCCTTGCGGCTCACCCTCCTCGAAAAGCGAGTGACCTTCTTCAGCCGCAGCAAGGATCGTCTGTGGACCAAGGGTGAAATCTCAAAAAATTATCTCAACGTTGTCAGCGTCACACCTGATTGCGACAACGATGCATTGCTGATTACCGCGCAGCCGGAAGGCCCGACGTGCCATACCGGAACTGAATCCTGTTTCGGCGACGCCATCACAACGGACGCCGCCGATCTACTCTTCCTCGCGAAACTGCAGTCGGTCATCGCACAGCGCATCGCCGACAGGCCCGAAGGCAGCTATACCGCCCGCCTCTGGGCGGAGGGCCCGACGCGCATCGCGCAGAAAGTGGGCGAGGAAGGCGTCGAAGTCGCACTGGCGGCCGTCACACAGCCGGATGATCGTTTGATCGGCGAATCCGCCGACCTGCTGTTCCACCTGACGCTGCTCCTCAAGAGCAGAGATCTCTCACTCGGAGCGGTCGTGAAGGAGCTGGAACGTCGGCATGCAGCAAGATCCTAGCGCTGCCCTAAGATGACTTCCCTGACTCCGTTCGGGTTAGGTCTAAACGCCCTGCCGTGGAACGCTAGGCGTGATAGGAACCCTTCGACAGGCTCAGGGCGAACGGAATAAGAA
>JBOHZJ010000184.1:0-2823 GCA_050738395.1 Steroidobacter sp.
GAGTTCTGATACGCGCCATTCCTGGTCCTTCGACTCACGGCTCACGGCTCATTCCAGTAAAGCCTCATCGGATTGTCGACCAGGAGCTTGCGCTGCAACTCTGTCGTCGACGCGATCTTCGGGATGAAGTCCACCAGCTTGCCGTCGTCCGGCATGTGCGACTTCATGTTGGGGTGCGGCCAGTCGCTCCCCCACAGCACGCGATCCGGAAAGCTCTCGACAACGCGTCTGGCGAACGGAATCACGTCCTCGTAGTCCGGCGGCCCCGTGCGCGACAGACGCTCAGCACCACTGACTTTCGACCAGAAGTTCGCGTGCTCGCGCATCAGCCTCAGGAACAGTTCGAACTCCGGACCGTCGAGCGGCTTCGTCACGTCCGGCCGTCCCATGTGATCGACGACCACGATCGTGGGCAGCGAAGTGAAGAAATCGAACAGCTCCGGCAACTCCTGCGCTTCGAAGTAAATGACGATGTGCCAGCCGAGCGGCTGCACGCGTTCTGCGATCGCCATGAGCGTTTCGCGCGGCGTCGTGTCCACCAGTCGCCTGACGAAGTTGAAGCGCACGCCCCGTACGCCCGCGGCGTCCAGCTCGCAGAGCTCCCGATCCGTCACGTTCTGCTTCAGCGTCGCGACGCCGCGCGCCCGGTCGTTCGAGTGACCCAGGGCGTTCACCAGCGCCCGATTGTCGGCGCCGTGGCAGGTCGCCTGCACGATCACATTGCGCTCGAACCCGAGAAAGTCGCGCAGCGCCCACAGTTGCTCCTTTGACGCATCGCACGGCGTGTATTTGCGCTCGGGCGCATAGGGGAAGTCAGCGCCCGGCCCAAAAACATGACAGTGCGCATCCACAGCGCCAGCCGGCGGCCGAAACGTCGGCTTGCCCGGCGAGGGATGAAAGACGAGCCAGTCTGCGTCCATCTGAAAGCGCGTCATAGCGGAGGAACCGGAGACGGAGAGCAGCCGCGAAAGACCGCATAAAAAAGATCAGCAAACGGCTCGGAATATTGCCCAGGCCCACCTTTCACGCCTGACCTGGCGTTCTTCCGCATCAGCGCATTCCTTTTTGCGGTTTTTCGCGGCTCTTCATTCCGGAGAACTCTCATAGCCCCCTCCCGCGAAGAATCGCGTCGAGGCGCGGATACACGCGGCGGGCGTTCAGCTCGAAGATGCGCCGCTTGTCGGTTGCGGAAATCGCGAGCGCGTCGATGTAGCGCTTCGTGTCGTCGAAATAGTGGCCTGTTTCCGGATCGACGCCGCGTACGGCGCCGACCATTTCCGAGCCGAACACGATGTTCTCGATGTCGATCACTTTTACCAGCAGGTCGACGCCGGGTTGATGATAGACACAGGTGTCGAAGAACACGTTCTTCATTACGTGCTGCGCAAGCGCGGGACGCTTCAGCATGTCCGCGAGTCCACGATAGCGGCCCCAGTGATAAGGCGCGGCGCCGCCGCCATGCGGAATGATGAAGCGCAGGGTCGGAAAATCGCGGAACAGATCGCCCTCGATGAACTGCATGAACGCCGTGGTGTCGGCGTTGATGTAGTGAGCTCCGGTCGCATGGAAGTTCGGATTGCACGACGCCGAGACATGAATCATCGCCGGCGCGTCGAGCTCGACCATCTTCTCGTAGAACGGATACCAATGGCGGTCCGTGAGCGGCGGCGCCGTCCAGTGACCGCCGGACGGGTCGGGATTCAGGTTGCAGCCCACGAAGCCCAGCTCCTGCACGCAGCGCTCGAGCTCATGGATCGAATTGGCGATGGGCGCGCCCGGCGACTGCGGCAGCTGGCATACGCCCACGAAGTTCTGCGGATACAGATCCACGACGCGCTTGATCAGGTCGTTGCAGGCGCGTGTCCAGGCGAGCGACACCTCTTCATTCCCGATGTGATGCGCCATCGCGGAGGCGCGCGGCGAGAAGATCGTGATGTCCGCGCCGCGCTCGCGCTGCAGCTTCAGCTGGTTCTTCTCGATGGTCTCGCGAATCTCATCGTCGCCGACGCGCGCAGGCGCGGCCGCCGGCGCTAATGGGTTCTTGAGGCGCGCCAGCTGCTGATCGCGGAATCGCTGGTGCGCATCGGGCGCGGTCGTGTAGTGCCCGTGACAATCGATGATCAGCATCGCGAGCCCTCCTGGCCATTGCACATCCCCGTCAGTATCGAGTCGAGCATCGGCAGCAGCTCCTCGTGCGCCGCGGATTCATGGAACTGCGCCGCCCAGTCCTGACGTTTCGCGCCGGCGTTGCTCATCCAGGGCTCCAGCCCCGCTTCCGCAACCGTTCGCGCAACCTCGCGCATCTCCTCGGCCCGGCGCCGTCCATGGATCAGCGAGCGCGACATCATGTAGCGTGCGAACGAACGCCAGTTCTCCGCAGGGAACAGGCTCTGCAGGGATTCGATTACGGCGTCTTCCACACCGTGGCGCCGCGCCGTGAGCAGCGATTCGGCAAGCAACGCCTCGATGCCCTTCACCACGGCGCTGCGGCACATCTTTGCCGCCGAGGCGCGCCCGATCTGGTCGGAAAACACCCGCGCGCCTTCGAACCCCAGCTCGCGCGCAAGCGGCAGGAAGGCCGCGGCGTGCGGCCCGCCGAAGAGGATCGGGGAGGCGATTCGCCTGGGGCCGATCGGGGACATGATCGCGGCCTCGACATACCGGCCGCCCGCCGCTTCGATCAACGCCGCGGCCTGCTGCTTGGCTCCGGGTGAGACGGAATTCAGGTCGAGAAAGAAGGCGTCGCGCTGCAGATGCGACGCCATTGATTTCGCGGCCTCCACGCCCTGCGCCGCCGTGACCGCGCTCAGCACGACGTCGGCG
>JBOHZJ010000185.1:0-15631 GCA_050738395.1 Steroidobacter sp.
CCCTTCGACGGGCTCAGGGCGAACGGAGAAAGCAGGGGTCAAACGACTTGTTTCTCCTTCCGTTCGCCCTGAGCCCGTCGAAGCGGTCCGTTCGCGCTGAGTTTATCGAAGGGCTCTTCCAGCGAAGCAACGCGAACGGGAGTCTGGAAGCTGTCTTTGGAGACCAACCACGCTGGCCCTTCAACGGGCGCCTCCGAGGCGTCCGGAACGGACACAGCCAACTACACTCAGCTGTCGCCAGCGCCCCGGGGCAGCCTGCACCGCACCAACAGCCCCGGCTGATTGTCGAGCAGTTCAATGCTCGCGCCGTGCAGTCGCATCACGGCGGCGACCAGGCTCAGTCCGAGCCCGCTGCCGACCCGATCGCGATCACGTTCGAGTCTGACGAAGGGCTGCAGAACGCGCGCTCGATCTTCCGCAGGAACGCCGGGTCCGTCATCGCCGACCGTGAGCGTGACCTCACTGGACGATGCTGAAACATTTACGCTGACTCGTCCGCCGGACGGCACATACTTGAGCGCGTTCTCGATCAGGTTGACGAGCGCCTGGGCGAGCAACTGACGGTTGCCGTCGACTGCGGCTGCGTCCTCGCCGGCGTAGGTCAGGGCGACATCGCGCGTACCGGCCTCGGGTGTATAGAGCTCGACCAGTTCGCGTGCGAGAGCGGCGAGATCGACGGCTTCCCGCGTCACATCCCGGCCCCGGCCGTCGGCCTGCGCTATTTGCAGCAAGGTGCCCAGCGTACGTTGCACGCGTTCGAGCTCCGCAAGCGTGGCCTCCATAGTTTCGCGCGCAGCATCGCTCAAGCCCTCATGCTGCAGCGTTTCCTCCATGCGCACACGGGCGCGATACAGCGGCGCGCGCAGGTCATGCGCCGCGCTGTCGAACGTGGTTCGCAGCGTTTCGGTCTGCTGTTCGATCCGATTGAGCATGTGATTGACCGCGGTGGCGAGCTCGTCGAACTCGTCATCGGCCGCCTCGATTGGCAGACGTTGCGCGAGATCGCCCGCCATGATCGTTTCGCAAGCATCGGCAATCGATCGCACACGCCGGCGCACACGCCGGCTGTAGTTGACGCCGACCAGCGTGGCGAGCGCGACACATAAGCCCACGCCCCAGAGCATCGCCGTGCGCAGGCGTGCGGCGAGCACTCTTCGATCGAGAATATCGACGCCGACCAGCAGGCTGCGGCCCGCCGGTAAATCGAACACCTCCGCGCGAATCGGATGCGCCAGCACGCCGCCGTAGTCGCTCGCATCGATTTCGAACTCGATCCAGCCTTCATGCGCGGAGATGTCCCGCGGCCAGCGCGCGAGATTGCCCGCAATCGGATAACCATTCGCTTCCACGAGCAGATAAACCGCGCCGGATCGTCCCCAGCCATCGGCGCGGCGCTGCAGACTCGTCACTAACGACAGCAGACCGCCTCTTGCGTAGTCATCGAGAAGGGTCCGCGCTTCGGCGGAGATTGCAGCATCGACTTCACGGTTGAGCACGCGCGCGGTGAGCACGTACACGGTGGTCAGCAGCAACGTGACGCCGGCGGCGAAGATGACGACGAACAGTGCGGCGAGTCGCGAGGACGACAGGCGCATGCCCGAGACGTAGCGGTTCGCGGTCGGCGGTTGGCGGTTAGTCAGAATGGACGCCTGGTGGGAACGGACCATCGAGAATATCGAGATTACACCGATCAGAAACGCGCAGGCGCGAGCGCGCTCTTCACCAACCGTTAACCGCCAACCGCTTCTGGTTCTTTCAGAACATACCCCGCACCCCGCACCGTGTGAATGAGCGGCTTCGAGTAGCCCTTGTCGATCGCGTTGCGCAGGCGGCTCATGTGGACGTCGATGATGTTCGTCTGCGGATCGAAGTGCAGGTTCCAGACGCCTTCGAGCAGCATGGTGCGCGTGACGACCTGGCCCGGCCGGCGCATCAGATACTCGAGCAATTGAAATTCCTTCGTCGTCAATTCGACGCTGAACTCGCCGCGGCTGACGCGACGAGAGAGTAGATCGAGTTCCAGATCCGCGACTCGCAGGCGCGTCTCCTCACTCGCGGTGTTCGCCCTGCGGCTGAGCGCTTCGATGCGTGCGAGCAGTTCGGTAAAGGCGAAGGGTTTTGTCAGGTAGTCGTCGCCGCCGGCGCGCAATCCGTGCACCCGATCATCAACCGTCCCAAGCGCTGAGAGAATCAACACAGGCGTGCGATCGCCCTGTTCGCGCAACGCCTGAATAATCGCGAGGCCGTCGCCGTGCGGCAATTGCCGATCCGCGATGATCACGTCCCACGGATTCTGAGTCGCCTTGCTCAGGCCATCGCGCCCGTCGGCGCTATGTGCGACCTCGTAGCCGTTCTCCCGCAATCCTTTTGCAAGGTATTCGGCGGCCTGAAGGTCGTCTTCTATGAGGAGGAGGCGCATGACGGAAGCTGCCGGGCGGCAAGGTCCGTAGTCCGTAGCCAGAATGCCCGGTCCGGCGGGCGCGAATGCGCGCCGCCGGCTTCGGACTACCTGCACAAACTAACGGACCAATGCAGTCATCCCACCCTTACCGGCACGAAGATCTGCGCATTCTGGCGCTCGATCAACAGCGCGACGACTTTGCCGCTGCGCTTCTTCGCGGCGGCTTTGAGTTCATCGAGCGACTTCACGGACTTGCCGTTTACACCCAGGATGATGTCGCCGGGACGTACGCCCGCCGCGGCGGCGGGTCCGCCCACGTCTTCGACGAGCAAGTCGCCCTGAGTTTCGGCCTGGCGCTTTTCTTCAGGCGCGAGCGGTCGCACCGCGAGGCCGAGGCGGGCTGCTTCATCGCCTGGGTCGCCCGTACTCGACGCGACGCGCTCGCCTTCCTCGCGAATTTCCACCGGTCGAACGGTGAGACGTTTCGCCCCGCCGTCGCGCCACACCTCGATGGGCACCTCGCTGCCGGGCTTCTTGCTCGCGATCAGCCCCGGCACCTGTGACGAAGTTTCGATCTCCTGGCCGTCGACTTTGAGAATGACGTCGCCGGCCTTGATTCCGCCCTTGTCTCCGGGCGCGCCTTCTTCAACCATGCCGACGAGGGCGCCGCGCGGTCGATCGAGACCGAAGGACTCGGCTAGCTGTGCGTTCACGTCCTGAATCGATACGCCGATGCGGCTGCGCGTCACCTTGCCGGTCGTGACGAGCTGCTCCCGCACATTGCTCGCGACGTCGATCGGGATCGCGAACGACAGACCCATGTAGCCGCCCGTGCGGCTGTAGATCTGCGAGTTGATGCCGACGACCTCGCCGTTGAGATTGAAGAGTGGGCCGCCGGAGTTGCCCGGATTCACTGCGACGTCCGTCTGAATGAACGGCGCATAGTTGCTGTCGCTGCCGGGCATGGAGCGCGAGGTCGCGCTCACGATGCCGGCAGTGACGCTGTTCTCGAAGCCGAACGGCGAGCCGATCGCGATCACCCATTCGCCGGGGCGCAGTTTCGAGGGGTCGCCGATACGCACGGTCGGCAGGTCCTTTCCGTCGATCTTCAGAACCGCCACGTCCGTGGCCTTGTCCACGCCGACGACTTTCGCCGTGTACTCGCGGCGATCGGTAGTCCTGACAGTGACCTCGGAGGCGTCCGCGACCACATGTGCGTTGGTCAGGATGTAGCCGTCGCCGCTCACGATGAAGCCGGAGCCTTCGCCGCGCGCAGGCGGAAACTCGCCGCCGCGCGGCATCGGACGGCCGAAGCGACGGAAGAATTCGTAGAACGGGTCATTGGGCGACATGCCGGGGATTTCCGCCACCGGCTGGCTCTTGCCGATCACCGAGACGTTAACGACCGCCGGCCCGTAACGCTCTACGAGCGATGCAAAGTCCGGCAACGAGCCGGCGACGCGCGGCGGCGGCGCGAGAGAGGTTTGCGGCGCGGCAGCCTGCCTTTCAACCGCCTGGGCGTCGCCCAGGTTCTGCGAGCAGGCCGTGGCGGTGAGCCCGCAGGACAAGACGGCGACAGCAACACGAGACCAATGCGCAACCATGAGGAACTCCCATATTTGTGGCAACGTGCTCAATAGACGAATAGGAGCGCGCGAAGTTTTCGCATTACAGACACTTAATGCGGAAGAAGCGGTTAGCGGTTTGTCAGCAGCGCGTGCTGGCGCGCTTCTGTTGCCTTCCGATCCGGGCCAACCGCTAACCGCCAACCGCTAGCCGCTGCTTTTCAGCTGATCGATTTCGATGCGCAACTGCGCAACCTGTTCTTCCAGGCGTTGAATACGCTCCTGCAGGGCGCTCGCCCGGGGACCGGATGACGTGGCTTCGCTTCGCGGACTGGAATTCAACGCGGCGTCCTGCTCCGCAATCTCGTCCGCCGAGGCGCCTTCAATTTCGCCGCTGAACAGATGCGCATAACGCGAATCGCGCCGCCCGGATTCGCGCGGCAGGCGTACGACGAACGGTCCGTCCGCTCGTGACGCAAGATTCTGCAGCGCCGTTTCGATCTCGCTCACGTCGTGCACTTCCGCCATGCGGCTCGCCCGCGTGCGCAACTCGCCCGGCGTTTGTGGGCCGCGCACCAGCAGTTCACACAGGATCGCAGTCTCCTGCGGCGAGAACTCGAGTGTGCCGAAGCCGGTATTACAGAACCGATGCTGGTACTTCGGCACGCGGCTGCCGAATCCCGACTTCTCGAGCACCAGATGCTTCCTCACCAGCCCATCGATCGTCTCCTGCACGGTGCGCTCATTCAGGTCCATCACCGGATCGCGATTGCTCTTCTGATTGCAGGCGTTGGTCAGCGAGTTGACCGACAGCGGGTACTGATCGGGCGTCGTGATCGCCTTCTCGATCAGGCAACCGATCACGCGGGCTTCCGTTGGATTCAGATGGATGTTCATACGAGCCGCGGCTTATTCGATTTGGTTGGGGGAATATAAGCCATCATCTGAATGACGCCGAATCTGTCGGCAGAAAGGCTGTCGCAGGAAGGCCAGCGAAGCGCCGGCAAAAGGGCCGCGAAACCGCGGCAGGTCAGATGAACAAGCGGCGCGGGCAGGTATTGCGCCTGCCGGCGAGTCGGGCCTCCTGCTGGGTTTGCAGCCTTCCTGCGCACACGTTCGTGTCGGCGAAGTCGGCCCTCGGATGCGGCGCCAGCCGCACACACGTGCGTCGCATACTCTACAATTTCCGCGCTTCCACCACCGTCGAGTTATCCCTTGCTCAACCTGTCTCTTCCGCTCGAACCCCTCGAGGCGGAGCGCGCCGTCGCCGCTGGACTTCCGGCGCGCCTGCGCGAAATCCCCTACAACTACACCTCGTTCTCGGATCGCGAGATCGTGATGCGCCTGCTCGGCGAGGACGTATGGCGCATTCTCGATGAGCTGCGCACGGAGCGCCGCACGGGACGCTCGGCGCGCATGCTGTATGAAGTGCTGGGCGACATCTGGGTGGTACAGCGCAATCCCTATCTGCAGGACGACCTGATCGACAATCCAAAACGTCGACGACTGCTGATCGAGGCGCTGCAGCATCGCTTGAACGAAGTGGAGCGCCGTCGCGACGCGGCGAATCCCGAACGTGATCGCAAGGTTGCTGAGCTGTGCGTCGCGGCGCGGCGTGCGGTTGAATCGTTTGCGTCGGACTTCGATCGTTTCATCCAGTTGCGTAAACGTGCGCGGCGTCTGCTCGAGCGTCACACGCGTGAGGACAACATCCGCTTCGATGCATTCGCGCGCGTCTCACATGTGACCGACGCCACCGACTGGCGCATCGAGTATCCGTTCCTGGTTCTGTCGCCCGACAGCGAAACGGAAATCCCGGCGCTCGTGCGCAGCTGCATCGAGCTCGGGCTCACGGTCATTCCGCGCGGCGGCGGCACGGGTTACACCGGCGGGGCGATTCCGCTCACGCCGCTTTCAGCGGTGCTCAACACCGAAAAGCTCGAAACGTTGGGCAAAGTGGAAATGATGAATCTTCCCCGAGTCGACGGCGAAGCGCCGACGATCCTCAGCGAAGCAGGCGTCGTAACGCGTCGTGTGTCCGATGCAGCCGAACGCGCTGGATTCGTGTTCGCGGTGGATCCCACCTCGGCTGACGCATCCTGCATCGGCGGCAACGTGGCGATGAACGCCGGCGGCAAAAAGGCCGTGCTGTGGGGAACGGCCGTCGACAATCTGGTCTGGTGGCGCATGGTCGACCCGCAGGGTGACTGGCTCGAGGTCACGCGCCTCGGCCACAACCGCGGGAAGATTCATGAAGTCGAGGTCGCCAGCTTTGACTGCGTGTGGAAGGACGGCCGCGAAGCGCCGGAGCGCGCACGCGTGCTGCGCACCGCGCGCATCGATATTGCAGGCCGCACGTTTCGCAAGACGGGCCTGGGCAAGGACGTTACCGATAAATTCCTCGGCGGTCTGCCGGGCGTTCAGAAGGAAGGCTGCGACGGGGTCATCACCTCCGCACGCTGGCTGCTGCACCGGATGCCGAAGCACATCCGCACCGTGTGCCTGGAATTCTTCGGGCACGCGCGTCGCGCCATTCCATCGATCGTCGAAATCAAGACCTTCCTCGACCAGGATGCGCGCAACAGCGGTGTGCAGCTCGCCGGCCTCGAACATCTCGACGAGCGCTATCTGCGCGCCGTGGACTATGCGACCAAATCGAAGCGCGGCGCGTTGCCGAAGATGGTGCTGCTCGGCGACATCGTCGGCGATGACGAGGCGGCGGTCGGCCGCGCAACATCCGAAGTCGTGCGTATTGCAAACAGCCGCGCCGGCGAAGGCTTCATCGCAGTCAATCCCGATGCGCGCAGGAAGTTCTGGCTGGATCGTTCACGCACCGCCGCGATCGCGAAGCACACGAATGCGTTCAAGATAAATGAAGACGTCGTCATCCCGCTCGATCGCATGGGCGACTACACCGATGCGATCGAGCGCATCAACATAGAGCTGTCGTTCAAGAACAAACTGAAGCTGCTCGACGAGCTGCAGACGTATTTCGACGGTGAGCTGCATCCTGGCAAGGTCGATGATCCCGAGCCTGAACACGTCTCGCCCCAGGAGCTGCTCGGTGATCGACAGGGCCAGGCGCGGCAGACGCTCGCGGCGACGCGTGCGCGCTGGGCCTATCTCTATCAGCATCTCGATAGCTCATTGATCGAGGCGCTGCCGCGGCTTGCTGCACTCGGCTTCGAGCCGTTGCGCGGCGATTTCGAACGCCGGCTCGAACGAGAACCGCAGACGCGCGTGTTCGATCTGGTGCAGGATCGATCCGTACGTACTTCGTGGAAGACGGAAGTGCGCTCCCATCTGCGGCGGCTGTTTGTCGGCGGCGCGTTCGCGCCAATTCTCGAATCCGTCGAAGCGATCCACAAACGCGTGCTGCGCGGTCGTGTGTGGATCGCGCTGCACATGCACGCCGGCGACGGCAATGTGCACACCAACATTCCGGTCAACTCGGACGACTACGAGATGCTGCAGGAAGCGAATCGGGCGGTGATGCGCATCATGCGGATCGCCCGCAATCTGAACGGCGTGATCTCGGGCGAGCATGGCATCGGCGTCACAAAGCTCGAATTCCTCGACGATGCGGAGACAGCGGATTTCCGTCGCTACAAGGAGCGAGTCGATCCGGAGGGCCGTTTCAATCGCGGCAAGCTGATGCCCGGCGGCGATCTGCGCAACGCCTATACCCCAAGCTTCAACCTGATGGGCCACGAATCGCTCATCATGCAGCACTCCGATCTCAATTCCATTTCGGACGCCATCAAGGATTGCCTGCGTTGCGGCAAGTGCAAGCCCGTATGCGCAACACACGTACCGCGCGCCAATCTCCTCTACTCGCCGCGCAACAAGATCCTCGCGACCTCGCTCCTGATCGAGGCGTTCCTATATGAGGAGCAGACGCGCCGCGGTATCTCGATTCGCCACTTCGATGAGTTCTCGGACGTCGCCGATCACTGCACCGTCTGCCACAAGTGCGAGAAACCCTGCCCCGTGGACATCGACTTCGGCGATGTATCGATGGCGATGCGCGATCTGCTGCGTCGCATGGGCAGAAAGCGCTTCAATCCCGGCACGGCGGCGTCGATGTTCTTCCTCAATGCGACGAATCCGGAAACGATCAAGCTCACGCGCAAGGCGATGATCGAATGGGGCTTCGGTGCGCAGCGCATGGCGAACCGCGTGATGAGTGTATTTGCAGCGAAGCAGACGGCGCGGCCGCCTGCAACGACCGGCAAAGCGCCGCTCAGGGAGCAGGTCGTCCATTTCATCAACAAGAAGATGCCCGGCGGCCTGCCCAGGAAGACCGCGCGGGCATTGCTGGATATCGAAGATCGCCGCTATGTGCCGATCATTCGCAATCCCACGCGGACGACCACGGATTCCGAAGCCGTGTTTTATTTCCCCGGCTGCGGTTCGGAGCGTCTGTTTTCGCAGGTCGGCCTTGCGACACAGGCCATGCTATGGGAAGCCGGTGTACAGACGGTGCTGCCGCCCGGCTACATGTGTTGCGGCTATCCGCAGCGCGGCGCGGGCGAGTTCGACAAAGCCGAGAAGATGATTACGGACAATCGCGTGCTCTTCCATCGCGTCGCGAACACGCTCAACTATCTCGATATCAAGACCGTGGTCGTCAGTTGCGGCACCTGCTATGACCAGTTGCAGGGCTACAAATTCGACGAAATTTTTCCGGGTTGCCGGATCATCGACATTCACGAGTTCCTGATGGAACGCGGCGTGAAACTCGATGGCGTCACGGGCGTGCGGTACATGTATCACGATCCGTGTCACACCCCGATGAAGAGCTACGATCCGCTCAAGGTCGTCAACACGCTGATGAACGAGCAGTTGAACGGCAAGATCGAAAAGAACGAGCGCTGCTGCGGCGAGTCGGGGACGTTCGCCGTTTCACGCCCCGACGTCGCGACCCAGGTGCGCTTCCGCAAGGAACAGGAAATGCGAGCCGGCGCCGCGAAGCTGCGTGACGACGGCTTCAAGGGCGAAGTGAAGATCCTGACCTCCTGCCCATCCTGCATGCAGGGCCTGAAACGCTACAACGACGACGCGGACCTCGACGCCGACTACATCGTGATCGAAGTCGCGCGACACGTCCTGGGAGTCGACTGGATGCAGAACTACGTGCGCGCGGCGAACAATGGCGGCATCGAGCGCGTGCTCGTTTGATTCAGAGGGGAGCCGCGAAAGACCGCAAAAGGAGTTGAACGAAGGCGGAGCCGCGAAGCCTGCGAGGCCCAGATCGCGCATTACGCCGGATGGTGCGGGTAAGTTCTTCCACTCTGACGTTTACGCTTCTTTTTTGCGGTCTTTTGCGGCTACTCCGATCTTCTCTGTAAACTCGTCCGCTTCACATCGTCAACCAGGGGATCGCCATGAGCCGGGAATTGCAGGTTGATATCGCCAATGTGTTGTCGCGGGTCGAGCTCACGCGTCGCGACATGGTCGTGACCAGTCTGGCTGCGGGGTTTGCGCTCGCGGTGCAGCCGGTGAGCGCGGCGGCGATCTCGACGAGTGCGGAAGGACTGACCGCGGGCGAAGTAAAGATCCGCGTCGGCGATCAGCAGATTCCCGGCTATCGCGCGATGCCGGCGAGCGGCGGGCCGTTTCCGGTTGCGCTCGTGGTGCAGGAAATTTTCGGCGTGCACGAGCACATAAAGGACGTCTGCCGTCGTTTCGCGAAGCTCGGCTATTTCGCGATTGCGCCGGAGTTGTACGCGCGCCAGGGCGATGTATCGAAGCTCACCTCCTTCGACGACATTCTGGCGATCGTCAGGAAAGTCCCGGACGCACAGGTCATGGCGGATCTCGATGCATGCGTCGAGTACGCGAAGGAATCCGGCAAGGGCGATATCACCCGGCTTGGCGTCACGGGATTCTGCTGGGGCGGCCGCATCGTGTGGCTATACGCAGCGCACAGCAAACAATTGAAGGCCGGCGTTGCTTGGTACGGGCGCCTGGTGGGTGAACCCTCTGAGCTGTTCCCAAAGCATCCGGTCAACATCGCCGCCGACCTCAAGGCGCCGGTGTTGGGGCTTTACGCAGGCAGGGACCAGGGCATTCCGCCCGAGAGCATCGAACAGATGCGAACCGCGCTGAAGGCCGCGAAGGTTCCGGCGGAAATCATCGTGTATCCCGATGCGCAGCATGGCTTTCACGCCGACTACCGCCCCATGTACAAGGAAGCGGACGCGAAAGATGGCTGGAACAAGTTGCAGACGTGGTTCAGCAAGCATGGGGCGGCGTAGAGCAACGCCGCGGACTACTGTCGATCCACCGGGAGCAGGACAAGATGAATAGCCGTAAAAAAGCGCAAAGGGCGCAAAAGAGATGTTCAGATATAGAACCTCATGACGCTCCGTTTTGCGCCTGTTTGCGGCGATTGATTCTTCCGCTCAGCGCGTCTTCGGCGCTGGTCTTCGTCACATGCGTGTTTTCCGCCACAGCCTCGGCCGCCGATGGTTCCAGCGGTGCTGCTGCGGATGTAATCGAACACTACGGGCTCGAACAGGCGCAGGCGCCGGTCAGCGAGCGCGCAGGCTGGCATGAGCCCAGGCGTGTGCTCGTCGGCGGCTGGATCCCGCAACTCGCACAGCAGGTACAAGCTGCACTGCCCGGTGTGGCGGTGACCGTTGCGGCCAGCCCGGCCGAGGCCGCGGAAAAGGCCGCCAACGTCGATGTCGTCATCGGCGTCTGCACGCCGGAGATCGTTGCTGCCGGCAAAGCCATTCGATGGATTCAGCTGGTCACGGCCGGGGTCGAACGTTGCGTGGAAATTCCCGCGGTTCGCGAGCGCAACATTCTCGTCACGAACATGCAGCGCATCGGCGGGCCGATCATCGCCGAACACGTGATGGCGCTGACGCTTGCGTTCACGCGTGGTCTCGACCTTTATATTCCCGTGCAGGCGAAGCACGAGTGGCGTCGCTCGACGCCGCCTGGGCGCATGTCCGTCATCGACGGCAAGACCATGCTCGTCGTCGGGCTCGGCGGCATCGGCAGCGAAGTTGCAAAGCGCGCGCATGCGCTGGGAATGCGCGTCATCGCTACTCGAGCCAGTGGACGCACGGGACCGGACTACGTCAGCTATGTCGGCTTGCCCGATGAGCTGCAGAAGCTCGCAGGCGAAGCCGACTTCGTCGTGAACACCGCGCCGCTCACGCCGCAGACGACCGGTATCTTCGACGCGACGTTCTTCGCGAAGATGAAACCGGACGCCTACTTCATCAACGTCGCACGCGGCGGCAGCGTCGTCACCTCCGCGCTCGTCGATGCGCTCAATCGAAAGAAGATCGCCGGCGCCGGACTGGACGTCGCCGACCCCGAGCCATTGCCGCCCGATCATCCACTCTGGTCCGCGCCGAACGTCATCATCACTCCACATGTCGCGAACGACTCGGACCTTGGCTACGACGCACAGGTCGCAGTCATAAAGGAGAACCTCCGCCGCTACTCCGCTGGCGAACGGATGCTGTCCGTGGTCGACGTGACGCGCGGCTACTGAAGAGAGAACGGTTAGCGGTTGGCGGTTAGCGGTTAGTCAGGAAGAGCGCGCCAATGCGCTCGCACAGCCCAACGGGATTTCCGACTCCGAACCAACCGCTAACCGCTTCTTCGCAGGAACCGCGCCGCCGCTGCGAGCGTTCTCCCGACAACTCAGGCGGGATCCCACATGGCGGCGCAACCAGATCAGTCGAGCCTCTTCGACGCGGGACGCAATTGCTGGCGAGTTGAGCCCGCGTCGCGCGCCGCGTTTCTGATCGATGCGGATGCGTATTTCAGAGCGTTTGTCGCCGCGGCTCGCAAGGCGCAGCGTTCAATTCTGATCACCGGATGGGACTTTCACAGCCGCACCCGATTGCTGTGCAAGAACGACGACGGCGAAGAACTCGAGCTCGGCGAGTTCCTGAACGACCTCGTCCGGCGCCGTCGCGAGCTGCAGATCCACATTCTCACCTGGGATTACCCGATGATCTTCGGGTTGGATCGTGAATGGGCGCCGCTCTACGGACTGGGCTGGAAGCCGCATCATCGCGTGCATTTCCGCTACGACAACACCCATCCCGTCGGCGGCTCACATCATCAAAAGGTGGTCGTGATCGACGACAGCATCGCGTTTAATGGCGGCATCGACCTCACCTGCCGCCGCTGGGATACATGCGATCACGCGCCCGACAATGCGCACCGGGTCATAAAAGGCGCCTCGTATCCGCCGTTTCATGACCTGATGATGGCGGTTGACGGTAGTGCGGCGCGCGCACTCGGAGATCTCGTGCGCGAGCGCTGGCGCAAGGCGACGCACCACACGATCGAGGCGCCTGCGCAGCGGCGCAAGCTATTCCGGCGACGCGGATCGACGGGCGCGGCGGATTCGCGCTGGCCGGATTCTCTCGAGTCGAGCGTCGACGATGTTCGTATCGCAATCGCGCGAACCGAACCCGCAGTGAACGGCAGCGCCGGCGTGCGTGAAGTCGAGGCGCTCTATATGGATATGATCGCGGCCGCTCGCCGTTCGATCTATATCGAGAATCAGTATTTCACATCGGAGAAGATCGGCGATGCATTGGCGGAGCGCCTGCGCGAACGAGACGGGCCCGAGTTATTCATGGTCCTGCGCGAACTCAGTCATGGCTGGCTCGAAGAGCTGACGATGCAGACGTTGCGCACGCGGCTGATCGAAAAACTGCGTGCGGCGGACGTACACGATCGCTTTCGCGTGTTCTATCCGTTCATTGCGGGGCTCAAGAGCGGTACGTGCATCGATGTACATTCCAAGATGATCATCATCGATGACGACATTCTGCGCATCGGCTCGGCGAATCTCGCGAATCGTTCGATGGGCCTCGATACTGAGTGCGATCTTGCGATCGAGGCGCAGGGACGCGACGCGGTGCAGACTGCGATTCAGGGTTTTCGCGCCCGGTTGCTCGCCGAACATCTGGGTTTCGAGCGGACCGAAGTGCAGCGCGCGACTGCAGAAAAAGGGTCGCTTCGCGCAGCCATCGAAGTCCTGCAGCGCGAGGATCGCACGCTGAAACCGCTGATCGTGCATACGCAGCCCTCCGAGACGGTGCTCAGCGTGGTGAGCGTTGCGGATCCGGAGCGACCGGTCGCGCTGAGCGATCTGGTGAAGCTCTTCAATCCGGATGTCGAGGGGCAACCCGAAAAGTCTTCGAGCGGACCTGCCTGGGGCAAGATCGCGGCGATCGCGGCGCTCATCGTCGGACTGACGGCGCTCTGGAAATTTACGCCGCTTGCGGAGTTCCTCGACGGCAACCAGATCACGCGCTGGGCGCGCCGCGTCGGAGAGCAGTGGTGGGCCCCGCTGCTTACGATGTTGTCGTACACGCCCGCGGCGTTCACGATGTTCCCGCGACCTTTGATCACGCTCTTCGCGGTCGTTGCGTTCGGTCCGTTGTTCGGCTTCGTCTATGCGATGCTCGGCATAGAGCTGTCGGCGTGGGTGACGTTCATCGTTGGCCGCAGGCTCGACAGAACCACCGTGCGCCGCGTCGCGGGGGCCAAACTCAACGCAATTCTGGACGTGCTGCGTCATCGCGGGCTCCTCGCGATGACTGCGTTGCGATTGGTGCCGCTGGCGCCGTTCGCGGTAGAAGGAGTGGTCGCTGGCGCCGTGCGCGTCAAGTTGTGGCACTTCATGGTGGGCACCGCGATCGGCATCCTGCCGGGCACTCTTACGTCGACCGTGTTCGGCGATCAGCTCCAGGTCTGGCTGGAGGATCCGAACGAAATAAACTACTGGCTGATCGCAGCGGTTTTACTGGTGCTCGGCTCCGCCACCTGGCTGGTGCGCCGCTGGCTCGTGGCCTCTGCGCCCGCAGCTTCGCAGCATGGCGTCGGCGACGCGCACGCGTGAGCGTCAGGCCGACCGGCCGACTAGCCAGCTGGCTCACCGGCCCGGGCGGCACTGCGCCCTGTCTGACTCTGGCCAGTCAGCCAGTCGGCCAGTTGACCAATCGGCCAGCAAGGCGGCTGGTCATCGCATCACCATTGGCTCGTACAACATCCATAGCTGCGTGGGCCTCGATCGACGCCGTAGTCCGAAACGCATCGCGGCCGTGCTCAGGGAGCTCGACTGCGACATCTATGCGCTGCAGGAGGTCGATAACGAGCCGGACGACCATGACGATTCGATGCAACTCGAGTATCTCTCCACGGAACTCGACATGGCGGCCGTGCCGGGACTACGCATCGTTCGGCATAGCGGGAGTTATGGGAACGCGATCCTCACACGTCTGCCGATCGTGAGCGTGCATCGTCTCGATCTGAGTTACCCGTGGTTCGAGCCGCGTGGAGCGCTCGATGTGCGGCTCAACATCGGCGACGGTGTGTTGCGCGTCATCGCGACGCACCTTGGGCTGAGCCGCGCCGAGCGGCGCGCCCAATGGCGGCAGTTGTTGACAGCGGTCGCGACCGCGCCCGCGAAGCTGCCCACGATCGTGCTCGGCGATATGAACGAGTGGTTTCCGTATTCGATGACGCTGCGCGACGCGCACCGCATTCTCGGCCGCCCGTTGGCTGCGCCTGCGGAATTTCCAACCTTTGCACCCTTTCTTGCACTGACGCGCATCTGGGTGCGGCCGATGAACGCGGTCACATCGATCGAGGTGCACCGCACCCCGATCGCCAGACGCGCCTCGGATCATCTGCCGCTGAAGGCGGTGATCGATGTGGGGAAGTTCGGAAGAAGTGACTGGTGACTAGTGAATGGTGATTGGTCAGATCAAGAGGGCGCACCTGCGCTCTGACTATTCACCAATCACTAGTCACCAGTCACTTCCTCTGCAGTCAATGCGCTCCGAGGATGCGCGCCTTGCTCTCTTCGTACTGTTGCTCCGTGAGCACGCCCAGTTCCTTCAGCCGGTGATGCTCGCGCATCTCATCGCGCAGGAGTTGCTGCTTCTGCTGCGGTCGGGCGAGCTTCGCTGCGTTGATGTTCTTGATGAGCTCGACGAAAAACTTCTTGCCGCCTCGCGCACTGCCGATGCCGCCGGCCACGCTGACCAGCGCCACTTCTCCATGAGCGCTTCTGAACTCGAGCGATTCCGTTGTCCGGCGCAGGAACAATAAGACCGCGAGAACGCTGGTGCAGAGTGCGACCGTTCCGCCGATCGCTCCCACGCTGAGCCACGACGCGGCGTCCGACCGCCAGGCAGAGGCCGCGGCGCCCGCGCCCATCAGCGCAAGACCAATCGCAACGATCAGCCAGGTCCAGGAAACGCGTCGGACGCGCACCGGCTTGGGGTTCGCGTAACGCAGATCGAATTGATACCTGCGAGCTTCACTATCCGGACGAACGCTGTGCACGCCCAGAAAATGTCCGTCGAGGATCGCCAGTTCAGTGACGCAGCCGCGCAGGCTGCTTGCGAGCGTGTAGGTGTGGCGCGTAATCCTGTGGGGCTGCCTGGCCGGTGCGTTGTAGCCTTCCGGCTCCGCCTCGATCGAGATGTGTTCGGCTCGCGCGACCACTACCTGCTGCACTCTGGGCGGAATTGATTCTGCGCGCGCGTTCACTTTGCTCACCTAGACGCCATCCATGTGATCAATGGCTTCGTAATCGAAGCCCCGGAGCGCGCTCGCGGTCGCGATCGCGCATCTCAGATGCTAGGGCCGGTCGGGCGCATGCAATGAG
>JBOHZJ010000186.1:0-4433 GCA_050738395.1 Steroidobacter sp.
ATCCTGAGTGAGGCCAGAAACATTGGCGTTTATATCGAACGATTTTGACGTCGATCTGCCTGACGAATTGCTCGTAGCAACCTGACCAATGACCCACTTCGATCTGTTGTTGTAGTAGGTGTACTGAGTGGTGCGAGCCCCGCCATTGGGTCCGGCCTCCGCGACGGTCTGCGGATTGAAGTACGCGTCCCAGCTCGAATTGGTCGTCGTGTACGTTGCACCGTCCTGAGTTATGGCGCGTGTGTTGACGGTGCGCACGATCTCAGAGAGAAAACTACCGCCCGCCATCGTCGGCGCGATCCCGGGCGCGGCAAAGGTCTGCCACGTAAGCGCCTCATCCCGCAATATGCCGGTGGGTGATAAGCCCACCTCGGTTCTGAGGAGAACCCCGTCTGTGTCGCTGTATTTGTTGCCGAATGTGAGGCGAGTAAACGTACTCGGTCCATAGATTTCGACATGCCGAGTGGTTGGCGATGAAGTCGTACAGGCATTGCTGCCTCCAGCGTGACACCCGTTCGCAGGGCCGTAGACGTAGTTCCAGGCGGCGGTCGTAATACCGGCGCCGGAGATCGTCTTCGTGTAGAGGGCGATGTTGTCGTAGTACTTCGGAATCTGTGGGCAAGGATAGATCGCAGCCGAGTTGTAAAACACGTGGGACAGACCGCGGCGCATCGGACGAAACACAAACGTCCCGCCCGCGCCGGATCGGTGCTGGATATTGAGCGTCAACTCTCCTGAATACACTGCCCCTTCGCACGATACCGAACCGTCAGGATGTGACAGATTGTTGCGCTGTATTCCGGGCCCGGAGACCGTAGCCTGCCAGACTGTGGAGTCCGGAAACGTGACGCGGACACCCGAGGTGTGATCGTATGTCCACGCGCGCGAGCCGTCCGAAACAGTGGTTAGCGCACCGCCTGGCGCTGCATATGTCAGCGTGAGTTGCCGCCCATCATTTGCCGTGACTGAGACGAGGTCCTTACCGGAATACGTGTAGCGAACCCAATTTCCAAAGCGATCCTCTACACGTGTGAGCAGCAGGCGATACTCGTTGCGCGCCAGCACCATCTGATCATTCTCTGCGTCGAACTTCCTGAGCGTCGCCACCGGCCGCCAGTTGACGAGATGATCGAAGTAGTACTTCTTACCGTCCGGCGATCGAGCGAGAAAAGCCTCGCCGGGTTGGCCGTTCGCCGTCGAGGGCAGGCACGAGAAATACCATTGGTCTTTCGTTACCCAGTAGTACGTCTGTCCGTCCGTCGGCCCGTTCGCGCCATTCGCGACCAACATGAGTTGACCGCCGGAGCCCGGCAAGTACAGATGATTGCCATGCCAATACTCATGGCCTTCCCATGACCCGTATAGACCTTTCCCGTCTTGTATCTCAGGGGGTCCGCCGGTCAGGGAGCATCGCTGATTGGAGGGGTCATAACCGACAGAAGCAACCCAGCCATCGGGATATACGCCGCTGAGATACGGAACCTCAAACCGGGTCCAAGTCATGAAAGTGTCCGGCAATCCATAGCCTATGGGACGCCCTAACCCAGAGTCCGATGCCTCCAGCGAGCGTTGCATGGCGACAGGCAGGTCGCTGTTGCCGGGCACACTCACATCGGTGACCAAGAAGCTCGTTGCGCCCGTATAGAGATCAGTGTTGTCTCCGAACAGATCGGGGCCGAGACTCGCGACTTCATCTGATCCACGCATTTGCGTGGTGTAGTCCTCTGGCACCGAACGCGTCTGTGAATGAGCTGGAACGCTTCCAAGCACGCCCACAACGAGGCCGCACAGCACCAGTCGGTGAAGCGACTCGCGAAAAGCGAATCGTCGAAGCGCCGCAGGCGCGAATGCGCGCGAATGCGTGCCGAGCGATGCTGTTAGATGTTGCACCCCTAGAGTCCTCCCATCTTCTTTTCGCAACGTCTGCATCGCTGATGCGCAGCCGCCGACGTCCAGCGCGACCTTTGGGCCGCGCGCCCGCTGATCAATCCTGCTTCACGAAGGAACAGTTCGTCGGATCGATATCCGATCTGCTACGCGTTCCCTAGCAAGGCATTCTTTTCCTATTTGTCAGTTCGATTCGTTCTTGAATCCCACATCCGTGGGTAGTTCGTTGTTGTAAGTAAATTGCTACTGCGTGCGGATCGTGTCAACAGAAATTTACGTGACAGCGTTCAATCGAATTGTTCGTGTCGAGCGATGCGCTTCAAAGAGAGACGGAAGGTTGTTCGGAATCGTCAGGAACGCTGCGCGATAAGAACCCCTCACCCGCGCGGACGCGCGACCTCTCCCAAGAGGAGAGGTGAGATCAAGAGACGGCCGCGCTTTGCGATCACTCACGGGAGAACGCACGGGTCAGTCCCGCTTGCCACAAAGAAGCCGCGCAGGCGATTCGCCGCGACTAAGATCGCAGCATGGCGGTCGAACCAGTCCTCGGAAATACAGCGCCTCTGACGATCAGGGACGATCGTCCACTCGCGATCGGGCGCGCAATTTTCTTCCTGTGGGCTGTGTTCTGGGCGCTGATGATTCTCATCGCGGTCCAGGACCAACTGCACGATGACAGCATCCTGTGGTGGGAGCCGCTGCTCTGGGAGGGAAGTTCGGCGCTGGGCGCGACGTTCTGGCTCGTCATGCAATGGCGCGTGGCTCGTCGATATGAAAAATATCTGGATCAGCCGCTGCGCTGGTTCGCTCACCATCTGAAGTGGATGCCGCTCATCGCGGTCACGTTCATCGTCGGCGTGTATGCAGCGCGACATGGGGTGTACGGTCTGCTCGACAAGCGCTACGTCCACGAACCGTGGCCATTCCTGCTCGTGTACGAGAGCGCCAAGCTGGTGCTCTTCGCGGGACTCTGGCTCGGTATTCTGTTCGGATTCAGTTCCTTCGCGAAGTGGCGTCACGAACGACAACAGTTGCTCATGCTGCAGAAGTCGCTCGCCGAAGCGCAGCTGTCGCAGCTCAAGGCGCAACTCCGGCCGCACTTTCTGTTCAACGCTCTCAATACGATCTCATCGTTGATGCACTCCGACGTGGAGCGTGCGGATCGCCTGCTTGCCCGCTTGAGCGATCTGCTGCGTTCGACGTTGCAGACCGGCGATCAGGACGTCGCGACTTTGCGCGAGGAACTGCACGTGCTCGAACTCTATGCGCGGATCATGCAGGAGCGCTTTCCGGACCGAGTGACGATCGAGTGGCGGATCGACCCGGCGGTGTTGAATGCATCGGTTCCGGCGCTGCTTTTGCAACCGCTGCTCGAGAACGCGTTCAAGCACGGCGTGGAGAAAAGTCGGGAGCACGTCCTCATCGAGATACGCGGCGCACGGCGCGACGATCATCTGCATCTGGCAGTGCGCAATTCCGGCGCATTGCCGCGTGACCGAAGCGACGGCGTCGGCATACGCAATTGCCAGGAGCGCCTGCGCGTCATGTACGGCGAAGCGGCCAGCCTTGAACTCAGTGAAGTCGACGGCTTCGTTGTGGCGGAAGTCGCCATTCCGTTGCGCGAGCAGCTCGCATGATTCGCGCGCTCGTCGCCGATGACGAAGCGCCGGCGCGCGACAAACTCTCCCGCTGGCTCACGGAACAGCCTGACATCGAAGTAGCAGGCGTGGCAGTCGACGGCGTCAGCGCTGCACAGGAGATCGAGACACGGCGGCCGGACGTCGCTTTCCTCGATATCCAGATGCCGGGCCTGAGCGGGCTCGAAGTCGCTGCGCAACTCGAGCAGAGCGCGGCGCCGCTGCTGGTATTCGTCACGGCGTTCGATGAGCACGCCATCAAGGCCTTCGATTTGAACGCCATCGATTACCTGCTCAAGCCCTACGATAAGGATCGACTGCTCAAGACGCTTGCCCGGGTTCGAAGCCGCCTGCAGACGGGCGAGCGCCGCGCGCCCGCCGTTCAGGTGGCGCGGTCTCAAACGAATTCCGCCGATCGACTGCTCGTGCCCACGGGCGAGCAATTGCAGTTGATCGAAAGCGCTGCGATCGAGTGGCTCGAAGCAGACGATAACTACGTGCACGTACACACAGTCGCGCGCGACTATCTTTTGCGACGGACGTTACAGGATCTGTTGGTGCAACTTGGAGAACAGCGCTTCGTGCGCATTCACAAATCCGTCGCGGTCAACATCGCAGAAATCCAGGCGCTGACGCCATTGTTCAAAGGCGACCACGAAGTGCAACTGCGACGTGGTCAGCGCCTGCGCCTGAGCCGGCGCTACAAGGATGCGCTGTTCGCGCGCATGGGCGGGTGATCGGATGGAGAGAGAAGAGCCGCGAAAGACCGCATAAAAGAAGGTGTGGTTTCGGAGTAGTGAGTCTCGCTCGCAAATCCTGATCGACGCAGGATCTGGATCCGACACAAGTGGTTTTTTCCTTTATGCGGTCTTTCGCGGCTCTCCTGCTCCTCCTCCTTCTTCCGTAAAC
>JBOHZJ010000187.1:0-3483 GCA_050738395.1 Steroidobacter sp.
ACGGTGAAGGAGGCCGTCGCCGATGCCCAAGTCGAAGTCTCGCAAGAAGAAGCCGCCAAAGCGCGTTTTGGCGCTCCCGGACGCCTCAACGTCCGAAGCCAGTGCGGCCTCACGCGCGTTGCCGTCGGCGCTCGGGCGGCCGCTGCAGCCTGATAGAAGAGACGCCGCGACAATTGCCACGATCAGACTGTTGTTCATGGAGGCGCTCAGTCCGGCTGCGCGGTTGCCGATCGTCCATGGGCTCCCTGAAGGTCATGAGGGAGGCATCGGGAGGAAATCCGGTGTGGACAGAGGGGCGTGTCAGGAGTTTGTGCCATGGCCGGGGGAATTTACGTGATTCTTCCTGGATGACGCCGCTCGGGCGAGTGACGTACCCGGGGCGGATTGCGCGCTATATGGCGACTACTCAGGAGCGATTCAAGGAACATGTGCAGTCGATAGAACTCATCCGGGACGGCTCGCGCCCTTCAACAGCTACTCGTGGCGCAGCGCTACCAACGGATCGACTCGCGTCGCGCGGCGCGCTGGCACGTAACTCGCGAGCCAAGCAGCACCAACCAGGACGAGGCATGCGCTGCCGATCGTTGGTAGGTCCAAGGCCTTCACGCCGAAGAGCAGTGCTTGGAGGTAGCGAGTCAGCACCACCGTGGCTAGTAGGCCGAAAACCAGGCCGATACCTACCGACCAAGCACCTCGCACCATCACTTCTCTGAAGATGGTCCGTTCGTCAGCGCCCAGGGCCTGCCGGATGCCAAGCTCTCGGACGCGCTGGGAGACGCCGAACGCAAGAACGCTATAGAGGCCAAGCGCTGCAAGCACCAAGGCCACCGCGCCGAATCCCCCCACTAGCACCGTCGGCGTCCATCGATCGCGCAGGGACCCGGCGACGACGTCGTCCATGGTCTGCACGTCGGCCAGCGGCAGATCGGGATCGATTCGACCAATGACGTCGCGCAGTTCGCCGACTATCTGCCGTGGGTCGGTTTCGGTCTTGACCACGAGCGCCATGTCGCGGTTCAGGAACGGGATCTGGCGTACCGAGTAATAGATACGTTCCTTTGTGGCGGGCTCTGCCAGATCAACGGGATGAATCGTGCGTACGACGCCCACAATCGTCAGTTCGGTTTGACCCCGCCGAATGCGCTGGCCGACCGGATCGCGCTCCCGAAAGTAACGGTCAACGAGAAGCTCGTCGATCACAACGACTATCGGGCTCTCCGCGTGGTCGGCATCGCTGAACACGCGTCCGGCGACGAGCGGAATCTGCATCGCTCGGAAGTAGTCCCCCGCCACACCGTGGAAGTACGCAGTTGGCGACGGTTCGATATCCTCCGCACCGACGATCCGATAGGCGCCCGACGCGCCATCCCCGGTTAGCGGCACGATCGTGCTGAGCCCGACCGTGCTGACGCCTGGAAGCGGCAGCACGCCGGCGAGGACACGGTCCCAGACGTCGCTCAGCGCGCGCGTATCGGGGTAACGAGATTGCGGCAGAGTGAGACGCGTCGTCAGGACGCGATCGGATGAGAATCCCGGATCCACGTCCAGAAGCTGAGCGAAGCTCCGCAGCAGCAGGCCAGCTCCAACGAGGAGCACAACGGCAAGCGAGGTCTGCGCGACAACCAGCGTCGTACGTATCCGGCCGGATCGCCGCCCGGCCGACCCGCGCGTCGTGTCGACCAGCTTCACCGGTCGGGATATTGCGGCGAGTCCCGGCGTGAGACCGAACACCAGGACGGATACTCCGAGCAGGCAGGCCGCAAGGGCCAGGACCGGCCAGTGCAACACGGGTCCTACGTACTCGGGTATCTGGTCGCCGCCTTGAGCCCTCGCGAGCAGAACACGAAGACCAAGAATGCCGATGGCGATGCCGCCGACGCCGCCCGCAACCGACCAGACGATCGCCTCTGCGAAGGACTGCCGTAGCAGACGTACCGGACTGGCACCCAATGCCGTCCGCACCGCCATTTCGCGCCCGCGCCCGGTCGCCCGAATCAACAACAAGTTGGCGACGTTGGCCGAGGCAATGAGTAAGATCCCCAGCACCCCGAGCTGGAGCACCACCAACGCCTCGGCCATGTGTCCCGTCAGTTGCTCATGCATCGGGACGGCGACGCCGCCGAATCCGTTCGCCCGCTCGAACGCCAGATCCTGCGGTAGGCGCTCGACATTCCGAGCAACGATCGTGCGGATCTGTTCGTTGAGCCGCGCGACTGTTGCCCCCGGCGCAAGCCGTCCGATCATCACGCTGAACTCATTCCCCCGCTCCGCGTCAGACATCTGCTGCGGCGTGAACGCGAACGGCACAAGAAGGGAGATCTGCCGCCACGGCAATTGGAAGTGGAGGTGAAGGTCAGGCGGCAGGACGCCCACGACGCGTCGTGGCTCGCCGCTCAGTCGAATGATCCGACCGACGATGGCCGGATCGGCACCAAAGCGTGAGGCCCACACGCCGTACGTCAGAATGGCAATATCGTCGGCACCTGGAACGTCGTCCGCGGCATCGAACGCCCGACCAAGGAGTGGTCCCCGCTGCAGCGTCGTGAAGAACGACGGCGTGACCGAGAGCACCTGGACCTGAGCCGGTGGACCACGCTCCGCCAGTGCTGCGGAGCCGAGCGTCATCAGAGCGGCATCGGCGAGAGCCGGCGCTTGCCTCTTGCGATCCAGATAATCCGGAATAGAGACAGTCCCTCGCTCCATCCCTAAGCCACGGTACGTGTTCCACACGAACACCAAGCGGTCTGCATCGGGATACGGCAGTGGCCGAATCAGCGCCTGATAGAGAACACCGAAGATGGCCGTATTGGCACCGACCCCGAGCGCCAGCGTCAACACGACGGCGGCGCCGACCAGCGGACTGCGGCGGGTGGAGCGGCACGCGCCCTTCAGGTCGTGCCACGCGCCTTCCAGCCAGGCTCCGGCGACCTGGTCGCGCGTCTCCTCACGTGTGCGCTGAACTCCGCCGAACCTTAGCAGCGCGTGACGCCGCGCCTCGGCCGGCGGCATACCGGCCCGCAGGTTCCTTTCAATTTGCGCGTCGATGTGGAACCGGAGCTCCTCATCGAGTGCGCCGTCCAGGTCGCGACGGTGACGAAGCGAACGCAACCAGCCCGTCAGTCGTCCACGCATCGTGTCCCTCCGCTACTGAGCGCCGGCCTCGATCACCAGGTTTATGGCTCGCGACATACGACGCGACTGCGCGAGCTCGTCGACCAAGCGACGCCTTCCAAGAGCCGTGAGCGAGTAGTACCGGCACGACGGTTGTTCTCGGTCAGGCGCCAGTCGGACCGGATCAGGCCCTTCCGTTCGAGCCGATAGAGGGCCGGAGAGAGCGTTCCTTGTCCGAGCTGCAGCACGCTCTCGGACCACTGCTCGATGCGCTCCGTGATGCCCCACCCGTGCATGGGTTCGAGCTGCAGGCCCGGAGGACCAGCATGTCGAGAGTTCCCTGCAGCACGTCGTCCTTGGCCGTCGTCACGC
>JBOHZJ010000188.1:0-2230 GCA_050738395.1 Steroidobacter sp.
GAATAAGGTGCAGATGAGGATCAATCGCCGGGACTCTTTCTCGGACTAGTCGCTAGTCGCTGATTCACCACTAGCGGCGCCCGACCGGAATCCCGAGCCGCTTGCAGCGCCGATACAGGGTATTGCGACTCACGCCAAGATTTTCTGCGGCCCGCGACATGTTGTCATTGCTCTCGCGGATGGCTCGCAGCACATCCTCGCGCTCTGCGGAGGATTGCAGCGACGCCGAAGCGAACTCCGACCCGCCGGGCGCCGCTGCTGCATCGCAGGTTGCGCCGTAGCGAACTTCGCTTGGCAGATCGCTCAGGCGCACTACGCCGCCGTCGCAGATCGCGAGCGCCGTGCGGATCACGTTGCGCAGCTCACGGATGTTGCCGGGCCAGCTGTAGGCGAGCAGGCGCTGGAAAGCGTCCATTTCGATAGCCGCGGGTCGGCCATCGTTCGTCTCCGCCGCAAGAAACTCCCGGATCAGACGTTCCTTGTCGGTCCGCTGCGCAAGGCGAGGCAGCTCGAGCGTGATGCCGTTGAGGCGATAGTAGAGATCCTCGCGAAACTCTCCGCGAGAGAGCATGCCGCGCAGGTTCTGATGCGATGCGCAGACGACGCGCAGATCGACCTTGATCGGCGTTTCCGTCCCAAGCGGAACGACTTCCTGTTCTTCGAGGACGCGCAGCAGACGCGTCTGCAGCATGAGCGGCATGTCGCCGATCTCGTCCAGGAAGAGCGTGCCGCCGGAGGATTGCAGGATTTTGCCCTTCATTCCCTCCTTGCGCGCGCCGGTGAACGCGCCCGACCGATAGCCGAACAGCTCGCTCTCGATGAGCGACTCCGGTATGGCGGCGCAGTTGAGCGCGACGAAGGGGTGCAATTCGCGACCGCTCGCGGCGTGCAGAGCGCGTGCGAACATCTCCTTGCCCGCGCCGGTCGGCCCCTGAATCATGACGGGTACACGCGAAACCGCGATACGGTGGGCGCTACGTATATTGCGAAGCATTTGCGGGTCTTCGCCCGCGAGTTCTTCGAGGGTCAGGGGAGATCGGCGGCTGCCGGAGGGCGCCAGTTGCATGACGCGTGACAGCGACGCGCGCGCCGCAATGCTCGATGTTCGCGATGCGCCTGATGTACAGCGATCCACGCTGGCGAAGAATTTCCGCCCGAGGAGGGCGTCGCGCACCGGCCGCAACGCGGCCTGCGGGCCGAACGCCGGATCCATCAGCTCCCTGGCGCGTACATCAAAAATCTGGTCGATGCTGCGCCCGATCAGCTCGGTCCGGTTGCCGGCGCCCAGAAGTCGTACTGCAGTTTCGTCGACCGCGATCACTGTGGCGTCGCCGGAGAGTGCGAGAGCGCCATCGTGTTGCAGATTGACGAACTCCGGGCGTGCGTGAAAGCGAAACACCAGGGCCTGATGCAGCTGGCTGTGCTGGAAGTGCCGCAGGAACAGACATTTCTCGATCAATCGCGCCGACAGATTTACGAGCGCCATCGTGTGCGCAAGATCCGAGCGCTGCTCGCGAGCGCTCAACGTGGATGCGTCCAGTACGGCGACGAGCGCGCCGGAAGGGTCATGGATCGGCGAACCGAAGCAGGAGAGCCCGATGTGGCAGGCCCGAAAGTGCTCGTCGCGATGGACGATGATCGGCCCGTTCTCGGCGATGCAGGTGCCAATGCCGTTCGTCCCCTCGCGCTGCTCGCTCCAGTCGGCCCCAACCAGGAGTCCGGCCGAGTGAAAAGTGTCGCAGAGCGTCGCGTCGGTCTTCTCGTACAGCACGATGCCGCTCGCATCCGTGAGCACGAGCGCGTATCCGGACTCGGCGATGTAGTCGTACAGCCAGTCGATTTCCGCCGAGGCGATCTGCACCAGATCCGCGTGCTGCGTGCGCCGCTCTTCGAGCAGGCTCGCATCGACCACCGTCGGGACGTAGTGACGCGATGGATCGAGCGAGTAGTCGAGAGCGCAGCGGCGCCATGAACCTCCAATCGCAGAGTTCAGCACGCGTCGGCGAACTGTTGCTCCCGCATCGAGGCCGCGCACGAACTGCAAAACGTCCGCGGCGTGCTGCATCGCACTGGAATCTCTCATGCCTTACCCCTGCCAGAGAGCGACGCGACTGTATCACTGTGTCATTTGTCCCGTAACAGTGTCACGTACGTACCTTTATGCGGGAGTGACTAGTGACTAGTCAAAGGACTGCTGCGCTTCATATCTGGCGGCCGCGCGGAGCATGCC
>JBOHZJ010000189.1:0-9933 GCA_050738395.1 Steroidobacter sp.
CATCAAGATGGTCCCCTACAAGATCATCAAGGCCGACAACGGCGACGCCTGGATCGAGGTGAACGGCAAGAAGATGGCGCCGCCGGAAATCTCGGCGCGCGTCCTCATGAAGATGAAGAAGACGGCCGAGGATTTTCTCGGCGAGCCTGTCACTGAAGCTGTCGTGACGGTGCCTGCCTACTTCAATGACTCGCAGCGCCAGGCGACGAAGGACGCGGGGCGCATCGCAGGGCTCAACGTAAAGCGCATCATCAACGAGCCGACGGCGGCGGCGCTCGCGTACGGCCTCGACAAGCAGGGCGGGGATCGCAAGATTGCGGTATACGACCTGGGCGGCGGCACGTTCGACGTGTCCATCATCGAGATCGCGGACGTCGACGGCGAACGTCAGTTCGAGGTGCTCGCGACGAACGGCGATACCTTCCTCGGCGGCGAGGACTTCGACAAGCGCATCATCGATTACCTCGGCGAGGAGTTCAAAAAGGAAAGCGGCGTCGACGTGCGGCGCGATCCGCTCGCCATGCAGCGCCTGAAGGAAGCTGCGGAGAAGGCGAAGATCGAGCTGTCGTCGAGTCAGCAGACGGAGATCAATCTCCCCTACATCACTGCAGACGCCTCCGGGCCGAAGCACCTCAGCATCAAGCTGACGCGTGCGAAGCTCGAATCGCTCGTCGAGGAACTCGTGCAGCGTACGATTGAACCGTGCCGCGTCGCCCTCAAGGACGCCGGCTTGTCGATCAAGGAAGTCTCCGAAGTCATTCTCGTCGGCGGCCAGACGCGCATGCCGCTGGTCCAGAAGGCTGTAAAAGACCTCTTCGGTCAGGAGCCGCGCAAGGACGTAAATCCGGATGAAGCGGTCGCCGTGGGCGCCGCAATTCAAGGCGGCGTGTTGTCGGGCGAAGTCAAGGACGTATTGCTGCTCGATGTAACGCCGCTGTCGCTCGGCATCGAAACGCTGGGCGGCGTGATGACGAAGCTGATCGAGAAGAACACGACGATTCCGACCAAGGCGAATCAGACGTTCTCGACGGCGGACGACAACCAGGGCGCCGTGACGATCCACGTACTTCAGGGCGAGCGCCAACGTTCCAGCGATAACAAGTCGCTCGGTCAGTTCAACCTGGAAGGCATTCCGCCGGCCCCGCGCGGTATGCCGCAGATCGAAGTGACCTTCGATATTGACGCCAACGGGATCCTGAACGTGTCGGCGAAGGACAAGGCCACCAGCAAGGAGCAGAAGATCGTCATCAAGGCCTCGAGCGGTCTGTCCGAAGATGAGATCAAGCAGATGGTCAAGGACGCCGAGGCGCACGCCGAAGAGGATCGCAAGTTCCGCGAACTCGTCGAGTCGCGCAACAAGGCGGACGCGCTCGTGCACACGACCGAAAAGTCGCTGAAGGATCTGGGCGAAAAGGTAGCTCCGACTGATCGGGCGAGCATCGAATCGGCGATCTCCGATCTCAAGCGCGCGTTGGGCGGCGATGACAAGGACGTGATCGACACCAAGGCGAACGCGTTGGCTCAGGCATCCGCCACGATTGCACAGCAGGCTTATGCGCAGGCGGGGGCGACGGGCGAGAGCGGCGCCGAAGGCGCAACTGGAGGTCCGAGCGCCGGAGCGAAGGACGACGTGCTGGACGCCGAGTTCGAAGAAGTGAAGGACAAAAAGAAGGACTGAGTAAACATCGATCGGTTGAGGGGTGCAGGACGCTGCGACCCAACGGATCGGATTGCATGGCTCGACTATGGCCGCCGCGTGACGCACAGTTCGCGGCGGCCAACTTACCTTCGATCAGATAACAATGTCCAAGCGCGATTACTACAAGGTGCTCGACGTGCCGCGCACCGCCGCTGAGGCCGAGATCAAGAAGGCGTATCGCCGCCTTGCGATGAAATTTCATCCGGACCGAAACCCGAACGATCACGAGGCGGAAGATAAATTCAAGGAAGGGAAGGAAGCCTATGAGGTGCTGACGGATGCGCAGAAGCGTGCGGTTTACGATCAGTATGGGCATGAGGGGCTAAGCGCGCGCGGCGGCGGCGGCGGTTTCACTTCGTCGGACGCGTTCAGCGACATTTTTGGCGACGTCTTCGGCGACATCTTCGGCGCAGGACGTCGCGGCGGCGGTCGCCAGGTCTTCCGCGGGGCCGACCTGCGTTACGACCTGGAACTCGATCTCGAACAGGCGGTATTCGGCCACACCGCGACGATCGATTTCACCACGCTCGGCGAATGCGAACCGTGCAAGGGCACAGGCGCTGCGCCGGGATCGAAAGCGGTCACCTGCGAGACCTGCAACGGCATTGGTCAGGTGCGGATGCAGCAGGGCTTCTTCGCCGTGCAACAGGCCTGCCCGCGCTGCAAGGGCCGCGGCCAGGTTATCAGCGAACCCTGTGATTCCTGTCTCGGTCAGGGTCGATTGCGCAAGAAGAAGACGCTGTCCGTCAAAGCCCCGGCCGGCGTCGACACCGGTGATCGGATTCGGCTCGCCGGCGAGGGCGAAGCGGGGCGCAACGGCGGCCCGCCGGGCGATCTGTATGTGGAGATTCGCGTTCGTGAGCACGCGATCTTCGAGCGTGATGGCAGCCACCTGTCATGCGAAGTGCCCGTCAGCTTCGCGACCGCGACGCTCGGCGGCACGGTCCAGGTGCCAACGCTCGGCGGCCACGTCGATCTGAAGGTGCCCACAGAGACTCAGTCCGGGCGCGTGTTCCGATTGCGCGAGAAGGGCGTCACGCCGGTGAGGGGCGGGCCAACAGGCGATCTGTTCTGCCGGGTGGTCATCGAAACGCCGGTGAATCTGACCGACGAACAGAAAGAGCAGCTACGCAGGTTCGATGACTCGGTCCACACCAGTTCACGCAACCACAGTCCGCGCGAGCGGTCGTGGCTGGACGGCGTCAAGCGCTTCTTCGAGACGATCCGGAGCTGATTGCGATGGCCGCGACGGAACTGCGCGTAGCGATACTCGGCGTCAGCGGTCGAATGGGGCGTGCGCTGGTCGCAGCGATCGATGAGGCGCACGCCGTGGTTCTGGGCGGTGCGAGCGCCTCCGCGAACAGCCAATGGCGCGGGCAGGATGTGAGCGCACTCGCCGGCGGCGCCGCCAGAAACATGGCGATCACGTCGGATCCGGCGGCGGCGCTGAAGGGCGTCGGAGTTGCGATCGACTTCACTCTGCCAGAGGCGACCTGCGGAAACATCGATGCCTGCATTGCTGCAGATTGTCCTATCGTGATTGGAACGACGGGACATGACGAACCGACCCGCGAATACATTACGCAGGCGGCGCGTCAGATCGCGATTCTCAGTGCGCCCAACATGAGCCTGGGCGTGAACTTGTTGCTGAAGCTGGTAGAACTCGCCGCGCGCAAGCTGGATAGCGGCTACGACATCGAAGTGTTCGAGGCGCATCACCGCAATAAAAAGGACGCGCCGTCCGGCACAGCGCTCGCGCTGGGCGCGGCCGCCGCGACAGGTCGACAGGTGTCGCTCGATGATGTCGCTGATTACGCACGGCGCGGCGCGACGGGCGCACGTCACAGCGGTGCGATTGGCTTTTCAGTATTCCGCGGCGGCGATGTGATTGGCGACCACACAGTGACGTTCGCCGGCAGCGGCGAACGCATCGAGCTGACGCATCGTGCGAGCGATCGCATGGCGTTCGCTCGAGGTGCGGTGCAGGCAGCGCGGTGGATCGCGGGCCGCAAACCCGGTCTCTATTCAATGCAGGATGTACTGGGGTTGCGAGACACGTGAGTGAGCGGCCGGAGTCATGATGCTCAGTCATGTCGCCGGTGTTTTTTCGATAGACCTCTCATGACCGCTCGCGTAGACTGCTTTCTTCAGCACGCGGTGAAATTTTTTGTAAGCGGGATCGGCCGAAACGCCCATCTCGCCTTCCGCATGCGCGTCTGAAACGACTGACACGGGAGCCACATAGTGACCCAGGCCGCAGTCCTTGCGCTCGAAGACGGCACGGTTTTCCACGGCCGATCCATCGGAGCCAAAGGCAACACGACGGGCGAGGTGGTGTTCAACACCGCCATGACGGGATATCAGGAGATTCTGACTGACCCGTCCTATTGCAGACAGATTGTCACTCTCACCTATCCGCACATCGGCAACACCGGAACCAATCCGGAGGACCTGGAAGCCGCTGCGGTATACGCCGCAGGTCTCATCATTCGCGACTTGCCCGCGATGCATTCCAGTTGGCGCGCCTCGGAATCGCTGGAGAGTTTTCTTCAGCGCGGCAAGACGGTTGCGATTGCGGATATCGACACACGCAGGCTGACTCGAATCCTGCGCGAGAAGGGCGCCCTCGCTGGTTGCATCATGACGGGTGAGAAAGCTGACGCAGTCGCCGCGACTCATGCGGCGCGGAAATTCCCCGGTCTCAAGGGCATGGATCTCGCGAAGGTCGTTTCGACCAAGCGCGTCTATCAGTGGAATGAAGGTACGAACTGGGGTCTGGAAACGGGACCCAAGGCGCGACCCGGTCAGCGCCTCCACGTCGTCGCGTACGATTATGGAATCCGGCGCAACATTCTGCGCTGTCTCAGCGACCACGGCTGCCGTGTCACTGTCGTGCCGGCGCAGACGCCGGCGGAGAAAGTGCTGGCGATGAATCCGGAAGGAATCTTTCTGTCGAACGGACCCGGCGATCCGGAGCCGTGCACTTACGCGATCGAAGCGATCAAGAAATTCCTCGAGACCGATATTCCGGTCTTCGGGATCTGTCTCGGCCATCAGTTGCTTGGTCTTGCAAGCGATGCAAAGACCGTAAAGATGAAATTCGGTCATCACGGCGCAAACCATCCGGTGCTGGATATCGCTACTGGCCGCGTGTTGATCTCCAGTCAGAATCATGGATTCGCGGTCGATGAGTCGACGCTCGGCCCCAACGTGAAGACGACGCACAAGTCGCTGTTCGATGGATCGCTGCAAGGCATCGAGCGCACCGACCGGCCGGCGTTCAGCTTTCAGGGTCACCCCGAAGCGAGCCCGGGACCGCAGGATGTGCAGCTCCTGTTCGCGCGGTTCATTGCGATGATCCACGACCGGCTCAACGCGCAGAGCGCAGCGCGCGACGGCGGTCAGCGAGCCGCGGAAGCCTGACCAACAAATGCCCAAGCGAACAGATATTCAAAGCGTCCTGATCATCGGCGCGGGGCCGATCGTGATCGGCCAGGCATGCGAGTTCGATTATTCAGGCGCACAGGCCTGCAAGGCGCTCAAGGAGGAGGGCTATCGCGTCATTCTCGTCAACTCGAACCCCGCGACGATCATGACGGATCCGGAAACGGCTGACGCCGTCTACATCGAGCCAGTTCATTGGCGAACGGTCGAAAGCATCATCGCGAAAGAACGGCCGAACGCCTTGCTGCCGACGATGGGCGGGCAGACTGCACTGAACTGTGCGCTCGATCTCGTGCGCGAGGGAGTGCTGGAAAAATACGGCGTTGAATTGATCGCAGCGTCGCGCGAGGCGATCGATATGGCGGAAGACCGGGAGCGCTTCCGTAACGCCATGCGCGAGATCGGTCTCGAGTCGCCGCGTTCGCGAATCGCTCACAGCATGGAGGAAGCGCATGCGGTTCAGTCCGAGATCGGCTTCCCGACCGTCATCCGTCCTTCGTTCACGCTTGGCGGCTCGGGCGGCGGCATCGCCTACAACCGCGAAGAGTTCGAAGAAATCGTGGCTCGCGGTCTCGACGCCTCACCGACGAGCGAAGTGCTGCTCGAGGAATCCGTCATCGGCTGGAAAGAGTACGAGATGGAAGTGGTGCGCGATCGCAAGGACAACTGCATCATCATCTGCTCGATCGAGAATCTCGATCCGATGGGCGTGCATACGGGCGACTCGATCACCGTCGCGCCCGCACAGACGCTGACCGACAAGGAATATCAGCGCATGCGCAACGCGTCGATCGCTGTGCTGCGCAAGATCGGCGTCGAATGCGGCGGATCGAATGTACAGTTCGCGCTGAATCCGGACGACGGCCGCCTGTTCATCATCGAGATGAATCCGCGCGTTTCGCGTTCTTCCGCGCTGGCTTCCAAAGCGACCGGATTTCCGATCGCCAAGATCGCGGCGAAGCTCGCCGTCGGCTACACGCTGGATGAACTGCGAAACGACATCACGGGCGGTGCGACGCCCGCGTCATTCGAGCCGACCATCGATTACGTGGTCACGAAGGTGCCGCGCTTCACGTTCGAGAAGTTCCCCGGGGCCAACGATCGCCTGACGACGCAGATGAAATCGGTCGGCGAAGTGATGGCGATTGGCCGCACATTCCAGGAATCGCTGCAAAAAGCCCTGCGTGGACTGGAGACCGGAATCGACGGCCTCGACCCGATTCTGCGTCTGCCGATCGCCGAAGACGAGCAACACAAACTACGCGAAGAGCTGCGCATGCCCGGCCCGAACCGGTTGCGCTACGTCGCGGATGCGATGCGCTGCGGCTTCTCCTTCGAGGAGGTTCACTCGCTGTCGCGCATCGATCCGTGGTTTCTCTCGCAAATCGAAGATCTGGTTCGCGAGGAACAGGCGGTTCAGGCGCAGGGGCTGGAAGCGTTCGAGCGTGATCGAGTGCGCGCTCTCAAGCGCAAGGGTTTTTCCGATCGACGGCTCGCGACCTTGCTTGGCGTCGATGAGGCAAGCGTCCGCCGCCGGCGGATCACAATGGGCATCCGGCCGATCTACAAGCGCGTGGATACGTGCGCAGCCGAGTTCGCCACCTCGACGGCATACCTGTATTCCTCTTATGACGAAGAGTGCGAAGCCGCCCCGTCCGACCGCAAGAAGATCATGATTCTGGGCGGCGGCCCCAACCGCATCGGCCAGGGTATCGAGTTCGATTACTGCTGTGTGCACGCCGCGCTTGCGCTGCGCGAGGCAGGCTTCGAAACGATCATGGTCAACTGCAATCCGGAGACGGTTTCGACCGACTACGACACTTCGGATCGGCTGTACTTCGAGCCGCTGACGTTCGAAGACGTCATGGAAGTCATAGATAAGGAGAAGCCGGTCGGGGTGATCGTGCAGTACGGCGGTCAGACGCCGCTGAAGCTGTGCCGTGCACTCGAAGCGGCTGGCGCGCCTATCATCGGAACGACGCCCGACTCGATCGATGTCGCCGAGGATCGCGAGCGTTTCCAGCAGCTCGTGCAGAAGCTCAATCTCAAGCAACCGCCTGCCTGCACCGCACGTACTGAAGAGCAGGCGTTGACGATGTCGCGCACGGTCGGCTTCCCGCTCGTTGTGCGTCCCTCTTATGTGCTCGGTGGGCGCGCCATGGAGGTCGTGTTCAACGAGGACGATCTGCGCGTCTATATGACGGATGCGGTCAAAGTGTCGAATGACAGTCCGGTGCTGCTCGATCGCTTTCTGGATCTGGCGATCGAAGTGGATGTCGATGCGATCTGCGATGGTGAGGACGTGTACATCGGCGGGATCATGGAGCACGTCGAGCAGGCCGGAGTGCATTCGGGCGATTCGGGCTGCTCGCTGCCGCCAAATAGCCTCAGCCTCGAAACACAGGCTGAACTGAAGGATCAGACGCGCAAGCTCGCTCACGCGCTGAAGGTCGTCGGCCTGATGAACATTCAGTTCGCCATTCAGAATGGCATCGTCTACATTCTGGAGGTGAACCCGCGCGCATCTCGCACCGTACCGTTCGTCTCGAAGGCGACCGGCGTGCCGCTCGCCAAGATTGCGGCGCGGGTCATGGCCGGCGCGAAGCTGAAAGAGCTTGGCGTGCAGGGCGAGCGCGTACCGAAATTCTTCGCAGTGAAGGAAGCCGTGTTTCCGTTCGCCAAGTTTCCCGAAGCCGATCCGATTCTCGGTCCGGAAATGAAATCGACCGGGGAAGTCATGGGAACGGGCCGGTCGTTCGGCGAAGCCTATGCAAAGGCCCAGTTGGCCTCGGGGATTACACTGCCGACGCGCGGCGTGTGCCTCATCAGCGTTCGTGAGCGCGATAAGCCGGCGGCGGTCATACTCGCTCGGCGGCTGGTCGCACAAGGGTTCGAGATCGTGGCCACATCCGGCACGGCGAAGGCGATTTCGGATGCGGGCATTCCGTGCCGCAGCGCCAACAAGGTGCGCGAGGGCCGGCCGCATATCGTCGATATGATCAAGAACGATGAAATTTCGCTGATCGTGAACACGACGGAGGGCAAACAGGCGATTTTCGAATCGCGCTCCATCCGGCGCCAGGCCGTCCACAAGAGAATCACCTACTACACCACTGTCGCCGCCGGTCTGGCGACGTGCGATGCGATTGCACACATGAATGAGGTCGATGTGAATCGTCTGCAGGATCTGCATCAGGAACTTTTGTCATGAGGCGGATGCCGCTGACGCTGAAAGGCGCGCAGCGCCTGCGCGCCGAATTGAAGCGCCTGAAGAGTGAGGATCGACCGCGGGTGATCCAGGCGATCGCCGAGGCGCGCAGCCACGGCGATCTGAGCGAGAACGCCGAGTATCACGCCGCACGCGAACAGCAGAGCTTCATCGAAGGCCGTGTCAAGGACATCGAAGCTCATCTTTCGAACTCCGAGATCATCGACGTCACGCTCTTGCCGGCGACCGACAAAGTTGTTTTTGGCGCGACGATCGATCTCGATGACCAGGATGACGGCGGCAAGGTCGTGTATCAGATCGTCGGCGACGCCGAGGCCGATATCAAAAGCGGATTGATCTCTGTTTCGTCCCCGATCGCGCGCGCGCTGGTCGGCAAGTCTCGAGGCGACGTCGTCGACGTGGTCGCGCCGAACGGGACACGCTCGTACGAGATCATGGCGGTAAAGTACGTCTGAGTGCGGCGCCTCGAATCCCTTCTCGTCACGTTTTGGGCCGGAAGTCTCTGGACGATCTGCGGCGTCGTTGCGCCAGTCCTATTCGCGACCCTAAGCGACCGTCGCCTGGCTGGCGAGCTCGCAGGTCATTTCTTCAGAATCGAAACATGGCTGGGATTTGCGATCGCGATAGCGCTGAGCGGAATCCTGATGTCACGCGAGCCGCGTGGCTCGCGGGGCGGCAAGCTTGTGCTGATAGCCATAACCGCCGGCGCCCCACTGGCCAGCGAAGTGTTGCTGCGTCCAGTCATGGACGCGGCGCGCGCTACCGGCGACATGGCCCGCTTCGGCATGCTCCACGGTGTTTCGGCAGCGCTGTTCGCGATCGCGTGCGTTACGGCGTTCGTGCTCGCGTGGCGCGTCAATCGCCCGGCAGCATGATGCGCGGCCGTTCCTTGTGCGGCCGATAGAACACGCCGACGTTGCCGATGCGCTGAATCAGTTCGCTGCCGGTCTGTTCCGCAAGCCCACTCAGGATTGCATCGCGTTGTTCGCGATCGCCGACGCGGGCTCGCACCTTCACCAGTTCATGCGCGCCGAGCGCGATCTCGAGTTCGTTCGCAACGCCCGGGGAAAGACCGGATTGTCCGATCATCACGACAGGATCTCGCCCATGTGCGAGACCGCGCAGATGTTTCTTCTGTTTTTCAGTCAGTTTCATTCGAGAATTCACTTCTTGCTGGCGGCAGAATTCATGCTGCGTCTGTCTCCACGTGGGAACCTGCATGCGGCCAGCTCGCGAAGGAATCGACGCTTCTAATGGTTAAACGTACCAAATCGAGTCGACGCTGGCTGCAGGAGCATGAGAGCGACGTGTTCGTGAAACGCGCCCGCGAGGCGGGCTATCGCTCGCGCGCCGTTTTCAAGCTCGAAGAGATCCAGCGCACCGACAGAATCATCCGGTCCGGCATGACGATCGTCGATCTGGGCGCAGCGCCGGGCGGCTGGAGCCAGTATGCCGCTCGCGTTCTGCGCGGCACGGGACGGCTTATCGCGCTCGATATTCTCGCCATGGACGAGATCATCGGCGTGGAGTTCATACAAGGGGACTTTTCGAAGGATGAGAT
>JBOHZJ010000190.1:0-3512 GCA_050738395.1 Steroidobacter sp.
GTAAATGCGTTCGAGTTGCGGCTCGTACCACTTGCGCAGCCGGCCCAGCTGACCGGCCCATTCATTTGCCTCGGCCAGATCGAGCAACAGTTCAGTGAGCCCATTCCAGTCGGTCGCGGCGGCTGTCGGCATTTGATAGGCAGCCAGCGTCGACCATACGTAGCCGCTCGCTTCGAAGACTTTCAGGCAGCGATCGGCTGTCGCCGGTCCGACGCCGGGCAGCAATTGCAGCGCTCGAAATCCCGCCAGCCGATTGCGCGGATTGTCGGCCCAGCGCAGCAGCGCCAGTACATCCTTGACGTGCGCGGCTTCGAGGAATTTCAGGCCGCCGTACTTCACATAGGGAATGTTGCGGCGAACGAGCTCGAGCTCGAGCACATCGCTGTGATGGGAATTGCGCATGAGCACCGCCTGCCTGCGAAGCAACTCGCCCTGTTCACGTGCAGCCAGAATCTGCCCGACGATGTAAAGCGCCTGCGCCTGATCGTCCTGCACCGTCACATACGCGGGTTTGCGATTCGAGGCGCGCTCCGAGCGCAGCTGTTTCTGGTACTGGCGCGGGCTGTCGCCCATCAGTACGTTCGCCGCATCGAGAATCGGCTGTACGGAGCGATAGTTCTCCTCGAGCTTGATGATCTCGGCGGGCGGCGAGAAGCGCTCGGGGAAGGACAGGATGTTCTCGACCGTCGCCGCTCGAAACGAGTAGATCGCCTGTGCGTCGTCGCCGACCACGCACACACCGACGCCGTCGGGTTTGATCGCATACACGATCTGCGCCTGCAACGTGTTCGTATCCTGATACTCGTCGATCAGCACATGTGAGAAGCGATCGCCGATCTCCCGCGCGAGCCGCGGCTCCTGCACCAGAAGGCTCCAGTAGAGCAGCAGGTCGTCGTAGTCGAGCAGCTGCTGCGCGTGCTTGACCTCGACATAGCGACGATAGAGCTGCGTTAATTCTTCCGCCCAGTCGCTGCACCAGGGAAAGTTTTCCTCCAGTGTGCGCGCGAGCGGCTGGCGGCTGTTGACGCGATGCGAATAGATGGCAAGGCAGGCGTCCTTCCGTGGAAAGCGCTTCTCCTTCTTCGCGAGCCCGAGTTCCTGACGCAGGAAGTCGAGCAGATCAGCGGCGTCGCCGCGATCGAGCACTGAGAAGGACGGTTCGAGGCCCACAACCTGCGCGTACTCGCGCAGCAGACGATTGCCGATGGAGTGATACGTCCCAGACCACAACTGTCGCGTCGCATTGGCGGGGACGGGAGCGCCGCGATTTGCTGTGCGCAACGTTTCCATCGTGATGCGCTCCGCCCGACGCAACATCTCCTGCGCCGCGCGCCGAGTGAACGTCAACAGCAGGACGCGTTCGGGCGCAACGCCGTTCAGCAACAGATGCGCGACGCGATGCGCGAGCGTGTTCGTCTTGCCGGTCCCGGCCCCCGCGATGATCAGCAGCGGCCCCGCCGTGAAGCCGGACTGTCCGCCAGCGCCGAACGTCGCCGCGCGGTGCTGAGCCGGGTTCAGCTTTTCCCCGAAAGTCGTCGGGGTTCGCTCATATATATGTGTGCTCATCGCGCCGTATGATCGCCCAAACGCTGTATATAGCAACAGAGCGATTCTGTTGTAACGCGGCGTACCGGCCCGGCAATATGCCGGGATCGTTTGCATCCAAGGCGCCTCGACACATGCGTGCAGTTTTCATCGCAGTTCTCATCATCCTGCAATCCTCTGGCGTCTCGGCCTTCGCCGCGGATGCTTCGTCCTCCGTCAGCATAATTCGCGCCGGTCGGCTCATCGACGTCGCAGCCGGCAAGGTGCTCGACAATCAAGTGATCGTCCTTCGCGGCGATCGCATTGAAGCGGTCGGTGCGGCGAGTGCAGTGAATACACCAGCTGGTGCGAAGGTCATCGATCTGTCTTCGCACACCGTATTGCCCGGCCTGATCGACACGCACACGCATGTGACTTCTGATCCCGCTCTGCCGCCGTATCACGGCTACGGCCTTTCTCATCCGCGGATCGCGCTCAAAGGCGCCGCCAATGCGAGAGCGACATTGCTGGCCGGCGTGACCACGATCCGCGACGTCGGCGCGACCGGATTCACGGATGTCGCGCTACGTGACGCTATCAATGATGGCGATGCACCCGGCCCGCGAATGCTCGTCTCCGGGCCGTCGCTCGGAATCACCGGCGGCCACTGCGACGACAACATGCTCGCGCCCGAATTCGATCATCAGTCGGACGGTGTGGCGGACGGCGTCGAAGGCGTGCGGCGCGGCGTACGGCGCAACGTCAAGTACGGCGTCGACGTCATCAAGTACTGCGGCACCGGCGGCGTGTTCTCAAAGGGAACCAAGGTCGGCGGGCAGCAGTACACGGCGGCGGAAGTCGCCGCCCTGGTCGATGAGGCGCACATGCATGGTCGGAAGGTCGCGGTGCACGCGCATGGCGCGGATGGAATCAAAGTCGCGATTCGCGCAGGCGTGGACACAGTGGAACACGCGAGCCTCATTGATGAGGAAGGTTTGAGGCTGGCGAAGCAGGCGGGCACATACCTGTCGATGGACATCTACAACACCGAATACACGCAGAGCGAAGGTCCGAAGCGCGGTGAGCTGGAAGAATTCCTGCGCAAGGACCGCGAAGTCGCAGAGATTCAGCGTGAGAATTTTCGCAAGGCGGTGAAGCTTGGCGTCAGGCTCACGATGGGCACGGACACCGGCGTGCATCGGCACGGCGACAGTTCAAAGCAACTCGCGGTCATGGTTCGCTACGGCATGACGCCCATGCAGGCAATCCAGGCCGCCACGATCAACGGCGCCGACGCGCTGGGGCGCAAGGACCAACTCGGCGCGATCGCGCCCGGCCACTACGCCGACCTCATCGCTGTACGAGGCGACCCGCTCACGGACGTGCGCGTTCTGGAGAACGTGCAGTTCGTGATGAAGGGCGGCGAGGTTTACAAGTCGCAATGAGGAAGAGGAGAGCCGCGAAGGACCGCAAAAAGGAGTCAATTGGTAAATCGTCCGACGGATCTACTTCGCGCGGCTACTCTGGTGTCCCACCATAAGGTGCACACAAATCTCCGTTCGCCCGAGTTTATCGAAGGGATCCCAACAGCGGATCCGGATCGTTTCGAGGGGCTCAACGCGAACGGGAGTTAGGAGGTTATTCATTGGACGTCGCACTGATGACCGTGCAGCACACCAAGTTGCGCGGATTCCGGTTTGATTACCCGTTCTTTTTTGCGGTCTTTCGCGGCTCTTCATTCCTGGTTCTTCAAATATTTCCCATACCAATCCAGGTACCGCTGCATCCGATCCTTCAGATAGCTTGGCTTGCGCAGGCCGTGGAACTGATCCGGGTAGATGATGAGTTGCGTATCGACGCCCTCGCTTCGCAGCGCCTGGTACATCTGTTCTGAGTTGAGCAGCGGCACGTTGAAGTCGCGTTCGCCGCACAGGAACAGCGTCGGCGTCTTGAGGCGATCGGCGTGCAGGAATGGATAGGAGTTGCGC
>JBOHZJ010000191.1:0-2050 GCA_050738395.1 Steroidobacter sp.
GTTGTCTTCTATACGACGACCTTCATCGGCGTTGGAGCCTATCTACTGATGATGGCCGTCGGCGGCTACTACGTGCGCGAGATCGGCGGCGCCTGGGGACAGCTCGGCCAGATCATGTTCTTTGCCGGAGCGCTGGTCGTTCTCGTTTTCCTGGTGGCCTCGAACCCATTGCGCCGGCAGGCTCGGGTCTTCATCAGCAAACACTTTTATCGCAACAAGTACGACTATCGGATCGAATGGCTGCGCTTTATCAGCACCTTGTCCTCTGCGCATGAAGGCGACGTCAGACGGACTTCCATCCGCGCCATTGCGCAGATCTTCTCGAGTCCCGCCGGCGTGCTGTTCACGCTGGATGAGGCTGCAAAGCGCTTCGCCCCGGCGGCCGCCTGGCCGCTGCGCCTGGACGAAATCCCTGAGATCGGTGAAATGCGTCTGGACGAAGAGTTGCCGCATTTTCTCGACCGAACCCGATGGATCATCGACTTGCAGGAATACAGGCGCACCCCGGATGTGTACGACAACCTGATGCTGCCGGACTGGATCGCCCGAAATCCCGAGATACGCATTCTCTCGCCGTTGCTGCAGCTCGATCGGCTGGTCGGATTTGTCCTGCTCTACGCCCCCCCGCCGCCTTTCGAGCTGACGTACGAGGATCGGGATCTGCTCAAGACAGTCGGACGCCATGTGGCGACTCACATTGCCCAGCATGAGGCGGATCGCAGGCTCGCAGAGAGCGGCCAGTTCGAAGCCTACAATCGACTCACTGCGTTTCTCATGCACGATCTGAAGAATTCCGTCGCGCAGCTCAAGCTGGTTGTCTCGAATGCGAGCCGCCACAAGCACAATCCCGAATTCATCGAAGACACGATCGACACCATCGCAAATACAGTCGAGCGAATGACGCGTCTCATCGAGCAGCTCGGAGGCAGTTCGGCGATGCCGAGATCCTCGGAAGTGAATCTGACCGAACTGGCGCGCGAAGCTATCGAGCATTGCAGCGGTCGTGCGCCAATTCCGACACTGGATGCGGAGGCGGCGGCCGTGACGGTGCGCGCCGATCCTGAACGTCTGACCGCCATCCTCGAGCACCTCATCCGCAACGCGCAGGACGCCAGTTCCCCGGGTGCAGCGATATCAGTCGGACTGCGCCAGGAGGAGGACAAGGCTTACATCGACGTAACCGACGCCGGCTGCGGGATGGCCCAGGAATTCGTGCGTGAAAGGCTGTTCCGGCCGTTCGACAGTACGAAGGGCTCCAAGGGCATGGGTATCGGCGCTTACCAGGTTCGCGAGTACGTCCGGATGATAGGCGGCCAGGTGGAAGTGCAAAGCAGTCCCGGAATCGGAACGCGCTTTTCGATTACGCTTCCGCTGATCCAGCAGCCCTCCCGCGCGGCCGCAGTCAACCCCACCGAGCGAGTCATGTCGTGACCGACGATAAGCCGAAACTGTTGATAGTCGAAGACGACGTGGGCCTGCAGAAGCAGCTCAAGTGGTGCTTCGATGAACATGAGGTGCTGATAGCCGCGAGCAGAACCGAGGCGATCGCACAGCTACGTCGATTTGAGCCGCCGGTGGTTCTTCAGGATCTCGGTCTGCCGCCGGATGCGGAAGGCGTCGATGAGGGGATGGCGACGCTTCGCGAAATTTTGAGCCTTGCCCCCCGCACCAAAGTGATCGTGGTCACGGGAAATCACGACCGCGACAATGCAGTGCGCGCCGTGTCCCTCGGCGCCTACGATTTCTATCAGAAGCCTGTCGATACCGACGTGCTCCGGCTGATCGTCAGCCGCGCGTTTCACATTCATGCGCTTGAAGAGCAGAACCGTGCGCTGCGTGAAGCGCAGCTGCATTCGCCGTTCGAGGGACTGATCGCGACCGACGATGCGATGCGCAAAGTGTGCCGGATGGTGGAGAAGGTTGCGCCCGCAGATGTCTCCGTGCTGATCCTGGGCGAGAGCGGCACCGGCAAAGAGCTGGTCGCACGCGCGGTGCACAGTTGCAGCAATCGCAAGGCAGGCCGTTTCGTCGCGATCAATTGCGCGGCGAT
>JBOHZJ010000192.1:0-14844 GCA_050738395.1 Steroidobacter sp.
CTTCTGCACGGTGTAGACAGTGGTGCGGTCAAGACCGAGCCTCAGGCGGCCGCGGGCGAGGCGCGTCAGTACGATTTCGCCAATCAGGTGCGTATCGTGCGCGGTCGCATGCCGACGCTCGAAATGATCAACGAGCGTTTCGCACGTCTGTTTCGCACCAACCTGTTCAACATGCTGCGGCGTACTCCCGAGGTCTCCGTAGCGCCGGTGAAGATGCAGAAGTTCAGCGAATACGTGCATTCGCTGCATGTTCCGACCAGTCTGAATCTCGTCAAGATCCTGCCGTTGCGCGGCACGGCGCTCATCGTTCTCGATCCAAAGTTCGTTTTCGCGACCGTAGACAACTTCTTCGGCGGCAACGGCCGCTTCGCAAAGATCGAAGGCCGCGAATTTACTGCGACCGAGAATCGCGTGATCCACATGTTGCTCAAGCACATATTCGCCGACCTGAAGGAAGCGTGGTCGCACGTTGCGAATCTGGATCTCGAGTACCTCAACTCCGAAATCAATCCACACTTCGCCAATATCGTGAGCCCGACGGAGATCGTGGTGATCACGAGCTTCCATGTCGAACTCGACGGCGGCGGCGGGGACGTCCACATCACCATGCCGTACTCGATGGTCGAACCCCTGCGTGAACTGCTCGACGCGGGAGTCGCGAGCGATCGCGTCGAACACGACGAGCGCTGGGTGCTGGCGCTCAAGGAGGAGATCGAAGACGCGGAAGTCGAACTGTCGACGACGCTCGGGCGCGGCACGATCACCATGCGGCAGCTGCTGGAGCTGCAGCCCGGCGACATCATTCCGTGCGACTTCAACGGTCGCGCAACGATTCTCGCGGAAGACGTACCGATCTTCCGCGGCGCGTTCGGCGTATCGCATGGCCAACAGGCTGTGCAGATCGAAGGGCGCGTCAGCCGCCACAAACCCAAACTGATCGACACGTTGTTAGCCACAAGCCGCAGATCCATCCCATGAGCAAACCTACCGAAGCCCAGGCCCGCACCGCGGAGTTCAGCGATCTTCAGGACAACGCGTCTGGCGAGTCCGGCGGCGACGTCAACATCGACGTCATTCTGGATGTGCCGGTCACGTTGTCGATGGAAGTCGGCCGTACGCGCATTCCGATCCGCAATCTCCTGCAGCTCAATCAGGGTTCGGTCGTCGAACTCGATCGCGCAGCCGGCGAACCGCTCGACGTGTTCGTCAACGGCACACTGGTGGCGCACGGCGAGGTCGTCGTCGTGAACGACAAATTCGGCATTCGCCTGACCGACGTGATCTCGCCGGCTGAGCGGATCCGGAAGCTGAAGTGAGAGAAATGACCCGCAGTTTGCGGATTGCGGCCTGCGCCAGAGGGTTCGCTCTGGCGGCGTTCGCGTCCATGACGACGTCGTTAGTGCATGCAGCCGAACAGCAAAAGCCGTTCGCGGCGCCGCAGGCGGCGGACCCGGTCGCTGCAACCGGTGCGGGCAGCCTTGCGCAAGTGACCTTGTCGCTGGTGCTCGTCCTGGCGGCGGTGTTCGCGGCGGCCTGGGCGGTGCGTCGCCTGCGCGGGTTCGGCAAGTTTGGTGCGAGCGCGATTGAGATCGTCGCTGACGTTGCACTGGGCGCAAAGGAGCGGGCAGTGCTCGTGCAGGTCGGAAAGCAGCAGTTGTTGCTGGGCGTGACGGCGAACCAGGTGAACACGTTGCACGTGCTGACGGAGAACGTCGTTATTGAGCAGCGCTCCTTCACGAACCCTTCCGCACCAGGCGGCGGCGGGGATGCACGCCCTGATTTCAAGGCGATTTTGAAGCGGAGTCTCGGGCTGTGATGCGTGGACGCGAGCTGACGGTGAACCGCGAGTTGACGGTTGACCGTTGTCAGTTGACGGCCCGATCGACGCTTCGCGTCCAGCGTGCGTCTGCGCGTTCTGGTTCTGACAGTCCACGGTCAACTATTAGCTGTCAACCATTAATGCGACTGGTGCAACTACTGACGATGATCGCGGTGATGCTGCCGGCGATGGCGTCGGCGGCGGGTATTCCCGCCGTCACTGTGACCACTGCGCCGAGCGGCGGACAGGAATATTCGCTGACGCTGCAGATTCTGATTCTCATGACGGCAGTGACATTGCTGCCGGGCATCGTGCTGATGATGACGGCGTTTACGCGCATCGTCATCGTGCTGGCGATATTGCGGCAGGCGATCGGCGCAGGCCAGGCGCCGCCGAATCAGGTGCTGATCGGCTTATCGCTGTTTCTGACGTTGTTCGTCATGGGTCCGGTGGTCGACAAGATCAACGCCGACGCGGTTCAGCCCTATATGGCCGGAACCATGGATGCGACGACCGCACTGAAGCAAGGCGCCGAACCGTTGAAGCGCTTCATGCTGGATCAGACGCGCGAAAGCGACATCGCCACTTTCGTACGCATTTCCGGTGGAGAAGGCTTCGACAAACCCGAAGACGTGCCGCTGCGCATCCTGGTGCCGGCGTTCGCGACCAGCGAGCTGAAGTCCGCGTTCCAGATCGGCTTTCTCATTTTCATTCCGTTCGTGATCATCGACCTGGTGGTCGCGAGCGTGCTGATGTCGATGGGCATGATGATGCTCTCGCCCGTCCTGATCTCTCTGCCGTTCAAGCTCATGCTTTTCGTCCTGGTCGACGGCTGGGGCCTGATCATGGGAACGCTGGCGGCGAGTTTTTACTCGTAGCCACTAGCCACTAGCCGCTCGCCAGATTTTGCGGACCCGAAATGCAATCACCTTCTTATCTTCATTTCTGGCTAGAAGCTAGCGGTTAGGAGCTCTGCTTGACCCCCGAACTCATCATGACCATTGGTCAGCGTGCGCTTGAGATCACGATGCTGCTGGCCGCGCCCTTGTTGCTGTGCGCGCTTGCGGTCGGTCTGCTCGTCGGCGTGTTCCAGGCGGCGACGCAGATCAACGAAATGACTCTGTCGTTCATACCGAAACTCATCGGGATGGCCGCGACGGTCGTGATCGCGGGCCCGTGGATGCTGAAAGTGATCGTCAGCTACACGCGGGAGTTGTTCGAGAGCATTCCGGGACTGATTGGATGAATTTGCAGAAGCGGTTGGCGGTTGGCGGTTGGTCAGAGAGGCCCTTCCATTCTTGATGTATCTGCTAGCTGAGATCGCTGGGCGTCGGCTCTCCTTCCGACTCGATTCTTACCAACCGCTAACCGCTAACCGCCAACCGCTCCATGTTGTCCATCACCTCCGGCCAATTCGAAGCCTGGCTTGCACAGTACCTGTGGCCGTTCATCCGCATCGGCGCCTGCTTCATGATGGCGCCGGTCTTCGGCGCCCACTTCGTGCCGGCGCGGGCGCGCCTGCTGCTCGCCGCTGCAATCACGTTCATAGTCGCGCCACTGGTTCCGCCGCCGGACATCGCGACGTTTTCGGGGGCCGCGATCGTGGTCACGGCTCATCAGGTGATCATCGGCTTCGCCACCGCGTTCGTGCTGCAGCTCATCTTTGATGCACTCGCGATGGGCGGCCAGCTGTTGTCGAACTCGATGGGCCTGGGCTTTGCGTTCAACGTCGATCCATTGCGCGGCGCGAGCACGCCGGTGCTCGGGCAGTTCTACATGCTGCTCGTCACGCTCACATTTCTCGCGCTGAACGGACATCTGATCCTGATCGAGACGCTTGCACGTAGTTTTACGACGCTGCCGGTCGGGATGACCGGCCTCGGTGCGGAAGGTGTGTGGAGCCTGGTCGCCTGGGGAACTCAGTTGTTCTCGGGCGGGCTCGCCGTGGCGTTGCCCGGCATGACTGCGTTGCTCGTCGTCAATCTCGCTTTCGGCGTGATGAGCCGCGCGGCGCCGACGCTCAATCTATTCGCTGTCGGCTTTCCGGTTTCGTTGATCGCAGGACTGGTAATCCTGTGGGCGGGATTGCCGTCCGTGCAGGCGACCTTCGTGGAGTCGCTGGAGGCGGCGTTTGCGATGATCTCATCGCTGCTTGGGGAGCAGCGATGAGAAGGCTACAGGCTACAGGCGACAGGCTACGGCCAGACAGGAGCTACGGCTCGCTCGCGGTCTCGTGCCTTGTAGCTCTTCTTCTCTGGCTGTCGCCTGTAGCCCGTAGCCGGTCGCCAGGCTGTAACCCCTATGTCTGAAGACCCAGGCCAGGAACGTACAGAACAAGCGACTCCCAAGCGCCTCGAGGAAGCGAGGCGCAAGGGTCAGATCCCTCGTTCTCGTGAACTCAGCGCTGCGGCGGTGACGCTCGCGGGCGGGACTGCGCTCTACATGATGGGCGGACAGATCGGCGGCAATCTGCACGGGATCATGACTCGTGGGTTGACGTTGTCGCGCGAGCAGGCGCTCGATACGGCGCACCTGCTGCCTGCGCTGTCGAGCGCCGCCGCGGCCGGATTGCGTGCGTGCGCACCGGTGCTTGGCGTCGTCATGCTGGCGGCGATTCTTGCGCCGCTTGCACTCGGCGGCTGGAGCTTCAGCACGCAGGCGCTGGCGCCGCAATTCAGTCGTCTGAATCCGCTCGCAGGAGTCAAACGCATGTTCGCGATGCGCAGCATCATCGAACTGCTGAAGGCGCTCGCGAAGTTTGGCGTGGTGGCGGCCGTCGCCGTGATCGTTCTGTGGAATGAAGCGCCGGCCTTGCTTGCGCTCGGCCGTGAGCCGATGGCGCAGGCGATCGGTCACGCGGTAAAGCTGAGCGGGCAGGGCCTGATCGCGATTTCGGCGGGACTGCTCATCATCGCCGCCATCGACGCCCCCTATCAGCTCTGGCAGTACGCGAAGCAGATGCGAATGAGTCGGGAAGAGATCCGCCAGGAGTACAAGGAAAGCGAAGGCTCTCCGGAAGTGAAAGGGCGAATCCGTCAGTTGCAGCAGCAGATGGCGAGCCAGCGCATGATGCAGGATGTGCCGAAGGCCGACGTGATCGTCACCAACCCGACGCACTTCGCGGTGGCGCTGCGCTATGACGAGAAGCGTATGCAGGCGCCGATCGTGGTTGCGAAGGGCGTCGATCTGATCGCGGCCCGCATTCGGGAGGTCGCAACCGAACATTCCGTGCCGATCTTCGAAGCGCCGCCGCTCGCGCGAGTGCTCTATCGCAACGTGGACATCGGCAGTGCGGCGCCAGCCACACTTTATGTCGCCGTCGCGCAGGTATTGAGCTACGTCTACCAGCTCAAAGTCGCACAGCGCTCCGGCATGCAGCCGCCGCCGAAGCCGACCGTCGAGGTGGCGGAATAGGAAGGAGTTTTCGACGCGGCAGAGAAGGAAGGTAGGAAGGAGAAGAGAGAGAGGGAGCGCGCGAGTACGGCAATGCCCTTGGCCATTTCTTTTGCCGTTCGCCCTGAGCCCGTCGAAGGGTTCGTCGCTTCCAGGAATGCCTTCGACAGCTCAGCACGAACGGAACCACAACGTTGACTGCGAGGGCTCCTGATCCTTGCGTTTGTCTCCTCGCCGCTTTCCCCGTCGATATCGTTGAGGGATTCCCTCACTGACCAGGCGAGCGCGCTCCTCGCCGCCTTTCCAAACTGTGAAGGGCTCCCGCCGCGCCGCTCGCCTCGTGGCTCGCTAGTTGCACCTGTATGCAGGCGTCAGCGCGCTGACGCGCGACAGAAAGACGACACACAACGCAATGGCGACGAACGCAACGACCGCAACCGCTTTCGACTTCCGCTCCATGCTGCGCTCGGGCCTGGGAGTGCCCGTGGGCGTGCTCTCGGTGCTGGCGATGGTCATCGTGCCGCTGCCGCCGCTCGCGCTCGATGTGCTGTTCACATTCAACATCGCGCTGTCGCTGATCGTAGTGATGGCCGTGTTCTACGTATCGCGGCCGCTGGAATTCGGCGTCTTCCCGACCGTGCTGCTGCTCGCGACTTTGCTGCGCCTGGCGCTGAACGTCGCCTCCACGCGCGTCGTGCTGTTGCATGGTCACACCGGCGGCCACGCGGCCGGCAAGGTGATCGAATCATTTGGTGAATTCGTGATCGGCGGCAACTACGCCGTCGGCGTGATCGTCTTTGCGATTCTCACGATCATCAACTTCATCGTCGTGACCAAGGGTGCGGGGCGCATCTCCGAAGTTACCGCGCGGTTCACTCTCGATGCGATGCCCGGCAAACAGATGGCGATCGATGCCGATCTCAACGCCGGCCTGATCACGCAGGATGAGGCTCGCACCCGCCGCAGCGAAGTGCGTGCGGAAGCAGACTTCTACGGCTCGATGGACGGCGCGAGCAAGTTCGTTCGCGGCGACGCGACGGCCGGCATCCTGATTCTCGTCATCAACATGCTCGGCGGTCTGATCATCGGCATGATGGCGCACGACATGGCGTTCGGCGATTCGGCGCGCGTCTACACGCTGCTCGCCATCGGCGACGGTCTGGTGGCGCAGATTCCCGCACTGCTCTTGTCGAGCGCAGTGGCGATCATCGTCACGCGAATGTCGGGCGCTCAGGACATGGGCGGCGAGCTTACCAAGCAGTTGCTGGGCCAGCCCCGCGCGCTTGGAATTGCAGCGAGCGTGCTCGGCGTGATGGGTCTGATTCCCGGCATGCCCAATCTGCCGTTTCTGCTGATGGCCGCCCTATGCGGCGGCGGCGCGTGGCTGCTGCACAGGAAGAGGAGCGAACCGCCGCCGGTTGTCGAAGTAGAGGCGCCGGCGCCGACGCCTCCGGTCGAGTCGCGTGAACTCACGTGGGACGACGTGCAGTCGGTCGACATCATCGGTCTGGAAGTCGGCTATCGACTCGTGCCGCTCGTCGACAAGGCGCAGGGCGGCGACCTACTCGCGCGCATCCGCGGCGTGCGTCGCAAGCTCACGCAGGATCTCGGCTTTCTCGTGCAGGCCGTGCACATCCGCGACAACCTGGATCTGTCGCCGAATTCCTATCGCATCAATCTCGCCGGCGTGCCGGTGGGCGAGGGCGTCATCTATCCCGAGCGTGAGCTTGCGATCAATCCAGGCAAGGTGTTCGGCAAGGTATCGGGCGTCGAGACGCGCGATCCGGCCTTCGGCATGGAAGCGGTGTGGATCGAACCGTCATCGCGCGATCACGCTCAGACGCTCGGCTACACGGTGGTCGATGCGAGCACCGTCATCGCGACCCACCTGAGCCATGTGATTCAGTCGCACGCGCATGAGTTGCTCGGCCACGAAGAAGTGCAGCAGTTGCTCAACACGCTGACGAAGACGGCGCCGAAGCTGGTCGAAGATCTCACACCGCGGTTGCTGCCGCTGGGCGTCGTCGTGCGTACGCTGCAGGGGCTGCTCGCAGAACGCGTGCCGGTGCGCAACATGCGCACCATCGTCGAGACGCTCGCCGAACACGCCGTGCGTACCCAGGATCCGGTGCAGTTGCAGTCGCACGTTCGCGTCGCGCTGGGTCGGCAGATCGTCCAGGACATCGTCGGCATGTCGAGCGAGCTGCCGGTCATCACGCTCGAACCCGATCTCGAGCAACTGCTCAGCAATTCGCTGGTCGGCAACAACGCCGCGACGCCCGGGCTCGAACCCGGACTTGCCGAGCGGATGCAGCGGCGACTGGCTGAAGCCGCGCAACGGCAGGAGATGACGGGCGAACCCGCCGTGCTCCTGGTCCCGCCGCACTTGCGTCAGACGCTCGCACGCTTCATGCGCTCGATCGTTCCCGGCATGCACGTGCTTGCGTGGAACGAAATCCCGGATAACCGGAAAGTGAGATTAGTGACGGCGGTGGGGAGATAGAAGCGGTTAGCGGTTAGCGGTTGGCGGTTAGCGGTTAGTGAAAAAATGAACACGAGTTTCGTTATGAACCATTCGATTCGATTGCTCACGCGGCGTTTAGCGGCGCGTAGGTCACCCGCGCGCACCACGGGTTTCGGTGCGCTTCGTTCCGACCAACCGCTAACCGGTAACCGCTAACCGCTATGAAAATAAAACACTACCGCGCCCCCGACATGCGGCAGGCGCTGCGACAGGTGCGTGAAGCTCAGGGACCGGATGCGGTGATTCTGTCCAGCCGCAGAATCAGCGGCGGCGTGGAAGTGGTTGCGGCTGTCGATTATGACGCGGAAGCGTCTGTGGAGCAGGGCTACGGACAACAGGTCGCGGATGAGAATCGGAGCCCCCTCACCCGTACTGCGCACGACCTCTCCCACAGGAGAGGTGAAGAGCAGATTGCGGAGAGTTGGACAACAGGCGTCCAACACTCTTCCCTCTCTCCCAGGGCAGAGGGTTTGGCGCAGCCCGCGAGCCGCGCGCCCCACGCCGCTCACGACTACGCCGCGCTCGCGAAGCGTCTCTCGCAATCGAACGACATCGATCCGCCGGATGCGCGTTCGGATATGAATGAGGAGCTGCGGACCTTGCGACGCATGCTGGAAACGCAACTCGCAACGCTTGCGTGGAATGATCTGTCGCGGCGCGCGCCCGTGCAGACGGAATTGTTGAAGCAGTTGACCGTGCTTGGACTCGCCCACGATCTCGCCGGTGAACTCGTCGCGCAGTTGCCTGCGCGCCTGGAATTGTCGGAGGCGCATCGCTTGGCGCTTGCATTGATCGCGCGGCGCATCGAAACGACGGAAGAGCGCTGGATCAACGCCGGCGGCATGGTCGCGATGATCGGTGCGACCGGCGTCGGCAAGACGACGCTGATCGCGAAACTCGCCGCGCGCTGGGTGCTGCGTCATGGACCGCGCGACCTCGCTCTGATCTCGACGGACTCCGTCCGCATCGGCGCGCAGGAGCAGATTCATACACTGGGTCGACTGCTCGGTGTGCCGGCCTATGCAGTTGACGGCGCGGGTGAACTGCCCGCGTTGCTCGAACATCTGTCCGAGCGCCGTCTGGTGCTCATCGACACCGCCGGTCTGAGTCAGCGTGATCCGCGCCTCGGCGAGGAACTCGACCTGCTCTCCTCGGCGAGCAGTCGCCTCGAGACTTCGCTCGTGCTATCGGCGGCCGCGCAGGCGGGCGCAATCGAAGAAGCTGTCGAACGCTTCGCAGCCGCGAAGCCGGCGAGCTGCATGCTGACGAAGCTCGATGAAGCAACCAGCCTGGGCGGTGCACTCTCCACACTGATCCGCGTCAAGCTGCCGCTTGCCTACGTAAGCGACGGCCAGCGCGTGCCGGAAGACTTGAGTCCCGCGCGCGCGCACCAGTTGATTGCGCGCGCAGTAGAGCTGTCGCGTAAGTCGGGAGCGACGGCTGATGAGGATCTGCTGCGCAGGAGATTTGGGGCCGTGGCGCATGCGCTCGCGTAACCCGGGACGTTGCGCGTTGAGCGTTGTGAGTTGTGCGCAGAAAGGCAGCGGCAGAGTCCTGGCGAGCAACGCAGAACGCACAACGGATAACGTGAATACCAATTGGAAATTACGGTGAACTTGATGCAGTCAATTCAAACAGCCGGCGTTAAACGCTCGGCCAACCCCGGCCCCGTCCAGGTCATCGCGGTGACCGGCGGCAAGGGCGGCGTGGGCAAGACGAGCGTCGCGGTCAATCTTGCGACGACGCTTGCGTCCGTCGGCAAGCGCGTGATGCTGCTCGATGGCGACCTTGGGCTGGCGAACGTCGATGTGTTTCTCGGCCTCTCACCACGCTACACGATGGCGCACGTGTTGTCGGGTGAACGCACGCTCGATGAGATCATTCTCGAATCGCCGTACGGGATTCAGGTAGTGCCCGGCGCCTCGGGCGTCGCCGATCTCGCCAACCTGTCGGCGTCCGGTCACCTGGGACTGGTGCAGGCGTTCAGTGCACTCAGCGCTCGCGTCGATACGCTCATCGTCGATACCTCGGCAGGCATATCGCACAGCGTCGTGCAGTTCACGCAAGCCGCGCAGCACGTGCTGCTCGTGGTATGCGATGAGCCGGCTTCGATGACCGATGCGTACGCGCTCATCAAGGTCATGAGCCGCAACCACGGAGTGACGAAGTTCAACGTAGTCGCAAACATGACGCGCTCACCCGGTGAAGGCGAGACGCTCGCCCAGAAGCTGCAGCGCGTCACCGGGCGATTCCTCGATGTCACCCTCGAGTACGTAGGGGAAATCCCTGAAGACCCCTATCTGCGACGTGCAATTCGTGAACAGCGTCCCGTCGTCGCAGCATTCCCCGCCTGTCCCGCGTCGCGCGCATTCAAGAAACTCGCGCTTAAGGCCGATAAGTGGCCTGTACCAGATTGTCCGCGCGGGAATCTCGAATTCTTCGTGGAGCGTCTGGTGCGCAAGTCGCAGACGCGGCTGGAGGTAGTGCGATGAGCGGCGTCGGCGCCTACAAGGCGCAGGCCGCGGCCGGCGCTACCGATGCAGTGGTGATGCGGCATGCGGAACTGGTGAAGCGCATCGCCTACCACTTGGCGGGGCGCTTGCCCGCGTCAGTGGAAGTGGCGGATCTGATCCAGGCCGGAATGTTGGGTCTGCTGGAGGCGGCGACCAACTATACGGCCGATCGTGGCGCGAGTTTCGAAACGTATGCGGGGATCCGCATACGCGGCGCGATGCTCGATGCGCTGCGCAAGCTCGACTGGGCGCCGCGCTCGGTGCATCGCAAGGCGCGGGCGGCGGCTGCGGCGGTCCGCGAGCTGGAAGCGGAGTTCGGGCGCGAAGCGCGCGACGTCGAGATCGCCGAACGCATGGGTGTCCCGATCGGGGAATACCACAAGATCACGCAGGACGCGGCGAGTTGCCGGGTCGCGAGTCTGGATGATGCGAGCGGCGATGAGGAGTCACTGCTCGGCCGCGTGGAAGACGACGGCGCGAATCCGTTTCGCGATGCGACGGACGAACGCTTTCGCACGGCGCTCGCGAAGGCGATTCGCGAATTGCCGGAGCGCGAGCGGTTGGTGATGTCGATGTACTACGACGATGAGTTGAATCTGAAAGAGATCGGCGCAGTTCTGAAGGTCACGGAGTCGCGCGTGTGCCAACTGCACGGCCAGGCGCTCGTACGATTGAAAGCGAGGCTGGTCGATTGGCGGGATCGGGTTGAGAACCGGGCGTAGTTCAGGAGAGAGTGAAGTGAGCAAAGACATGAAGTTTCTGGTGGTCGACGATTTCTCGACGATGCGTCGAATCATCAAGAACCTGCTGATCGACCTCGGCTATTCGAACGTCACCGAAGCCGACGATGGACAGACGGCGCTGCCGATGCTGCAGGCGGGTAATTTCGATTTCCTGGTGACCGACTGGAACATGCCGGGCATGGCGGGCCTCGACTTGCTCAAGGCCGTGCGCGCCGATCCCAAGCTCGCAAAGATGCCGGTGCTGATGCTGACCGCCGAAGCGAAGCGCGAACAGATCATCGAAGCCGCACAGGCTGGTGTGAACGGCTACGTGATCAAGCCGTTCACGGCAGTCACGCTCAAGGAAAAGATCGACAAGATCCTCGAGCAGCGCGCGACCGCGGCGTGAGGAAAGCGGGCGCTGGGTACTGGGCTATGGCCAGAACCAGGACGCAATGCTTGCCAGCAGCCCAGTCCCCAGCGCCCAGCAGCCCCCAGGAACAACATGACGTCCCTCTCAGCCTTCCAGGAAGAATACGGCCCCGCCATCGGCGCGCTTGCCGGCGCCCTGGCCGCGGGCAATGAGTCGCTCTTCTATGCGGAGCTTGATTTGCTCGTGCAGCGGCGTGAGCAAACTCTGTTCGGTCAGTTGCGAAAGCTGACCGGCGATCTGCAGTCGGCGCTCGAACGCTTTCGCGTCGATTCGCGTCTGGTGGACCTTGCACAAAAGGAAGTGCCGGATGCGCGCCATCGTCTCGATCACGTGCTGAAGCTCACTGACGAAGCGGCGCATCGCACGATGGATCTGGTGGAACAGTCCGGACCGCTCGCCGAGCGCACCGCGCGCGAAGCGGCGGAGCTCGTCGAGCTGTGGCGCCGATTTCGCGCGCGCAAGATCGAGATCACGGAGTTTCGCAACATGGTGGAACGCTTCGACGTATTTCTCGAGGCGGCGAGCGCGGACATGGACAAGGTGCGCGGGAATCTTTCCGAAGTGTTGCTGGCGCAGGGTTATCAGGATCTCTCCGGCCAGATCATTCGCGGCGTGATGAAGCTCGTCTCAGAACTCGAACTCGCGCTCGCCGATCTCGTGCGGCTGTCCAGGGGCGGCGAACGGAAGCTCAGGCCGCTCTCGGATGAGACCCGCCGCGGCTTCGGCCCCGCCATTCCCGGCATCAACAACGGCCCAGCCGTCAGCGATCAGGAGGACGTGGATGCGCTGCTGTCGGGGCTGGGAATGTGATGACGAGAGCGGTTGGCGGTCGGCGGTTAGCGGTTAGTTCAGAAAGGAGAGCGGCTTGGAGTTGTTACGTTGTGAGGTTGTTCGTGCGCAGGCGCGCAAGCAGAAGCGTCCTCACCAACCGCTAACCGCTAACCGCTAACCGCTTCCATCCCATGGACATCCTTTCCCTTATCGGCATCGTCCTCGCGTTCTGCGCGGTCCTGATCGGGGCCGTCCTGAAAGGCGCCGGGATCACTGCGTTGCTGTCGGGCGCGGCGTTCATGATCGTCGTGGTCGGCACGGCGGCGGCGATCTGTCTGCAGACGCCGCTGTCGGTCATGAAGCGCGCGATGCGGATACTGCCCTGGGTGTTTCGTCCACCGTCTGTGCAGCGTGCGGAGTTGATCAGGAAAATGGTCGAGTGGAGCAACACCGCCCGGAAGCAGGGTTTGCTGGGTCTCGAATCGATCATCGACAAGGAGCCTGATGACTTCGTGCGCAAGGGACTGCAGTTGGTCGTGGACGGCAGCGAGCCGGAAGTGATCCGCAGCATTCTCGAAGTCGACATGTACATACGCGAGCAGGCCGATACACGCGCGGCCAAGGTATTCGAAGGCATGGGCGTGTACTCACCAACGCTCGGGATCATCGGCGCGGTGCTCGGCCTCATGGCTGTCATGCAGAACCTTGCGGACCCGAGCAAGCTCGGCCAGGGCATCGCCGCCGCGTTCGTCGCCACGATCTACGGCATCGGACTCGCGAATCTCTTCTTCCTGCCGGCCGCGAGCAAGCTGAGGGTCGCGATCCAGGGTCTGAACGAAGGCCGTGAGATGGTGGTGGAAGGGATGATCTCGATCGCGCAAGGCGAGAACCCGAGGAGCATCGAATCGAAGCTGCAGGGATACTTGCATTAGCGACTAGCGATTAGCCACGAGCGACGAGTCGGAACCAGGTGGATTTGAAGAATGTCGACACAGCACTCAGGACTTCTCTCTTTCCGGCTAGTCGCTAGTCGCTAATCGCTAATCGCTCATCGCTCCTATGGCCCGCCGTCACAAACACGAAGAGCATGCGAACCACGAAGCGTGGGCGATCCCCTATGGCGACCTGATCACGTTGCTGCTCGCGTTCTTTGTGGTGATGTATGCGATGTCCTCGGTGAACGAGGGCAAGTACCGCGTTCTTTCGGATTCGCTGGTGGCGGCGTTTCGCGGCTCGCCGCGAACGCTGCAGCCGGTTCAGGTCGGCGAGAAGCAGGTGGGTTCCGGCGCGGACATCAACATGTCCATCGTGCAGCAAGCCATGCTCGAAGGGCAGCCGCGCGAGATGCTCGAGCCGTCGCCAATCCAGGTGTCGGACATTGCGCGGCAGAACTCCAGGCAGGCTCCGGAAGGCGCCTACCAGGCGGAAGCGCAGCAGACCGAACGGGCGCTGCAGGAACTTGAAGCCGTCGCGGAGGAAGTCGAGCGCGCGATGGCGGGTCTGATCGAAGACGAACTCATCGTGGTCAGGCGTCATGGGCTGTGGGTAGAGGTGGAGATTCGCACGGATATTCTCTTTCCGAGCGGCGTTGCGACCGTCTCGGGCGACGCAGTGAAAGTGCTGCAGCAACTCGGCGAAACGCTGAAACCGTTTCCCAACCCGATCCGCGTCGAAGGGCATACCGACAATCGTCCAATCAGCACCCGAGCCTTCCCATCCAATTGGGAGCTGTCTTCCGCGCGCGCCGCCAGCGTCGTGCACTTGTTTACGAAAGCAGGCATCGAGCCGGCGCGTCTCGCGGTCATCGGGCTCGGCGAGCATCGACCCGCCCAGAGCAACCTCACCGCCGCGGGCCGCAACGTCAATCGACGCGTACTGCTGGTGATTCTCAGCGGCAACGGCATGCCCGAGGGCGACTATGCCGAAGACAGGGGCAAGGATGAGGACCCCTCGACGCCAATCATTCCGGCTGAGCCCGCGCCGGTGGAGATCACGGCGTCGACGAACCAGGAAGCGATTGGCGGTTAGCGGTTCGCGGTCAGTGAGAAGGACGCGCTGTGCGTCGTTTGGCCTCGATACACTTGAAACGGGGACGCAGTGCGTCGCTCTGACCGCCAACCGCCAACCGCCAACCGCCAACCGCTTCTTCCTATGATCGTTCTTGAAACCGATCGACTGGTTCTGCGTCGCCTCACCGAGGACGACGCGCCGTTTATTTTTCGGCTGGTAAATGAGCCGTCATGGCTCGAGTTCATCGGCGACAAGGGCGTACGCAGCCTTGAAGATGCGCGCGAGTATCTGCGCACCGGACCGCTTGCCATGTACGCCCGTCACGGCTTTGGCTTGTACCTGGTCGCGTGCAAGGAGGATCCGGCGCCGCTCGGCATGTGCGGGTTGATCAAGCGCGATTCGCTGCCTGATGTCGACATCGGGTTCGCCTACATTCCGGAAAGCTGGGGCAAGGGATACGCCGTCGAAGCCGCTGCGGCGGTGCTGGCTCACGGACGCGACGCGTTTGGGTTGAAGCGCATCGTGGCGATCACGTCGCTCGACAATGCGAGCTCAATCCGCGTCCTTGCGAAGATCGGGTTGTCTTTCGAGCGGGTGATCGAGCTGGCCCACATAGATCCGGTGCAGTTGTTTTCGTTGGTATTTGAGCAGGTGAATGG
>JBOHZJ010000193.1:0-12458 GCA_050738395.1 Steroidobacter sp.
GCCCGGGGCCCGGGGCGCGGGGCGGATTGCAGTAGGATTAACTTTTTCAGCAGACACGTTGCGCCTCAGGACTCCGATCTTTCTATTTCTGGCCCGAGCGCCACGCCCCAAGCCCTCGCCCGCTAAAAATCCAGCTCCACAAACACGATGGCGAACACCGCATCCGCGAAGATCACCAGAAAAATCGACTGAACGACTGCGACCGTCGTGAGCCGCCCGAGTTCACGGGAGGAGTCTCGCACCTGCATGCCTCGGTAGGTCCCGACCATCGCGATGAGCAAGGCGAACACGGGGGCCTTGACCAGCCCCGCCCAGAAAGTCGTCGGCGCCAGCGCCTCTTGCACGCGCGGGATAAATTGCGTGGGGGAAATGTCGAGCAGGAACCACGACAGCATGGCGCCGCCGGCGAGTCCCATTGCATCCGCGACGATCGTCAGGAGCGGCAGCGCGATGAGCAGACCGAGAAGCCTCGGCAGCACCAGGACCTCGAAGTAGTCGACGCCCATCGACTGCAGCGCGTCGATTTCGTCGTTGAGACGCATCACCCCGATCTCCGCCGCGAATGCGCTGCCGGAGCGGCCGGCGACGATGATCGCGGTGAGCAGCACCCCCATTTCGCGCAGCACGGCGATGGCCACCAGGTCGACGGTGAAAATCTCGGCGCCGAACTGCTGCAACTGCTGGGCGCCTAGATAAGCGACGATCACGCTGATCAGAAATGCGATCAGCGACACAATGGCGATGGCCTGGATACCGGTTTCGTAAACGTGTCGCGCGACCGACGGGATGCGCAAATGATGCGCGCTGCGCAGGGATCGAAGACCGGTGACCGCGATTTGCCCGAAAAACCCGAGGGCCTGACGCTGGCGCTGCACCTGATGAACCGACTCGCGGCCGATCCACGCCACGGCGTTGCGCAGCGACGGCGGCGAGACAGGCTCGACCGTCTCCGCAGGCGGATGCGTGGACATCTCATCGATGAACGCGAAGTGCTCGGGCGACCCGTCCGCGAACTGAACGCGGGCGCCGGAGAACTGCGGATCCCGAAGCCGCGTGCGCAGGAGCCAGGCGCCGGACAAGTCCATCGCCTTGACGCGAGTGCAATCCACGATCACACGCTCGGTGCGTGCATCCGGCAGCTCCTGCAACGCCGCTTCGATCTCGGCGATATTTTCGATGCACCAGGCGCCGCTCAGTTGCAGCGTCAGGGCGTCGGCCGTCCTTATGGGTTCAAGCAGCACGGGCAGTACAGCTCACTCGCACGCAGTAAAGGTTGCGCGAGAGTAAGGAAGCGCCGATGCCGCCGTCCAGCTTTGAACGCACTTCATCGCGCCTGTGCTCTCCCGCGCCATCGCGCTATCCTGCCACGTGGCCGGCGGCCGACGCCCACGGCAAGAAAGCGCGTCAGCGCCTCTGACCAGTCACCAATCCCTAGTCACTAGTCACTTCTTCCATACAGGAACCCCTGATGCTCGAGCTCACCGAGCTGTTCGACGCGACGTATTTTGGCAATACGACGTTGCAGTGGATCGTGGCCGGAACGATCGTCCTGCTCGTATTCTTTGCGCTCCTGCTGGTGCGCCGCCTCATTCGCTCTCATTACCACCGACTGGTCGCGACGCCGCAGCCGGAACTGATGGAATTGCCGTTGCAGGTCGCAAGCCGCACGACCGTCGGGTTCATCCTGATCGCCGCATTGTTCGCGGGACTGCAGACGCTGCAATTGCCGACGAAGCCGGCGAGGCTTGCACTCACCATTTTCACGATCGCCGCGTTCTGGCAGGCGGGTTTGTGGGCCACGACCGCGGTGCTGGCTTCACTCGAACGAAAGCGCAGCAGGACGCTCGCGGCCGATCGCGCTGCGGCCAGCTCCATGGGGATTATCGGCTTCCTGGCGCGCGCGACCATCTGGTCCTTCGTGCTGCTCCTGACGCTCGACAACCTGGACGTCGAGATCAAACCGCTGCTCGCGGGTCTCGGCATAGGCGGCATCGCCGTCGCTCTGGCGGCGCAGAACATTCTCGGCGATCTGTTCGCATCGTTGTCGATCACGCTCGACCGGCCATTCATCATCGGAGATGCGCTGTCCGTCGATGAATTCACCGGCACGGTCGAGTACATCGGCGTAAAGAGCACGCGGCTGCGCAGTCTCAGCGGCGAGCAGATCATCATGCCGAATGCGAACCTGCTGAACAGCCGCGTACGCAATCACGCGCGACTGAGAGAACGACGGGTGGTGTTCAACATCAGCGTGACGCACGAAACTCCGCGCGCACAGCTGCAGAAGATCCCAGGCATCATCCGTGCGCTGATCGAATCTCAACAGGACGCCCGCTTCGATCGGGCGCATTTCGCCAAAATAGGGACACAGTCATTCGACTTTGAGGCGGTGTACATCGTCACCACGCCCGACTACAACCGCCACATGGACATCCTGCAGGACATCAATCTGCGGCTGATCGAAGCATTCGAGAAAGAAGCGATTTCCCTCGCCTATCCCTCGCAACAACTGGTGTTGAAGAAACCGGAAGAGGTGTTGACAGTTGACGGTTGACCGTTGACAGCCAGAAGAAAGGCGTCTCGTCCTGACCGTCAACCGTCCACTCACTTCACCGCCCGCACCCGCGTATCGCCCACCTGCGCCTGCTCCAGTGCTTCGACGAAGCGGCGCGTCCACGCGGCGATGTCGTTGCGCCTGAGCACCTGCATCATCGCTGCGTAACGTTCGCGCCGCTCGGGCAGCGGCATCGAGAGCGCGGTCTGAATCGCGTGACTGACGGCGCGCGCGTCGTACGGGTTCACGAGCAATGCCGAGGGCAGTTCCCGCGCAGCGCCGGCGAGCGTCGACAGAATCAGCACGCCCGGGTCCTGTTCGTCCTGTGCGGCGATGAATTCCTTGGCGACGAGATTCATGCCGTCGCGCAGCGGCGTCACCAGCCCCACCTTCGCGGCGCGCAGAAATCCCATCAAGGTCGGATGCGGAAAGTTGCGATTGAGATAGCGGATCGGCGTCCAGTCGGTATCGGCGAACCGGCCGTTGGTGCGACCGGCTGCCTGCTCCAGCGACTGCCGGATTTCGATGTACGCGCGCACATCGGAACGTGATAGCGGCGCGATCTGGATGTACGTGATGCGGCCCAGGTTCTCAGGATACGTCTCGAGGAACTGCTGATAGGCCGAGAAGCGCTCGACCAGTCCCTTGCTGTAGTCGAGACGATCGACTCCCATCATGAGCGAGCGTCCGACCAGACTGTCGGTCATGCGCTTGACCACTTCGGTCGAGATCGCCTCGGAGGCTTCGTTCTGCACTGCGTTCACGTCGACGCCGATGGGAAATACCTCTGCGCGCATGAGGCGATCGCCGACGCGGATTCGACCGTCGCTGCGCAAGGCCTCGCCGCCGAACAGATGCTCGATGCCCGAATGAAATGCGCGCAGATCGTTCTCCGTCTGAAAGCCGACGACGTCGTAGCTCGTGAGATCGCGCAGCAACTCCGCGTACGTCGGCAGTACGCGCAGCATTTCAATGTTCGGAAACGGAATGTGCAGAAAGAATCCGATCGGCCGGTGCACGCCCAGTTCGCGCAGCCGACGCCCGAGCGGGATGAGGTGATAATCGTGCACCCATATCAGGTCGCGCGGTTCAATGAGCGGCGCGAGCTTCTGGGCGAAAGTGCGATTCACGTTTTCATAGGCGTCCTGCTGCTCGCTCGTGTAGCGCATGCCCTTGAGAAAATAGTGAAACAGCGGCCACAGGACGTCGTTCGAGTAGCCGTTGTAGTAGAGATCGAACTCCGGTTGCCGCAGATCGATGGTGGCGTAGGTCACACCGTCGCGAATGTGAATATCGGGATCGCCGGGTTCCTGATCGATGACCTCTCCGCCCCAGCCGAACCACAGACCGCCGGTTCGTTTCAGCGCACTGAGAATGCCTACCGCGAGGCCGCCGGGCGCCGCGGACTTGCGCGGCAGTGAAATGCGATTCGAGACGCAGACGAGTCGAGTCATGCGGTGACGCTCCCAGGCAGCCGGCGCACAGCACGCCATCTGATGTAACTACTGCATGGGCAGCGTTGTTCCGAGTCAGCCTCTGCAGAAGCGGTGAGCTTGATAGCTGGCGCGGGCCACGGGCTACAAAGATACCGCGCAGATCCAAGTTCTGGGTGTCGCCTGTAGCCCATCGCCTTCGGGCGCCCCGGCCTCAGATCGGCTCGCGATACCGACGCATCCATATCGCAGCGCCAATCAGCGCCGCAGCTACGGCGAGACCGACCCAGAGCCATGGGTTCGACAGGAACTGTCCGGGATCGAGTAGTTGCAGCGGATGATCCGGCAAGTCGACACGTACGTCGGTTTCGAACCGACCTCGATCGCCGCCGCCCTGAAACACGCGAGCATCGAAGGCAGTTTCAAATCCGTCTTGCAGACGATACGACAGCAGCCGTCCGACATGATCCGAGTGAAACGCAACCTGCTCGAACAGCCAGAGTGCAACCGGCGGCAGCACGGCCCACAGGAAGGTGGATTTCTTCGCCCAGGCGGACACCAGAAGCAGCCAGGCATATACGGGCGCATACCACAGCGACAACACGACGAGCGTGTAGAGCAGGACGCCCGTCATCTGAAAGAGCTGCAGGTTGGTCCAGATGGGCGCCGGATCGGCGCCGCCGATCACTACCACGATGCTGCTCAGAATGAGAATCAGCACCTGTAGAGTCACGATGACGGCGAGCGCGATCACCGGCGCGACCACCATGGCCGTAAACAATTTGGAGAGAACCGTCTGCGTATCAGAGACCGGCAACGATTTCCAGAAGAGGATGCTGCGATCACGGCGTTCGCTGTACAACGCATCGAGCATATAGAACCAGGTGACGACCGCCATCGTGAGCACGATCAGCACGCCGATGCCGCCATAGATGCCTGATACGGCCTGACGCTGACGCTCCGGATCGAGCGCCGCCAGCACCTGCATTCCCTGCGGGAGATGCAGCGCGTTCAGCAGAAATCCAATGAACACCACCCCAGCCGCAATGAGCGGCGCGATGTAGAGCGAACGGTTTTCCCACAGCTCACGTCGCACCAGCCACAGGAACGGACGCGTCGCGCGGGTTTCGATCGGGGTCGCCAGTGTTTCAGTCGCTGCGTTCATGCTGCTGCTCCTTCCTGGCCGCCGATCATGGCGACGAACAGATCCGCGATGCTCGGCGTACGTGCTTCGCCCAGCGCGGCGAGCTGCACGCGATCGGGACGGTCGAACAGGAACACGCTGCGGCCGAATACTTGTCGTTCGTGCATTGGCTTGAGCGCCCGCGCCGCGGCGGCCTGCTCGGGATTCACCATCACTTCCACATAGCGCTCCTCGAAATCCTCCATCGTGCAATCGAGCACCAGGCGACCTTTGTTCATGAACATCACGTCGGTGAGCACGTGCTGGATTTCTTCGACCTGATGCGTCGTCACAAAGATCGTGCGGCTGTGATCGAAGTAGTCGTTCAGCAGCGTGTCGTAGAACTGCTTGCGATACAGGATGTCGAGTCCCAGCGTCGGCTCATCGAGCACCAGCAACTTCGCATCGATCGCCATCACGAGCGCGAGATGCAATTGCGTGATCATTCCCTTCGAGAGTTTGTGCACGCGGCTCGCGAGCGGAATCGAAGTCTTCGCGAGGAAACTCTCGGCCTTCGCGCGGTCGAAGCGCGGATGCACGCCGCCGACATAGTCGAGCGCCTGGGAAACCTTGAGCCAGGGCGGCAGCACGGCGACGTCGGCGATGAAGCAGACCTCCTGCATCACCTTGTTGCGTTCGAGAAAAGGATTACGGCCGAGCACCCGCAGCTCGCCTTCATAGGGCGTCAGACCGAGTATCGCTTTGAGGGCGGTCGTCTTGCCGGCGCCGTTCGGGCCGATCAGACCGACGATGCGGCCCTCGGCGACGCGCAGATCGAGGCCATCGAGCGCGACAGTTTTACCGAACGCTTTACGAAGATTGCGGGCTTCGATTGCGGCCGCGGGCATTGATGCGGACATATCAGCGCTCCCCTTGCGAACCGGACGGTGTCGGCGCGCGGCTCAGGAGCTGTGTGGGCTCGAGCCCGAGACGCTGGATCGTGGCGTAGATCTTCGGCCACTCTTCGACGAGAAACTTCTGTCGCTCGCCTTGCAGCAGCAAGTCGCGCGCGCCTGCATTGATGAACATTCCACGACCTCGTTTCTTCTCGACGAGTTGCTCGTCGACGAGTTGCTGATAGCCCTTGAGCACCGTAAGCGGATTGACCCGGTACTCGGCGGCGACATTGCGCACCGAAGGCAACGGATCCCCTTCGCTGAGCACGCCGTCCAGGATCATGGCGACGACCCGATCGCGAAGCTGCCGATATATTGGCTGACTGTCGTTCCAGTCGCGGTCCATGATGAGTTCCAGATAGCTGTTATGGGGGCGAGCAGGCGCAGAGGTGATGCTCTGATTTACTGTAGCAGAACACCCCTGCGCCTCTTCTTCACCGGCCGGCACGACCGAACCTTAGAGACGGACCTGAGCAGTGCGAATCTGCCGATCGTCCGCGCCATCGAGCGCCGGCAAACGAGTGGCTTCGACGACGACCGCGCCGGCTTCGACAATGGTGACCGATGGCGACTGACGAACCCGCGTCTGGCGCGGGGCGTTGAGCGCATTGCGCAACTGCGAGGTCACTTCACGCGCGACGAACTTCGAGACTTCCGCGGTGACCGCAGACAGGTCCGGGAGGGCGACGCCGAACACCTCGGCTGCACTTGAGGGGGCTGCGCTGGCAGTCAGCGCGAGCACGCCCAGAACCACACCCATCGAGAACTTTTTGAACGTATTCATGGCTTTGCTCCTGAAAAAATGAACCCTGGTGGCCCTCAGCTACGCCGGTCCTTGTCCGGCTGGTTTGGTGATGTAGCTTGATGGTGTTGTAGTTAACTACAACACTGTTATTGATGCAAGGACTATTTTCGAGCCGTGCGCTGTGAGGCTTGGGGTGTACGCCCGCGCCAGGAGCGCTTTCGACATGGCTCTTCGCTGGCGCAAGCCTTGCGTGCTCCCGCCGCGCGCCGCACTTCGCTTGCTAGAATCCGCGCCCCTTTTGCAGCACTCATCGATATGGAGATGCGCGGTCTATGAAGAGTCCCGTCAACGTTGCGATCACCGGTGCGGCCGGGCAGATCGGGTATGCACTCGCATTTCGCGTCGCCTCAGGCCAGATGCTCGGCGCCGATCAACCAGTGAATCTGCGCCTGCTGGAAATCACGCCGGCGCTCGGCGCACTGCAGGGCGTGGTGATGGAATTGAACGACTGCGCGTTTGCCACGCTGAACAGGATCGTTGCGACGGATGATGCGAAAGTCGCATTCAAGGACTGCGACGTTGCGCTGCTCGTCGGCGCACGGCCGCGCGGCCCCGGCATGGAGCGCAAGGATCTGCTGGTCGCTAATGCGCAGATTTTTTCTGCACAGGGCAAAGCGCTCGATGCAGTCGCGAATCGCAATGTGCGCGTCCTTGTCGTAGGCAACCCGGCGAATACGAATTCGCTGATCGCACAGCGCAACGCGCCGAATCTGAATCCACGCAACTTCACCGCCATGGTGCGCCTCGATCACAACCGCGCACTGGCGCAGCTTGCCGAGAAAACCAGCTCGCACGTCACGCAAATTCGCAAGGTCACGATCTGGGGCAATCATTCCTCGACCCAGTATCCGGACCTGCATCAGGCTACCGTCGATGACAAGGCTGCGTTGTCGCTGGTCGATCAGAAGTGGTACGCCGATACGTTCATCCCTGTCGTGCAGCAACGTGGTGCGGCGATCATCAAGGCGCGCGGTGCTTCGTCCGCCGCATCGGCCGCATCAGCTGCAATCGACCATGTCCATGATTGGGTGAAGGGCACACCCGATGGCGACTGGGTCAGCATGGGCGTGCCTTCCGACGGCAGCTATGGCGTTCCCGCCGGCGTGATTTACGGTTTTCCGGTGACCTGCAGCAACGGCGACTACCAGATCGTGCAGGGTCTCGCGATCAACGAGTTCAGCCGCCAGCGCATGGACGCAACTCACAAGGAGTTGCTCGAAGAGCGCGATGGAGTGAAGGAACTGATCTGAGCGGGCTGCTGGCCGACCGCAAGCGGGCTGCTGGCCAACTGGGCGCTGGGCTCTGGCCAGACAAGAGCGAGAAGGGCGACGCGACAGGGATGTTCGCTCGCCGTTTGCTTTTGATCACAGTGTCGTTAAAAACGTGGCTCGTCCGACTTGCCGGGCTATCACTCGCAAGCTACTGTCAAACGCGCGCCGACATGAGTCTTGCAGACGATCATTGTCGGACATTCCGACCAATTCCGTGATTCCGGGCTGATCCCGCCGGCCGCGTCATCGTCTTCTGGTCAGAGCCCAGCGCCCAGCAGCCCGTTGAGACGCGCTTCGCGCTGCGAAGCGCAAGAGAGGTTTTCTTCCGTGAGCATCGCTATCTGGCTTGCAGTGTTTCTCATCGGCGCGCTCGTGCTCGCGTATCACCGTGTGTCGTTGCTCACGGCGACGCTCGTATACGGCGCGGGCCTCCTGATTTATGCATTCACCACCACCGCGAGTCTCGCGTGGCTCATCGCGCTGTGGAGCGTGCTCGCGGTGCTTGTACTGCTGAATATCGATGCATTTCGCGTGCGCTTCATCAGCCGCCCCTTCCTGCGCACGTATCGCCGCATGCTCCCGTCGATGTCGCAGACCGAAAAGGACGCGCTCGATGCGGGTACGGTGTGGTGGGATGGCGAACTGTTCACTGGCGGGCCCGACTGGGAAAAGCTGCTCTCAGCCGCCGCGCCGCGGCTCTCCTCCGAAGAGCAGGCGTTCATCGACGGTCCGTGTGAAGAGCTGTGTCGCATGGTCGATGACTGGGATAGCACGCACCGACTTGCGGATCTGCCGCCGCACGTCTGGGATTACCTGAAGAGTAAAGGCTTCTTCGCGATGATCATCCCGAAGAAGTTCGGCGGCCTCGAGTTCTCGGCCTATGGGCACTCCAGCGTGCTCGTGAAGCTGGCAAGTCGCTCGGGGCTGGTCGCCTCCACTGTGGCCGTGCCGAATTCGCTCGGCCCCGCTGAACTGCTGCTCCACTACGGCACGGACGAACAGCGAAATTACTACCTGCCGCGCCTGGCGCGCGGCGAGGAAGTGCCGTGCTTCGCGCTCACCGGTCCACGAGCAGGCTCCGACGCCGCCTCGATCCCGGATACCGGCATCGTGTGCAAAGGCATGTACGAAGGTCGTGAAATCATCGGCATTCGTCTCAACTTTTCCAAGCGCTACATCACGCTGGCGCCGGTGGCGACCGTCATCGGTCTCGCCTTCAAGCTGTACGATCCGGATCGTCTGCTCGGCGAAGAGCGCACCGACTTCGGAATTACCTGCGCATTGATTCCACGCCAGACGCACGGCGTCACGATCGGGCGTCGTCACTTTCCGCTGAATGTTCCTTTTCAGAATGGACCGCTACAGGGCAAGGACGTATTCGTGCCGCTCGATTTCATCATCGGCGGGCCAAAGATGGCCGGACAGGGTTGGCGCATGCTGGTCGAGCAACTCTCTGTCGGGCGCTGCATTTCGCTGCCCTCGAGCGCGACAGGCGCTTCCAAGGCCGCCGTGTTCGCGACCGGCGCCTACGCTCGCGTGCGTCGTCAGTTCAATACCTCCGTGGGCAATTTCGAAGGCGTCGCTGAAGCGCTCGCGCGCATGACGGGCCTCACCTACATCATGGACGCAGCGCGCTCCGTGACGGCCGGCGCTATCGACGGCGGCGAAAAACCTTCGGTGCCTTCTGCGATGCTGAAGTACCACCTGACCGAATACGGCCGGATCGTGGCGAACGACGCGATGGATGTGCACGGCGGCAAGGGCATCTGCCTCGGCCCCAAAAACTACCTGGGTCGGGGCTATCAACTCGTGCCGGTCGCGATCACCGTCGAAGGCGCGAACATCCTGACGCGCAGTCTGATCATCTTCGGCCAGGGAGCGATTCGCTGTCACCCGTTCGTGCTACGCGAGATGAACGCGGCGCGCGACAAGGACAAGAAGCGCGGCCTCAGGGAGTTCGACGCCGCGCTGTTTGGCCACATCGGCTTCACGATCAGCAACGCGGTGCGCTCGCTGGTGATGGCGTTGACGCTCGCGCGTTTCTCGCGCGTACCGGAAGGATCGACGCAGCGCTTCTATCAGCACATCAATCGCTTCAGCGCCTCGTTCGCGTTCGCAACCGACGTCGCCATGCTGACTCTCGGCGGTTACCTGAAGAAGAAGGAAAGCCTCTCGGCGCGCCTCGGCGATGTGCTCTCGTGCATGTATCTGTCCTCGATGGTGCTCAAGCACTACGAGAATCAGGGCCGACCCGAGGAGGATCTGCCGCTCGTCGAATGGGCGTGCCGCACGCTGCTGTACAAGGCGCAGGAGCAACTGCACGGCTTTCTGCGCAATTTTCCGAACCGATTCCTCGCCGCGTTCATGCGGGTGTTCATTTTCCCGCGTGGGCAGACCTATCACGCACCGAGTGATCCGCTGGCGCACGAGATCGTCGAACAGGTTCTGCGCGCGACGGTGACTCGCGACCGATTGACGCACGGCGTGTATCGCACCCTCGAACCGACGAATGCGCTGGGCAAGCTGCAGGAAGCCCTCCTGCTCGCCGACGCCGCCGAGCTGCTCGAGAAACGAGTGCGCGTTGAGGGCGTGAAGACCGGACGCATCACTGCGCTCGATCTGCCCGGACAGATACAGCAGGCGCTCGCCGCCGGCATCCTCTCGGACACCGAAGCGGCGACGCTCAAGGACTATGATCGGCGCGTGATGGACATCATTCACGTCGATGATTTCGCGACGGAAGATCTCGCCGCCGCGCAATTGCCGGATGACGTTCGAACGGCGCGCGTCAGCAACGCTTGAGTGGTCACTCGACTCATGGCGGCTATCCGATCATCTGGCCTCTGCAAGGCGACAGGCCCCGAGACCTTTTGCAGCGGATTACAGATCCTCCGCGAGACGATCGAGCAGCGCATCGCTTGTCTCACCGAGGTCGCACGGTATCTCGATCGCGATTAGTCCACCTGTGCAAGCTCGCGCTCAAACGTCGGCGCGTCCCTTCACTCTATCGTGTGCCGAGTGAATGTCACGGTCACAGTTGGTGTGTACACCGTGGCGCCGGCGGTATCGGTCACCAGGCACCGCCACACCGAGGTGAAAGTCACGTTCGAGTTCGGCATCGAGCGGCTCCAATGGGTCGAGTTCGATGTCGGATTCACAACCGAGGTCTGCGTGTCGCCGGACACGTACTGCCAGGCATACGTATAGCCAGCGCCGGATCCGCCCGAGGCGGTGACCACGATGCTCGGATCCATACTCGTATTGCCATTCGGAAACCGCAGCCAGTTCCAGGTGGTGTTACTGACTGTGGCGCTCAGCGGGCCCAAGGTCGTTGCGCTCGCCGAGTTCGACTGCCCGGATGTATTCGCGGCATTGTCATAGGCGGCGACGGTGTAGGAATAAGTGGTGCTGGTCGCGAGACCTGTGCTGGCAAAGGAGGTCGCCGTCGTGTTCCCGAGATGCGCGCCGTTGCGATAAACGCGATAGCCCGCCAAACCCGACCCGCCGGTATCCGACGACCCAGACCACGACAGATTGATTTGCGTCGAACTTACCGCCGAAGCCGACAGACTGGTCGGCGCACTCGGAGCAATCGTGTCGGGCGTTGTGACGCCGACGGCGCTCGATAGTCCGGAGAAGTTGCCCGCGGCATCGCGCGCGCTCACCTGATACGAATACGTCGTCGAGCCGGAGAGCCCGGTGTTGCTGTAGCTCGTGGAGGTTGTATCGGCGATGTGCACGCCGCCGCGATAGATGCGGTACCCGGTCACGCCGACATTGTCCGTCGACGCGGCCCAGCTGAGATTGACGGCGCCGGAGTTGGGCGCGGATCCAGCCAGTCCCGTCGGTACGCTCGGCGCTGCAGTATCCGGCGTGGTGAAAGAATTCGAGGCCGCAGCGCCCACATTGCTCGCCGCGTCCTTCGCGCGCACGGAGACGGTGTACGCCGTGGCTGCAGACAGTCCCGTGAGGCTGACGGTCAGCACATTGCTCAGCGATTGCCAGCTACCGGAGTTGACGCGGTAGTCATAGCCGACCACGCCTCGATTGTCCGTTGCCGGGCTCCAGTCAACCTTCGCAGACGTCATCGTGACGTTGCTGAAGCTCGGCGTGCCGGGCGCACTTGGCGGCGTCGTATCGGGCGGAGGCGTCGTCCGGGTTGCACTCGTGCGATTGCCGTTCGCGTCGTAGAGGTAATCGACGACCGTGCCGTCGTCATAGGTGATGCTCGAGACGCGTCCTTTGGAGTCGTAGCCATACGTCGCCGAAGCGCTCTGAGCCGTGAGCGGCGCTGCGAGCAGCACGAACAGTATCGC
>JBOHZJ010000194.1:0-12656 GCA_050738395.1 Steroidobacter sp.
GCGCGCAACCCCGCGTCCCGGCGCTGCGACAGTCGTCGGGAATGCCAACGACGACATCGAAAAACAGGCGCGCGCACTGCGCGAACTGATCGAGCGTTTCAAGCTCACGGCGAACGGCGCCGGCATCTCGGTCTGGGAGTGGGATCTCGTGCGCGATCAGGTCCGCACCGATGCGCGCATGATCAATCCTGAAATCTACGGCAGCATCGGCGAACTCGTCGATCGCCGCCAGTTTCTGAACGAGACGCTGCATCCCGAGGATCGGGAACCCTTCATCCTCGCCATGGAGAATGTCTTTCACTCCACGTGCGAGCAGTTCACACATCGCTACCGCGTGCGTCGGCCCGACGGCGGAGTCTCGCATCTCCAGCTGCATGGGCGGGCGTTTCGCGATTCAGAGGGTAAAGCCCTGCGGCTGTTCGGTCTCAATCTGGACATCACGGAGCAGTCGCTGGTGGCTGCGAAGCTCGATGCTCAGCAGCAGGAACAGAACGAACTGCTGCGGCATCTGCAGAAGCAGACGTTGCACGTACAGGCGTTGCTCGATCGAATCAGCGTCGCGACGGAAGCCGCCGGTCTGTACGCGTGGGAAGCGGACGCGCAGACGCGGAGGCTGGTGTGGGTAGGCAAGCGTTTCAAGGCGTTCGGCCTCGATGCGCCGTCGATGTCGATTGCGGAGTATGAGGATGCGATGTATGCGCTGATCGCACCCGAAGATCTCCAGGGCCTGCAGGAGACCGCGACCCGGGCGTATGAGGATGGCAGCCAGACCTACACCTGTCGCTTTCGCATGACGCGCGACGGGATGACGCGACACATGCTCGCATTTGCGCACATCGCGCGTGATGAACACGGGCGGGCTTTGCGCCTGATCGGGGCGACGGCAGACGTCACCAATGAAGTACAGACGACCGCGCTGCTGCAGCGTCAGGCGGAGCAGGAGCGTCAGCTCATCGAACGGCTCAACATCGCCACGCAGGCCGCGGGCATCAGTTCCTGGGAAATCGATCTCGCGAATAGCCGCTTTCTGTGGATCGAGAATCCGCTCAAAGGACTGTTCGATCTGGTCGGCCCGACGGAACAGGACGGCTCGGTGGCGCGGCTTCTTGAACGCGTGCTCCCCGAGGATCGCGGCCATTTCACTGAGCACCTGGTCGCCGCATTCCGCAACAAACAGGATCGCTATTCATATCGCTATCGCGTGCACAAGGATGACGGCGCCGTGATGCACGTGCAGAACCACAATCGCCTGCTGTTCGATGACAGCGGGCAGCCGGTGCGTGTGCTCGGCGTGTCGTGGGACGTCACACACGAGATGGAAGCGGCTGGACGCCTCGAGCTGCAGGCGCAAGAGCAACGCAGGCTCCTGGAACGCCTGAGCCTGTCCACCGAAGCGGCCGGCATCAGCTCCTGGGAAGTCGATCTCGACACACGCCGCTTCGTGCTCGTGGACGATGGGATCAAGACGCTGCACGGCGTAGCGGATTTCGGCGGAACGACCGATGAGTTCTTCTCGCAGATCTATCCGGAGGATCGCGATACATTCCTGCGCGCCGTGGCTGAGAGCGTCAGAACCCGCCGCGACCGTTTCTCCTGCCGCTATCGGGTGCCCAGACCGGGGCGGGAGATCGGGAGCGTCGACAGGCCGCTTTGCATTCAGACGCACGTGCGCGTGATCCTCGATGAGGCCGGCCGAGCCCGAAGACTGCTCGGGGTGTCATGGGATATTACGAAGGAAATCGAAGCGGCAGAGCAGCTGCGCCAGCAAACAGAGCAGCTGCGCGACGCGGAGCGGCGCCTCGAACGCGCTTCGCTGTCGAGTTCCGAAGGTCACTGGGAATCGGACCTCGTGGGCAAGGATCTGTGGTTCTCATCGAGCTATCACGCCCTGCTCGGCTATCCGGACGGCTCTCTGCCGAAGAACGCCGCCGAGTTCGACTATCTGGTTCATCCCGACGACGCGCAGGCCGGGCGCGCAATGTTGGCCGATCATTTCAGAAAGGGCACGCCGTTCCTGTGGGACGGACGGATGCGTACGCACAGCGGGAAATATCGCTGGTTTCGCCATCGGGGCATGGTGGAACGCGATCGCGCCGGTCAGCCGCTGTCGATGTCCGGCTCGATTCATGACATACACGATCAGAAGCTGGCCGAGGACGCGCTGCGGCTCGCGCAGCAACGCTTCGAGCGCGCGATCAACGGCACGCAGGATGGACTGTGGGAACTCGATGCGGATGGCGCGGCGTGGTGCTCGCCGCGCCTTGCGGAGTTGCTCGGCTACGCTCCGGATGAGCTGGCGGCGGATACCAACTTCCTGCGTTCGTTCCTGCATCCGGACGACGCCGACACGGTCGCCGCGGCGACGCAGTCGCACTTCCAGCAAGGCGAACCCTACGACGTCGAAATTCGCCTGCGGATGAACAGCGGCGACTATCGCTGGTATCGCGCACGCGCAACGGCCGAGCGTGATGCGGCTGGACGTCCGCTGCGCCTGTCGGGTTCGCTGCAGGATGTGACCGAAGCGCGCAGTGCGCGCGAAGAACTGATGCGCGCTACGCAGGCGGCTGAAGCCGCGAACCGCGCCAAGAGCGAATTCCTCGCCAACGTCAGCCACGAAATCCGTACGCCGTTGAACGGCGTCGTCGGCATGACGGGACTCCTGCTCGATACGATGCTCGATCGCACCCAGCGCGATTACGCAGAGACGATCCGCACGAGCGCCGACTCATTGCTGATCGTCATCAACGACATTCTCGATTTCTCGAAGATTGAAGCGGGCAGACTGGACATCGAAGCGCTGGAGCTCGATTTGCGCGGCGCCGTGGAAGACGTGGGCGCCATGATGGCCTTTCAGGCTGCTGCGAAGAATCTGGAGCTGGTGGTGCACATGCATCCGGACGTTCCCGACCGCGTCGTGGGCGATCCGCAGCGCGTGCGCCAGTGCCTCGTCAATCTGGTCAGTAATGCGATCAAGTTCACGCGCGCCGGCGAGATCGTGATCGAGGTGCGCAATACGGGTGCGCGCGATGGGCGCGTGCTCATGCAGTTCGAGGTGCGCGACACCGGCATCGGCGTAGCGGCGGACACGCTCACGACGCTGTTTCAGCCATTCGTGCAGGCCGACTCCTCCACGACCCGTCATTTCGGCGGCACGGGCCTGGGACTTTCGATCGTGCGCCGCCTCGTTCAGATGATGGGCGGGGAAGTCGGCGCTTCGAGCGAACTCGGCCGCGGCTCCTCGTTCTGGTTTACGTTGCCGCTGGAACCTGCAGCGCCGGTCAGCGCGGAAGCGCCCATCGATCTGACGCGGCTCGGGCGGCGGGTGCTCGTGGTCGATGACAACGAAACGAATCGTCGCGTCGTCGCCGGGCAGTTGATGCGTGTGGGATACGAGGTCAGTCTGGCTTCGGGCGGCATTGAAGCGATCAGCCTCCTGCGTCAGGCGATCGCGGACGATCATCCGTTCGAAGTCGTGCTGGCTGATGATCGGATGCACGACATGGACGGCGCCGCGCTTGGCGAACGCATCAACTCCGATCCGCAGCTCTCGCGATCGCGGATCATCATGCTTACGTCCACCGATCGGCAGGGCGATATACGTCGTTTCGCCGCGCTTGGCTTCGCCGCCTACCTGACCAAACCGGTGCGCGGGCGCGAATTGCTCGAGTGCATGGATCGGGTGCTGTCGCGCGACGCAAAGGAATGGCATCTGCGAAGTCAGCCGATCGTCACGCGCGGTGCGCTCGCGGCCTCCGAAGCGACGCGTCGCTTCGACGGCCGCGTTCTGCTGGTCGAAGACAACGCGGTCAATCAGAAGGTTGCGGTGCGGTTCCTCGAACGTATGGGCTGCTCAGTGCGCGTAGCCGACAACGGCGCCGAGGGGCTCAAGGCGTTTGGCGAGGCGACGTTCGACATCGTGTTCATGGACCTGCAGATGCCGGTCATGGACGGACTCACTGCAACGCGCCGCATCCGTGAACTGGAAACCGTCGAGCGTCGCACACCGATCGTCGCGTTAACCGCAAATGCGATGTCCGGACAGCTCGAGCGCTGCATCGAGGCCGGCATGGACGGCTTTCTCACCAAGCCGCTCGAGATCGCGCGGCTGCATGAAACGCTGGAGCGCTTTGGGTTTGGCGTCGCCTCCGGGTCGAGCTCAGAATCGGATGGAGCGACACTGGCCGACAGCACGCCGATTCACCTGGCGCATCTCAATGAACTCACGGACGGTGATACGGAATTCGCGCACGAGCTCGCAATGACTTTCGTGGCGAGCGGCGAACAGGTGTTCGCCGAGATCCGCGACGCACTCAGTGCATTCGATCGCGCCGCCTTGAGCCGGGCCGCACACAAGCTCAAAGGCGCGAGCGCCAATATCCATGCCGACGTACTGCGCGACGTCGCCTGGAGTCTGGAAGCTCAGGCGGCGAATCTCGATCAACAGCGCCTCAAGGAATTGATCGCGGAACTTGAACGCGAATTCCAGCGCGCGGCGGAGTTTCTCAAGGCGCACGCGCCACAGGCGGAGAAGAAGGCGGGCTAGGAAGCTGCTAGCTGCTAGCCAGAGCAAGGACGCAAACAGCGCACTGCCTCCTTCCTGTTCTGGCTAGTAGCTAGTAGCTAGTGGCTCGCGCAGCGCTCCGCTCAGTCCATCCCCTCCGCCGGCACGCAATTGCGGCCGGCAGCTTTCTTCCTGTTCTGGCTAGTAGCTAGTAGCTAGTGGCTCGCGCAGCGCTCCGCTCAGTCCATCCCCTCCGCCGTCACGCGATTGCGGCCGGCGGCTTTGCTGGCGTAGACGCCGGCGTCGCACCTGGCCATGAGCGCATCGAGGGTCGCGCCCTGTGGCACGCTGGCCTTCCAGCCTGAGGCGCCGAAGCTGGCCGTCACCGGGAAGCTCACACCTTCGCTTTCAAAGGGCGCGACGGCGATCTGCGCACGCAGATGTTCGGCGGCGACCGCGGCGTTCGCGACGTTCGTTTCGGGCAGCACGATCAGAAATTCCTCCCCGCCGTAGCGCGCGACCCAGTCACAAGCGCGCACCGCGGATTGCAACCTGGCGACGAACCAGTTCAGCACCTGGTCGCCGATCAGATGCCCGTGTGTGTCGTTGATCTTCTTGAAGTGATCGACGTCGCACATGACGGCGCCGAGTTCACGTCCGTAGCGCGCGGCGCGCTCGATCTCGCGTGGCAATTGCTCCATCAGATAACGCCGGTTGTAGGCTCCGGTCAGCGGATCGGTAATCGAAAGCCGGCGATTCTCATCATTGGCGGCGCGTAGCGAGCGCTCGAGCGTCACGATGCGCTTGCCGGTGTTCAGGCGGGCAATCAATTCGGGTTCGATGACGGGCTTCGTCAGGTAATCGTCCGCACCCGCCTGCAAGCCGGTGACGACATGCTCGATCGCGTCGCGCGCCGTGAGCAGGATCGTATAGATGTAGCCCTTGTCCTGAGAGGACCGTAGCGCACGGCACAAGGAAATGCCGTCCATCTCGGGCATTTCCCAATCCGTGATCATCAACTGAAAATCGCCCGCCTCGATCCTGGACAGCGCTTCCTTGCCGTTGGCGGCTGACTCGACTTCGTAGCCAGCGCGCTTCAACAGACGCGCCATGATGAGCCGCTGCGTCGGTTCATCATCCACCAGCAGAATGCGCCACGCGTGTGCTGCGGCATTGGAGGTAAGTTCGTTCATGCCGCTGCGATCGTAACCGCTGGTCGGGCCGGGGGAAAGGAATCCCAACGTGACGGCCGTCGCAGGAAGGCTCCGCAGGACGGCTGGCGCACGACGGCGCTCGGCGGGACAGAAACAGAGCGGCTTCTCTCTGACTTGCGCAGGCCTTCGCGCGAATGGTTTTCTTGCGGACGGCTGTCCTTGCCAGCCTACTTCTTACAAATTTCCACTCCCCCGTTGAGCGTCTTGATTCGCACTTGCGCCTTGCCTTCGCCCTGTGTGAACCGCAGCTCATTGCCGGGGCCGAACTCGCGTGTGCGCTCGGACCTGGGCCCGAAACAATTGTCGATGTCGCCGTTGAATGTTTCGATATTGAACTCGGCGTCGATGGCGCCGCGCAGCAGGAAGCGCAGATCGCCATTGATCGCCTCCGCGTCGATGCGTCCGTGCGGCGAGAGCTTGCCGATCAGCTCCAGATCGCCATTGGTCGTCTTGATGCGAACACGGGTGAGCTCGTCCATGCGCACATCCATGTCGCCGGTCACGGTATTGAGATCGAGTTCGGGACCGATATCCATCAGACGCACGTCGCCGCTCACGCTGGTGACGCGCATTGGGCCGTCGCCCCCGTGACCGAGGACTTCAATCTCGCCGCTCACGGTTTTCGCCTCGAATTCGCCGTCCCAGTTCTCGGTCATGATGTTCCCGCTGACCGACTGCAGCCGCTGTGCACCGCGAACGCTCTGGACGGTCTGATCGGCGCTGACGGTTTTGACCGCGACAGCGCTATCACGCGGTACGCGCACTACCAGGTCGCTCGATCCTGATGAAGACCGGCCGCCGGGCAGCACCACCTTCACCAGCGTATGTGGGCCATTGCGCTTGAACTCGAGCCGTTCGACTCCGCTGCCGAGATCTGCATTGACCTGTACTTCGGCGCGCTCCCAGCCGAGCACACGCACATCTCCCGCGACATTGACGATCTCCACCTCGCCGCGTGCGTCCGCTGGCGCGCGTTTCTCGATTACTTCAGCGAGCCCAGCCGGCGTTGCCGCCAACTGCAGGACAAGGACGCTGCTCAGTAGCACTTTCATGGATCGGTCCTCACAAAATCAGTTCTCAAACGAGTTCTCACAAATCGGTTCTATGGGTCCGTGTCGTCAGCTCATTCACATTGGCGAACAGCTGCAGCTCGCTTTGATAGGTAGACAGCAATAGATCCTGCAGCAGCGGATCGGAAGGATGCTGCGACAGTGTGGCCGCAATCTCGTTCGCCGCCCGCCGCAAGTCCGCAAGATCGCTTTCGAGCTTTGCGCGAGTCGCCGGCGGCAGCGCTGCGACGCGTTGCTCGAATTCCACGTCGAGCGCGGCGCGCGCAGTGAGATAGTCGGCGCCCAGCGCTTCCGTACCGAAGCTGGCGGGCATCGCCGAAAGAAGCGGCGCCGGAACGACCTCCCGGGCGACGCTCCGGGTTTCGTCGTGCAGCGACTGACGCGTCAGAACATAGGTCGTCGCCGAGGTGGCGATCATCAGCAACACGCCGGCGGCGAGTTGATACCAGCGCGGATTCGCGAACGACGCAATGCGCGAACGACCGGCTGATGACGAGGATGAGGCGGCGATCCCGGCGCGAATGTCGGGCCATAGATCGCGCGACGGTTGCACGTTCCGGGGCAACGAGGCCAGCGCTTCATCCAGCGGATCGCGTTGTTCGTTCATGACTCGATCTCCGGCATTCCGAGCCGCTCACGCAGGAGCTTGCGGCCGCGGTGCAGTTGCGCCTTGCAGGTGCCCACCGCCACCCCGAGCATGTCGGCGACTTCTTCATGGCTGTAGCCATACACCGCCTGCAGCACGACGACCTGGCGTGAGCCTTCCGGCAATGTTGCAAGCGCTCGTTCAACATCCATCACTTCACCTGCATCGATATGGTTCACGCGATCGGGGGCCTCGTCGGCGACATCGGCGACCGCTTCTTCATCCGATTCGGAGCGTGTGCCGTGATTGCGGGAGTGCGACAGCACTTCATTCACCGCGATCCGGTGCAGCCACGTCCCGAACGCGCTGCGCCCCTCGAATGCGCTCAGATTGCGCCACGCCCGCACGAATGTGAGCTGGGCGCAGTCCTCGGCGACGTCATGGCGGCGCGTCATCCGCAGGCACAATCCGAACACCCGGCCGCTGTGCATGCGGTAGAGCCGCTCGAACGCCTTCATATCGCCGCGGCGCGCAGCGGTGACCAGCGCCGCATCGGATAGCTGCGCACGATCCCCGGCTACCTGCGATTCACTGGTCCCGACGCTGTAGAACAATCTCGGCCCACTCCCTTCGTCTTGTTGGATTGGATGCGCCGGCAAGCGTCCGGGTTTAAGGGGATTCTGGCAACCGGCGGATTTGGAGTGGTGCGGCCGACATTGGGGTGGGAGTGTGCGCTACGCGGACCCTCACCCGCGCTCCGCGCGACCTCTCCCTGAGGGAGAGGTGAAAAAGACATCCCCTCCCCCTGCGGGAGAGGTAGAAAAGACAACCCCCTCTCCCGCGGGGAGAGGGTCAGGGTGAGGGGTCGCGCAACGCGCTCTGACTACTCACCACTCACTATTTCTGCTTCGCATTCCACTCGCGCACGCTCACTTCGAGTGCAGTGCCGGGCATCGGGCGGCCGATGAAGTAGCCCTGGGCGCGGTCGCAGCCGACGTTGTCGAGGAAGTCGAGGATTTCCTGCGATTCGACGCCTTCGGCGCACGCGGTGAGTCGCAATTTGTGTGCGAGCAGCACCATCGTTTCCACCATGGTGCGCGCATCTTCGTGAGTAAAGATGTCGCGCACGAACGATGTATCGATCTTCAATTCACTGAAGGGCATCAGATAGAGTTGCTTGAGAGAGGAATATCCCGTGCCGAAGTCATCGATGGACAGGCCGAAGTTCTTGACCCGCATGCGCGTGAGTACGTCCATGGTCGTGCCCGGATCGAACATCGCGGCGCTCTCGGTCACTTCGAAGATGATGCGTCGCGCGTCCACGCCGACCTGCGCCGCCATGCGTGCAACCTGATCGGGGAAGGCCAGATCGTTGAGCAACTGCGGCGAGAGATTGATCGCTACGGACATCTCCAGGCCGACCGCGTCCCAGGCGCGACACTGCGACAGCGCAGTCTCGAGCACCTGCTCGGTGAGTCGGCGGATCAGACCGTGTTTTTCCGCCAGCGGGATGAAGCGCACCGGTGAAATGAATCCAAGCGAGGGATGCTCCCAGCGCGCCAGCGCTTCGACCCCTTCCACGATCCAGCGATTCGGGGCAATGCGCGTCGCCTTGGGCTGGTAGTGCACCTGGATCTCGCGGCGATCGAGCGCGGCGGTGAGCGCGGCGGGATTGAGCGGCGTATCGGTCCGCAGACACTGACGCAGCGTCGCTTCAAGATCGGCGAGCAGAATCGGCTTCTGCAGGGCGCCGAGCATTTGCAGGCCCTGCGAGCGGCCGATCTGTTGCGCCGTGGCGAGCACGCGCTGATCCATGCCGCTGGCGACCAGCACATGCGCCTTGCTGCCACGCTCGCCAAGATAGCGCAGCAGTTCGATTCCATCGGCGCCCGGCATCTGCAGATCGAGCACCACCACCGTGGGCTGAAACTCCTGCACGGCGCGTCGGAACGCATCCGGCTCGGTGACGGCGCGAGACTCAAAGCCCAGGCCCGCTGCTGCTTCGGAAATGAATTCGCACAGGTCCGGCTGATCGTCGATCACCAGCAACTTGTTTTCCGGTTCACTCATACGCGGCAACGCCTTTGCGAACGGTTCTTCGATCGAGCGTGTCTTGCGGGCATCGTGTTACTCAGGTTCAGGGCGGTGGTCGCGTATGGTTGCGGATTCGACGGCTCAGGCAACGCGAGCCTCCCGATCCAGCACGTGGCGAATGCGCATGGCCAGATCCTCATTGCGATAGGGTTTGTTGATGACTTCGACCGCCGCCATGCCCGGCGTACCCGACAGCACGGTGTTCTCGGCGTAGCCGGTGGTGAACAGCACATCGATATCGGGCCGCAATTCACGCGCGCGCTTTGCGAGCGCGGGGCCGAGCATGCCGCCGGGCATCATGATGTCGGTGAACAGCAGATCGACGGGTTGGGCGCCCGCAAGAATGCGTAGCGCGGCGGCTGCGTTCGCAGCAGCGATGGCCTCATATCCCAGCTGCGTGAGTGCGGTGACCACAGTCTCGCGCAGATCGGCGTCATCTTCGACCACCAGAATCGTCTCCGAGCCGCCGGGCGCGATTTTCGCGACGATCGTGTCCTCGCGCACCGACTGTGCTTCCAGGCAGCGGGGCAACAGCACTTGCACCGTCGTGCCGCGGCCCGGCTGGCTGGCGATCGTAGCGAGGCCGCCTGCCTGTTCCGCGAAGCCATGCACCATCGCCAGTCCAAGTCCGCTGCCCTTGCCGGATTCCTTGGTGGTGAAGAACGGCTCGAAGACGCGCTTCAGCACTTCCGGCTCCATGCCCACGCCGCTGTCGGTTACCGAAATGCAAATGAATTCGCCCGGTTCGATCGAGGGATGATCGATGCAGAACACGCTGTCCAGAGTTACGTTCTGCGTGCGCACCGTCAGCCGGCCGCCGTCGGGCATCGCATCGCGCGCGTTGATCGCAAGATTGAGAATGGCGTTTTCGAACTGACCGGCGTCGACCCGCGTGGACCACAGATCGTGCGTCTGCACCATGCGCACCTCAATGGACTCGCCGAGCGTGCGCTGCATCAGTTCGGTGAGCGTCGACAATTGCCGATTCAGATCGAGCACGGTCGGATCGAGAATCTCCCGGCGCGCGAACGCAAGCAGCCTGCGCGTCAGATCAGCGCCGCGCACCGCCGCGCGCATCGCGGTGTGCAACTTGCGCGCGTTCGCGGGCGTGTCGGAAATGCTTCGTTCGAGCAGTTGCAGGTTGCCGATCACGACGCCGAGAAGGTTGTTGAAGTCGTGTGCGATGCCGCCGGTCAGCTGCCCGATCGCCTCCATCTTCTGCGCCTGCAGCAGGCGCGCTTCCAGGCGCTTCTGCTCGGTCAGATCGTAGACGATCACGAAGAAGCCGATGAGTTCGCCGGCGGGACTGAGCTGCGGCACGAAGTAGTTCATCCATTCGCGCGGCGCGCCGGCGCGCATGCCGGTCAGCCGCGCCTGCGCGGCTTTACCGTTCTTCATCGCTTCAAGATGCGGCCGGATGCTTGCGACGCTGTCCGTCGAGAACACTTCGCTCGATTGCCTGCCGACCAGAGCCGCGCGCGTCCGCCCGAGCCAGTCCTCCATCGCCTTGTTCGCGTACGTCACGGTCCGATCGCGGTCGCCGTAAGCGACATACGCAATCGGCATCGGCACGGCTGTGAGAGTCAGCTCGAGAAAATCACGGGTCTCGCGCAATTGCCGTTCGGCGTTCACCAGATCGGTGACGTCCTGGATCGTGCCATGCAGGCGAATAGTTATGCCGTTGCGTCGCTCCGCGCGGGTGATCACGCGCAGCCACATCTTGCGGCCGCGCGCACTGATCGACTGCACGTGCAGATCGGATGCAAGACCTGATTCGGCGGCGGCATGGGCCGCAGCCTGGAGTTTGTCGTAGTCCGCGGCGGAGAAATATTTGCTGTTGGTTCCCGGCTCGATGTTCTGACCGTGCGGCACCTCGTGGATGTCATAGACCGCCTCGGTCCAGTGCACCTTCTGCTTCTGCAGATCGTATTCCCAGCCGCCGACTCTGGCCGTCGATTGCATTTCCTTGAGCAGATTGTCCACGCGCACGCGTTCGCTGATGTCGCGGAACACGAGGACCGTGCCGACCGATTTACCCTGCTCCGTCACCGGCACCAGCCGGTATTCGACCGGACGATGCTGGCCGTTCTTCCGCCGCAGCAAGGCGCCGACGCCGCCCAGAATGTTCGTCGTGTAGCGAACCTTGCGAACCGCCTCGGTGCGACCGTCGTCCTCGGTATTGATCAGGACGCGATAGTCGAGGCCCGGCAATTCTTCGGCTTCATAGCCGAGCATCCTGACCGCCGCGGGATTGGCGAAGCGCACGTATCCCGCGTTGTCGAGCTCGAGCAGACCCTCCCCCGAGCCTTCCACGATCGCGCTGTTGCGGCGATTGGTGGCAGCAGCCTGCGCATCACGCCGTTGCAGCGTGCGTTTCATGCGGCGCAACGCGAGCATGACGAACGCCGCGGGCGCGCTCGCAAGCAACAGCCCCACGATCAGCCCTGTGAGGCCCGCAGATCCCAGCAATCCTTGCGGCAGATTCATCGTGAGCAGCCGATAACAATCTATCGCTCAGCTCTTTGGCGAGGGTTCGCGCCCTGCGTACCAGTTGACGGCGTACTGCATCAACTGCGCCGAGGTGCGCAGCGAAAGTTTGCGCTTGATGCGCTGACGATGCGATTCCACCGTCTTCACGCTCAGATTCAGAGCTTCAGCCGTTTGCCGGGTGGACAGACCTTTGCCGATCATGTGCAGCACCTGCAGTTCGCGATTGGTCAGGCTGTCGACCGGGTTGGACGAAATGTACGCGCCGCCCGAAGCAAACTTCTCGATCATGTTGTTGCCGACGGCCTCGCTCACGTAGATGCCGCCTTCGAGCACCCGACGCAACGCAATCAGAAACTGATCCGAGGCCGCCTGCTTCATGATGTAGCCGTTGGCGCCCGCGGACAGCATGCGCTCTGCATAAATCGCTTCGTCATGCATCGACAATACGAGCAGCGGCAGCGCCGGATAGTGCGCACGCGCGTCCTTCACCAGTTCGAGTCCGTCGCCCTGCTTGAGCGACACATCGACGATGACGGCGTCGGGCTCCAGCTCGCGGATCAGCGACTTCGCCTCGCGCGCCGTTTCGGCTTCGCCGCAGACCTCCAGATCCGATTCCGCCTCGATCAGGCGCCGCAGACCCTGACGCACGATCGGATGATCATCGACGATCAGTACGCGGCGCTTGCGATCCTTCGGCACGC
>JBOHZJ010000195.1:0-6505 GCA_050738395.1 Steroidobacter sp.
GCGTAGCCGCTCGGACGCTGCGAAGGCCGCAACTGATCCCCGACGTAGGCGCGGAACGGCTCCATCGACACGTTGATGGACGCATCCAGAATCCACAGCATGCCCGCTGCAATCCACAATGCCGGCGAATTCGGCATCACGAACAATGCGAGCGTCGCGAAGATGGCTCCGAACAGAAAATACGGCCGCCGACGTCCGAGCTTTGTCCAGGTGCGATCGGAACAATAGCCGACGATGGGCTGAACGATCAGTCCCGTGAGCGGCGCTGCGATCCACAGCAACGGGATCTGATCGAGCTCGGCGCCGAGCGTCTGAAAAATCCGGCTGACGTTGGCGTTCTGAAGAGCGAAGCCGAACTGGATGCCCAAAAAGCCGAAGCACATGTTCCAGATCTGCCAGAACGAGAGCTGCGGTTTCGCGGTCATCGAAGAATCCTCACCCGCGCTCGCGCACTTCGGCCACCCTCACCCGGACTTCGTCCGGCCTCTCCCTCAGGGAGAGGCGAAGGCGCGAAGGGAGTAATTGCATCCCCTCTCCCTCCAGGGAGAGGGCCAGGGTGAGGGTTTCCGAGGTTGACGCACCCGGCTGTCGATGCGCTGCTCTATCAATGCTCACGGTTTCGTTCCTGCGGCGCAGACGATATAGCTTAACCCGTCGATCGCAACACGGTAGCTTCCGGGCGCCGTCGGCTTCGAGACGCACGCGCCGTGCAGCGACTCGAACGCCAGCGACTGAACGTCTACTTCCACGCTCGCCTCGATTGGCTTCGTGGACGTGTTAAAAGCGATGAGGACTTCATCGCCTGTGTCCGGATCGATGCGCGACACGCCGAACAGGCCGGGAGCATCGCTGTAATTGCGCACGATCTGTCGCCCACGCCGCAGCGCCGCGTGTTCGCGCCGCAGACTTGAAAGCTCTGCAATCGCACGGTAGATCGGGTGGCTGCGTTCGAAATTGCTGAGTGCGGTCGTCGTGTGCGTTCCGACGAGTCGATTGTCGTTGTAGATCGCGACCTTGCTCGGAAACATGTCCTCGCGCGCGTCCTGATCCCCGCCGTCGCCCGCAAAGCCCTGTTCATCGCCTGAATAGACGACGGGAACGCCGCGCAGGGTGAACATCATCGCGTGCGCAAGGATCACCCGCTTGAGCACCTCTGCATCATCGGCATCGGGAAACGCCTTGCGCACGAAATGCGCGAAGCGTCCCGCGTCATGATTGCTGACGAACGTCGGCAGCTTGAGCGCGGTCGCCTGACCGCCTTCGTAAAGTGCGTCGGCGCTGAACAGATCGACCAGCTTGTCTGTGCCGACGGCGCCAGCGACGGTGTCGAGCAACGCCGCGCGAAACGCGAAATCGAGCACGCTTGGCAAGCGGTCCACGCGCGTGAACCGTGCAAGCAGCGCCACATCCATCTGCGACGTCGCAACCTCGCCGAAGATATGAAAGTTGGGAATTCCGCGCGCCTTCGCGCGAGCGAGCATGGCCGGTGCAAAGGCCTGCCAGAACTCGGGGTTGACATGCCTCGCGGTATCGATGCGGAAGCCGTCCACGCCGAACTCGTCGATCCACGCGCCGAAGATATCGATGAAGCCCTGCACGACGCGTGGGTTCTCGGTCATCAGATCGTCGAGTCCGACGAAATCGCCCATCGTCGCGCTTTCGCCGCTGAACGTCGTGTTGCCGCGGTTGTGGTACCAGAGCGGATCGTTGAGCCAAGCAGGAACCTTCACGTTGGCTTCCGCTTCGGCCACGAGCGGCGTGTATGCGAAGTCCGCGCGCGTCAGCCTCGCGAAGTTCGCCGACGTGTGAACGCCGTCTCCTTCGAAGCCGCTGTTGATCGGAGCGCCCGCCGGCCCGCCAACTGTTGAGTACGGATAGTCGGCGCGTGATCGATACGCGCAGCTGCTGTCCGGGCATTCGCGATACGCGATCACGTCGGCAGTGTGATTGGTGATGATGTCGAGATAGACCTTCATGCCGCGCGCATGCGCCGCATCGACAAACGCCTTCATCTCCTGCTGCGTACCGAAGTGGGGATCGACGCGCGTGAAGTCGGTAATCCAGTAGCCGTGATAGCCGGCGGATTCCTGTCCCGGCGCCCCCTGCACAGGTTTGTTCCTGTAAATGGGGCCCAGCCAGATTGCGGTCGCGCCGAGCGCTTCGATGTAGTCGAGGCGCGCAATGAGACCCTTCAGATCGCCGCCGTGATAGAAGCCTTTGGATGCGGGGTCGAACCCCGTCGTTAGCCGATCGCCTTTCAAACCGCCGCGATCGTTCGATCGATCGCCGTTCTCGAATCGATCGGGCAGCAGGAAGTAGACAATCTCGTCCTCGGGCAGACGACTGCGGAATGGCTGCGCATCCGCAACCGGGGCGACAAGCAGCGTGCCTAGCAGTAGAGACAGCGGCAAATGGCGCATCGGGGTGCTTGTTCGTCGCGTCAGCGAGAGCACATCGAAACCGGCATGGATGCCGGTTCAGCAGCCGAGTTCTGTATCAAGCATCGCATCGCTCTGTCTTTCGAATGACGTGCATCGTAGGACGCGATGTCAGCAGGGGCATGCCCTGCACGCGTATTCACGGTGCACCGCGGCTGAAAACTCGGAACTCCCAAGGCGCCAGAAACACGGCGGGCAGCGCCGAAGCGCGTCGAGCGTTCCGCGAAGCTGGCGATGCCTTGCCGCTCGATTGCCAATCCGGCGTGACGTCCTGGAACGCCCCCGCGTCCGTATCCACGATGCCCGCGAAAGGCAAGGACGACAGATTAATCACGACCACGAGCGACTCGCCGCCGCCGACGCGCTCGTAGCTCAGTACCCGCTGTTCGTCGTCGTTGCTCAGCCAGCGCACTACACCACGCGTGAGAGCCGGGTGCGCGCGGCGCAGCGACGCGAGCGATTTGTAGAAAGCCGCGACGTGCGGGCGGCGCTCCGCCATGTCCCATTGGATGGGCACACGCTCGAAGAGTGCAGGCGCGGTGGACTCGGTGGTGTCGCCCACTTCCATGCCGTTGTAGAGGAGCGGCACGCCATCCAGCGTGAACATGAGCGCGGAAGCCGCCAGCGCTGCCGGCAGTCCGGCCTGCCCCGTCGTACGCAGCTGATCGTGGTTGTCGGAGAATCGCAGGCGCAAGGCGCCGCGCGGGTAACGCGCCTCGGCGCGCTCCCAGGCTGCGCGCACCAGCGAGGCCGGTGCGCGTCCGGCGATGGCGTTACTCACCGCGTGATAGAAGTCCCAGGCGTAGTCGATGTCGAAAGCGCTGTGCAGCAGCGCCGGGTCGTCGGCCTCAGCGAGGAACGCGAGTCCGGGGCGGACGCGGTCCAGCTCCGGCCGCACGGATTCCCAGAAGTCGCGGGGCACGCCACTCGCATAGTCGCAACGAAAGCCGTCGAGACCGTAGTCGCGCAGCCATCGCACCAGCATTCCACTCATGTACTCGCGGAGCGCCGGATTGGAATAGTCGAGTTGCGCCACGTCCACCCAGTCCGGGTTCGGCGATACTATGTGACCGCTGGCGTCGCGCCGGTACCAGTCCGCGTGTTTCTCGATCAGCACCGAATCCCAGGCGGTGTGGTTGGCGACGATGTCAATGAACACTTTCATGTCGCGCCGGTGCGCGGCGGCGACGAGTTGCTTCAGATCGTCGGCGGCGCCGTAGGCCGGATCGATGGCATCGTAATCACGCACCGCGTACGGGCTGCCGAGTGTGCCTTTGGCCTTTTGCCTTCCTATCGGGTGTATGGGCATCAGCCACAGGACGTCGACACCGAGATCCTTGAGGCGATCGAGCTGCGTGGTGACCGCTTTGAGGTCGCCACTCGGTGAAAAGGCGCGCGGAAAAACTTCATAGATCACGGCATCGCGGAGCCAGTCGGGGCTCTGGCGCGCAGCCGGGCGACTATCGCCCGCGTCCGCTGCGCGCGACGCCGAACCCAAAGCCAGCGTGAGCAGCGCCAGAAAAACGAAAGATGCGCAGGTACGTGCATGCGCCTGCCGCAAATTAAAACGCATCCGGTGTCCCCACTGCCGTTCCCGAGCGTGGCGCGACAATAGCAGCGCGCCGTCGCAGATCACTCTGAATACGTATGCAGGGCGGAGTTTCGCGCGAGCACGCGGACTGATCATGCAATTCGACTCCGAGAGTTGTTTCGACCCGAGCTGGCTGTGCATGTACGACAACCTCGGCATCGACGCCGAGTCATGGGATCCGCTTGCGAATCTGCCGCCGCTGAGGGATCTGGAAGAAGGCGCCTGTCGCGCGCGTGAGGACATCGTACGGACCGCACGCGGGTGCACACCGCATCGGGATTTTCTGCGACTCGCTGACGCGCAGGGCGTGACTCGAGCTTACGGGGCCCGCGCGGCGGCGCAGTGTCGCGCGATGAAGTCCGCGTGGCTCGGGAGCTGTTGCGCTGCCTGGGCGATCAGCCCGCGCAAGTCACGCAAGTAGCCCTCCCGGTCGTTCGGCGCCACGGACTCCACGAAAGGATGCGATGCCCGCGGCCTCACGCCCTGCCCCCACAGCACCTGCAGCCAGCTGGTCAGCTGGAACAGATCCTCGGACGCGCAGAAGATGCCGCCCGTCTCACGAAACAACTCGATCCGATGCCGCAGCGAATCGGGAATCGACATGTTCCGACATGCGTCCCAGAACGGTTCGCCTATGCGGTTGTTAGCGTGGTAGTGAAGGATGATGAAGTCACGGATGTATTCGTATTCCGCAATCGCCGCGCGGTTGAATTCGCGCCGCCGCTCCTCACAGTCGCCGCGGTGGGGAAACAGCAGGATCAGCCGCTGAATCGTAACCTGGATGAGATGAATAGCGGTCGACTCGAGCGGCTCCACGAATCCGCTGGCGAGCCCCATGCACACCACATTTCGGTTCCACAACTGTTTGCGGCGCCCAGTAGTAAAACGTATCAGCCGCGGCTCGGCGAGCGGCTCGGCATCGAGGTTCGCGAGCAACAGGTCCCGCGCGCGCTCGTCGCTCATGTGCGCTGAGGCATAGACGTGGCCATTGCCGGTGCGGTGCTGCAACGGGATACGCCACTGCCAACCGGCTTTGAGCGCAGTCGAACGCGTGTGGGGCAAGAGAGGGCTCGTGCGCGCAGAAGGAACGGCCAGGGCGCGGTCGCAAGGCAGCCAGTGCGACCAGTCCTCGTAGCCCGTGCCCAAGGCCTGTTCGATGAGCAGCCCGCGGAAGCCCGTGCAATCGATGAAGAAGTCCGCCGCGAGTTCGCGTCCGCCGGCCAGCCGCAAGGCGCGCACATCGCCACGTTCCGGCTCCAGCAGCACCTCGGCGATCTTGCCATCCACTCTGCGCACGCCCATTCCCTGCGCCAGGCGCGCGAGATAGGCCGCATAGAGCGAAGCGTCGAAGTGGAAGGCCCACGTCAGCCCCGCGAGGGGGGTGTCCGCGATTCGGTCCGTCCGCGCAAACCGCCCCTGCTTCGCGGCGAGCCAGTTGAAACTATAGTCCCACAGCATGACCGCGGAACCTTGCGCCTGGTCGTGCAACCAATAGTGGTGGAAAGGGATGTAGGCAAGGTCGCGGCCAACAGGACCGAACGCATGCATATACGCATGCCCCTTCTCGTACCAGTCGACAAATTCGATGCCGAGCTTGAAGGTCCCCTGCGTCTGCCGCAGGAAATCGTCTTCGTCGATGCGCAGCAGCTTGTTGAAGAGCGCGATCGCCGGGATCGTGGCCTCACCGACGCCGACGATGCCGATTTCTGAGGACTCCACCAGTGTTATCGAGAGCCTCGGCCCGAGCACGCGGGCCAGAGCGGCAGCCGTCATCCAGCCGGCAGTTCCACCACCCGCAATGACGACTGATCTGACTTCTTGTTGAACCACGCGCCTAGCATCTCAGGAAACTCGTCAGAAAGGCGCCCGCCGGCAATTTGCCGGCGGATGCTCAGCCGTAGCGAGAATTCGCCTAGAACTTGTAGGTCATGGCGAGCGAGTAAACCGCTCCATATTTCTGGTACTTGAAAAGGTCATACGTCGGAACGCCGACGTTGCTCAGCACGAAAGGTTCGTCGGTGAGGTTGGTGCCCGTGAGGCTTACGCTCAAGCCCTCCATGGCGCCGGCCTGAAACTCGTAGCCTATCTGTGCGTCCAGGAGCGATTCGGCTTTGACGTTATTCAACGTCAGGGTCGAGTCGAACGCGGGCACCTCGCCGACGAAATCACCGCGATAGCGATTGCTCACGCGTGCCGAGAAACCCGCCTTCTCGAAGTACAGCGTGGTATTGAGCACTTCCTCCGACAAACCCGGCACTGGCAAGGGCGTGTCGTTGATCAAGATCTCGGAGTCGTTCCTGGCCCCGCTGATGATGAAGCCGAAACCATCGAGCGCCGGCGTGAGCAACGAGAGAGGCATCGAAAGCGTGACTTCAAAGCCCCGGATATAACCGCCGCTGCCGTTCACCCGCACCGTCGAAACGCCGTTACGATTCGCATCGGCTTCCGTATACGCGGTGGGATCATCGGGAGAGAG
>JBOHZJ010000196.1:0-6943 GCA_050738395.1 Steroidobacter sp.
CGGCCGACAACCGCTTTACATTGAGCGCGCGCGCTTCGACTTCATTGGTGGTCGCCGAGTCGGGCATATATTCGACGCGCGCGACCATGAACGGCAATCCATTCTGGAAGTCGAGCACGCGAAAGCGGCGCTCCCCCTGCACCACGAGGTGGTGCGTACCATCCTGTCCGGTCACATAACGCACGATGTTCGCGACCGTACCGACCTTGTGCAGATCATCGCCGCCCGGCGATTGTGTTTCGGGATCCTGTTGCAGCAGAAAGCCGACCTTGCGCTCGGCGCGCACCGCTTCCTGTGCAGCCGCCAGCGAGCGCTCGCGATTGATCGCGACCGGCACAACCGTGCCGGGGAACAGCACGAGGTTGCGCACCGGGATCAGGATGAGCATGTCATCCGAGATCGTCGTCGTCCCGTCGCTCTGTCGTTCGATTTCAGTCATGAAAGCTCCAGATCTAATACTTCGTCAGTCGCAACAGCAGGCAGCCGTTCACGCACCCCTGTTCGACCAGCTCATAGCGGCCCGCAGGCAACGCAACCCGACGCTCGAAGCGGCCGTAAGGAATTTCAAGCCGATGCACCGCCGATGTGTGCTCGTTGATCGGCAGGGGCCGAATGGCGCCGACGCTCAGCTGGCCTTCCTCGATCCGCACCTGAACATGCTCAGGCGAAACACCCGGCAACGCGATCGTCACCTGTACTTCATGCCCATAAGCGACGATGTCCGCGGGGGGTTCCCATCGCGGCTGCGCCTGCGCTGCGTGTCCGAAGCGAAAGAATTGGCGTTGCAGCCGCTGCGCTTGTTCGAGCATTTCGCAGGCTTCGGCCCACATCCACGAATGCGGGTTACGTACCGCCATGAATTCCGTCCTGAGTAACCATGCCGGTTAACTTGGGACGGATAGAGCGGAGTCAAGGACAGGCGACAGGCTACGGGCCGCAGGCGACAGGCAGAGACGTGAGAGCGCCAGTCCGACAACATCGCCCGCGCCGCCGTTCGCGCATGGATTCCAATTTCTTGCTGTAGCCTGTAGCCGGTAGCCGGTAGCCGCAGTCTGCAATGCCTTCCAAGCAATTCGATCCCGCCTTTTACTCCCGCTTCTATGTTAATCCGCGTACTCGCGTGACAACTCGCGAGGAGATGACGGTGCGCGCCCGGGCAGTGGCGGCGCTGGCGACGCATCTCGATATTCCGGTGCGGCGGATACTCGATGCGGGCTGTGGGCTTGGTTGGATGCGCGCGCCGCTCATAAAAGCGTTCCCACTCGCGACCTACGTGGGGCTGGAAGTCAGTGAGCATCTTTGCAGGCGGTACGGCTGGACGCAGGCGTCGCTCGCCACGTTTCGCGCTCGATCGGGCTTCGACCTGATCATCTGTTATGACGTGATGCAATACCTGCCTGAGCGCGACGCGGCGAGCGCCATGCGCAACCTCGGGCGTCTGAGCCGCGGCGCGCTGTACTTCCATGCACCGACGCTTGAGGACTGGCGAGGCAATGCCGATCGCTCGTGCAGCGACGGCGACATTCATCTGCGCAGCGCGGCGTGGTACCGCTCACGCCTGTCGAAAGACTTCCGCCACGCCGGCTTCGGCGTCCACGTCCGCCGCGGCGTGCCGCTAATGCAGTGGGAGATGGAGAGAAGCTGCTAGCTGCTAGCCACTAGCCAGAACGATCGAAGAAGGATGCTGGCTTCATCTCCGCGCGCACCCGGACAACACTCAGCTGAAACGTCGTTTCTTCATTCTGGCTAGCAGCTAGCCGCTAGCAGCTTCCTGGCTCTTCCAGAATGGATCCCGCCCGGAAGCATCCCCCCACCGTCCGGCCAGCGTATCGATGAAGCTGCGCACCTTTGCGGCGAGGTGTTTGCGGTGCGGATAGACGACGTACACCCCCAATGCGCCGGCGTCGTATTCCGCTAACACCTGCACCAGCTTTCCCGAGCGCAATTCGTCGCTGACATTGAAGGTGGGTTGGAGCAGCACGCCTTGTCCGTGAAGTGCGGCCAGCCTCAGCAGTTCATTGTTGCTCGCGCGCAGATTCCCCGAGGCCTTGACCACGGTGACTCGACCTTCGCGCGTGAAGCGCCATTGTTCGGCCATGGGCACGGTATCGCTGAACGACAGGCAATTGTGATGCACCAGATTCTCCGGAATCTGCGGTCGTCCATGAGCCCGCAGGTATTCCGGTGCGGCGCAGGCGATGAGTCGCGAGGTCGCAAGCTTCCGCGCGACCAGATTGGTGCGCAAAACATTGGTGATGCGCACTGCCAGGTCGAAGCCTTCCTCGACGATATCCACGAAGTGATTGCTGACGGAGACTTCGAGCTTCACGTCAGGATTGAGCGACGCGTATTCGAGCAAAACGGGCCCGAGGTGCGTGACGCCGAAGTCGGTCGACACGCTCATACGCAGCGAGCCGCGCGGGCTGGCGCTCTGCGCACCGGCCGCCGCTTCGGCTTCGCCGAGGTCCTCGAGCAATTGCACGCAACGCTGGTAGTACGCCTGACCTGCATCCGTGAGGCTCAGCGAGTGCGTCGATCGATTCAGCAGACGCGAGCCCAGCAACTGCTCGAGATGACTGATGTACTTCGTCACCATCGGCGCGGATACGCCCATGCGGCGCGCTGCTTCGGCAAAACTGCCGGATTCGACGACGCGCGTCAGCGCCTGCATGCACGTGAATTTGTCCATTCTTGTTTCCCGACCCGGAATCGTCCGCTGAACGCAGGAGCGTGTTTGTCCGGGTCCCGGCGAAATCCTATACGGTCCGAAGCTTCCAAAGCACGGTATACCCGCGCAGCGCCGGCTCTTTCACGATTCCTTCACGTGAAGTGCGCGCCTGCCATCACGCCGCGCTTCTATCGTTACGCATGTGCTGTCGGTGCGTCGCGACGTCGCGTGGATTGCGGATTTTATCGCAATCGATCGCGGCGGCCGCAACCGGTTGCGGCTCGCGCACTGGAAGAGGGCATATGCATATGCATCCACGAGGAGCGGCGCGACGTATGCAGCTGCGTTGAAAGAGGGATTGCTCGCCAGTTCGTCATGAATGTCATTCCTCGGCTGGCGTTTATCCGAACGGGGTCATTGGCGGAGAGTAGCGCTCAACGTGATTGGAACGGCAGGCAATGCGGGCGCAGAACGGGATACCCGCAGGCAGAAGGGTCTGGTTATGGAGCATTCAACACAGGCGTATCGATTCGCGACGGCATTGCTCGCCGCGGGGCTCGCATTTGCCGGCGTCAAGGCGAATGCGCAGACGGGCCACGCGAACGCCGATGACGTCAGCGCCGTGCGTGTGCACATCGACAACGACCTGTTCGCTGGTCGCGAGCGCGACCGCGATTACACCGGTGGATTTGCGGCGACGTTGTCGGGCGACGCTGCACGCGACGGTTTGCTGTCCCTCGATCCGGCGCTGGCCCGAGTCGACCGGTTATTTGTCGACGCCAACGCTCCGACCGTTCATCACGCTCGACAAGCAGGTCTCATGGTGTTTACGCCTGGCGACACGCAAACCGCCGCTGCAGTAATCGGCGATCGTCCCTATGCGAGCCTGATCTTCGTTTCAAACGGCCGGATGTACGTCGATGAAAGCGGTAGGGACGCCTGGTTCAGCAGCGTGAGCGTCGGTGTTCTCGGGCTCACGCTTGCCGAGCGCATCCACAATGTCATTCACGATGCGATGGGGTCCGAACGGCCTCGGGGCTATGACCATCAGGTTTCCGCAGGCGGCGAGCCCACTGCGCGTTACACCCTGGCGCGACAGCGCTTATTGGTGGCCGATCCGAGCGGCGCACTCGATGTGAAGACGACAGTGCAGGGCAGTGTGGGCTACCTGACAGAAGCGAGCGCGGCGATTTCCATGCGTCTGGGACGCTTCGATACGCCGTGGTGGGGCTTTGCGCCGGAATTGACCGATTACATCGCAGCGCCGGTTCCGGTCGCGCCCGAGCGCGCCCGCCCACATGACGCGCCCAGCGAGCTTTACTTTTTCGCCGGCGCCCGCATCGAGGCCCGTGCGTACAACGCCCTGTTGCAGGGACAGTTTCGTGACAGTGAAGTGACATATTCGTATGACGAGATCGAACCGATCGTCGCGCAGGCGTGGATCGGCGTCGTCACACAAATCTTCGCGCAGACGCAATTAAGTTACACATTGAACTATCAGACTGCGGAACTTCGCGAGGGCGAAGGCGCTCGAAGTTCAATATGGGGCGGCGTACAGCTCGCCCACGCATTCTGAGGTCCGATTACCGATTTCTGTCGATGTTTCCTTGATCCCCCTGACTAGCCCGCCCCTTGGCGGGCTTTTTTTTTGGGGCGGGGAAGGAAGAGAAGAGCCGCGAAAGACCGCATAAAGGAATTGTAATAAGGCGATTGAGCCGAGGGTTACACGCGGGGGACGTCGCGAACGCCCTCTGGGCCCAGATAATGTGCTCCCGCTATTTCACCTTTCCTTTATGCGGTCTTTCGCGGCTCTTCACTCCATTCTGAATCTTGGGCAACGTCACACCCTTGAGCCCCGTGTGCTGGGTGCGGATGGGTGGAGGTTTCTTTGCGTGCGGGGGCGCGCGACGGCCTTCGCCGGCGTCGCCCGTGCCGAGCGGTTGCCAGGCGGGGATCAATTGATGCTTGCCGGCGCCGATGAGATCGGCGCGGCCCATGCGTTTCAATGCTTCGCGCAGGATCGGCCAATTGTTCGCGTCGTGCCAGCGCAGAAACGCCTTATGCAGCCGACGTACTTTCAAGCCTTTCGGAATGTGCACCTCGTCGCTCGACCGCGTGACCTTGCGTAGCGGATTCTTGCCCGAGTACCACATGGCTGTCGCGGTCGCCATCGGCGAGGGCAGGAAGGCCTGCACCTGATCGGCGCGATAGCCGTTCTGCTTCAGCCACAGCGCAAGTTCGAGCATGTCTTCATCGGTCGTGCCCGGATGCGCGGCAATGAAGTACGGAATCAGGTACTGCTCCTTACCCGCTTCTTTCGAAAATTTCTCGAACAGTTCCTTGAAGCGGTAGTACGCGCCGACGCCGGGCTTCATCATTTTCGACAGTGGCCCTTCGCCGATCGCTTCGGGCGCGATTTTGAGATAGCCGCCCACATGGTGCTGCACGAGTTCCTTTACGTACTCAGGCGACTCCACTGCGAGGTCGTACCGAACGCCCGAGCCGATCAGGATCTTCTTGACTCCCGGCAGGCTCCGTGCGCGGCGATACAACTTGATGAGCGGCATGTGGTCGGTATTGAGATTCGGACAAATGCCCGGGTACACGCATGACGGTCTTCGGCATGCGGACTCGATCTCGCGCGACTTGCACGCCAGGCGATACATGTTTGCTGTTGGTCCGCCGAGATCCGAGATCACGCCGGTAAAACCGGGCACGGAATCGCGCACCGTTTCGATCTCCTTGATGATCGAATTCTCGGAACGACTCTGAATGATGCGGCCTTCATGCTCGGTGATCGAACAGAACGTACAGCCGCCAAAACAGCCGCGCTGAATCGCGATCGAGAAACGAATCATCTCGTACGCGGGAATCTTCGCCTTGCCATAGAAGGGATGCGGCACGCGGCGATACGGCAGCTCGTAGATCGCGTCCATTTCTTTCGTGGTCAGCGGAATCGGCGGCGGATTCAGCCACACATCGACGTCCCCGTGACGCTGCACGAGCGCGCGCGCATTGCCCGGATTCGCTTCGAGATGCAGGATGCGCGACGCGTGTGCATAGAGCACGGCGTCTTCGCGCACGGCGTCGTAGGCCGGCATGCGGATCACAGAGCGCGGGCGTTCGGTGGTCGGGACGTGGCGGTAGAATTTGACGACGCGAGTGGATGTCGCGGGCTGCGCGCCGCTCGCGCACGCGCGGTTGACCGTTGACGGTTGACCGTTGACCGCCGGAACTCCAGAACCCGTTGTGCCCTTCCTGCTCTGACCGTCAACGGCCAACTGTGAACCGTCAACCGTCGTCGGCTTAGCCGACGACGCATACGGATCCACCGGCGGATTGAGCTTTCCCGGCTCATCGATCGTCGTTGAGTCGATCTCGGTCCAGCCTTCCGGCAGGCCGTTGCGGACGAACGCTGTGCCGCGCAGATCGGTAATCTGATCGATGGCTTCGCCCTTTGCGAGACGATGTGCGATCTCGATGATCTGTCTTTCCGCGTTCCCGAAGACCAGCAAGTCGGCTTTTGCGTCCAGCAGGATCGAGCGGCGAACCTTCTCCGACCAATAGTCGAAATGCGCGATGCGGCGCAGGCTCGCTTCGATGCCGCCGACCACGATGGACGCATCACTGAAGGCCTCGCGGACACGTTGCGAATAGACGATAACGGAGCGATCGGGACGCTTGCCGCCTTCGCCGCCTGGCGTATAGGCGTCGTCGCTACGAATGCGGCGATCCGATGTATAGCGGTTCACCATCGAATCCATGTTCCCGGCCGTAACACCGAAGAACAGATTCGGACGGCCGAGTCGTTCGAAATCCACTGTCGAGCGCCAATCGGGCTGCGCGATCATGCCGACGCGGAACCCTTGTGCTTCGAGCACCCGGCCGACGATCGCCATGCCGAAACTGGGGTGATCGACATAGGCGTCGCCGGTCACCAGGATGATGTCGCAGCTGTCCCAGCCGAGCGCCTCCATTTCCTCGCGCGACATCGGCAAAAATGGCGCTGTCCCGAAGCGGGACGCCCAGTATTTGCGATAGGAAAATAGGTCGCGGGCGGGAAGCATATGAGGGCTGCTGGGGACTGGGCTCTGGCCGCTGGCCAGAAAAGAGGGGGCGGATTAGAGCATAGGGCAGGTTGGGCCGACAGGTGGGATGGGACTACAGCGGTCGCGACCTGATGACGGCCTTCGGCAGGATGGCGTGCGCAGGAAGGCCTCCGGCAAGTCAGACACGGATAACGACGACCTGCGACAGGACGGATCTGGTCGACTC
>JBOHZJ010000197.1:0-6564 GCA_050738395.1 Steroidobacter sp.
GCCCTTCACGGTCGCCATGATGATCTTGCCGTTCGAGCGCGATACGACGCCGCTCGCCGCTTTCTGCTCCTCGATGAACGGAATCAGGTGCGCGACAGCTTTCTTCATGACGCGCGCGGACTTCACCACCTGCGGCAGAAACATCTTGCCCGCGCCGAACAGATCGCCGACGACGTTCATGCCGTCCATCAGCGGGCCTTCGATGACCTGCAGCGGCTGATCGAACTCGAGGCGCGCCGCCTCGGTGTCTTCGACAACGAATTCATCCATGCCCTTGACCAGCGCATGCTCCAGGCGCTTCACGACTGGCCAGCTGCGCCACGCGAGATCCTCAGCCCTCTTGGCGCCCGCCTCGCCCTTGAACCGGGCTGCGATTTCCAGCAGGCGCTCGGTGCTGTCCGGGCGGCGGTTCAAAATCACATCTTCGACGCGCTCGCGCAGTTCGGCGTCGATATCCTCATAGATCGCGAGCTGGCCGGCGTTGACGATGCCCATCGTCATGCCCGCCTTGATCGCGTGATACAGAAACACCGAATGCATCGCTTCGCGCACCCGGTCGTTGCCGCGGAACGAGAACGACACATTGCTCACGCCGCCGCTGATATGCGCGTGAGGACACGCCTGCCGGATCGCCGCGGTTGCTTCAATGAAATCGAGGGAATAGTTGTTGTGCTCCTCGATGCCGGTCGCGACCGCGAAAATGTTCGGATCGAAAATGATGTCTTCAGCGACAAACCCCACCTTCTGTGTCAGCAACTCATACGAACGCTTGCAGATCTCCACCTTGCGAGTGACGGTGTCAGCCTGCCCCTTCTCATCGAAAGCCATTACCACCACGGCCGCGCCGTACGCGCGAACCTTGCGCGCGTGCGCCAGAAATGACTCCTCGCCTTCCTTCAGGCTGATGGAATTCACGACGCCCTTGCCCTGAATGCATTTCAGGCCCGCTTCGATCACCGACCATTTCGAAGAATCGATCATGATCGGAACGCGCGAAATGTCCGGCTCGGCGGCGATCAGGTTCAGGAAGCGCACCATCGCAGCTTCCGAATCCAGCATGCCTTCGTCCATGTTGATATCGATGATCTGCGCGCCGCTTGTCACCTGCTGACGCGCGACGTCGAGCGCGGCGTTATAGTCGTCGGCTTCGATCAGCCGGCGAAACTTCGCTGAACCGGTCACGTTCGTACGTTCGCCGACATTGACGAACAAGCTGTCCGGGCCGATGTTGAACGGCTCGAGACCTGACAGACGACAACGCGGTTCGACCTGCGGCGGCTTGCGAGGCGGGACGCCTTCCACGGCTTCGCGGATGTGGCGGATATGGTCCGGCGTCGTCCCGCAGCAGCCGCCGACAATATTGACGAAGCCGCTGGTCGCGAAATCGCGGATCAGTTCAGCTGTCTCGCACGCAGCCTCATCGTATTCGCCGAAAGCATTCGGCAGGCCAGCGTTCGGATACGCGCTCACTGCAACATTGGCGATGCGCGACAACTCTTCGACGTACGGCCTGAGTTGCTTTGCCCCGAGCGCGCAATTGAGACCCACCGCGGTCGGTCGTGCATGACGAATCGCATTCCAGAAGGCTTCGGTCGTCTGACCGGACAACGTACGGCCCGACGCATCGGTAATCGTGCCCGAGATAATCAGCGGCAGATCGACGCCTGCTTCATCCATGGCCTGGCGCACCGCGAAGATCGCGGCCTTGGCGTTGAGCGTGTCGAAAATCGTCTCGATCAAAAACAGATCGACGCCGCCCTCGATCAAGGCGCGCGCCGACAGCAGATAGGTCTCGGCGAGCTGGTCGAAGTCGATGTTGCGAAAGGCCGGGTCATTGACGTTGGGCGACAGCGAGGCCGTGCGATTCGTCGGTCCCAGCGCGCCGGCCACGAAGCGAGTCTGGCCAGACTTTGCGGTGAACTCGTCGGCCGCTTTACGCGCGATGCGCGCCGCCGCGAGATTGATATCGCGCACTGCGTCCTGGGTGCGGTAGTCGGCCTGCGATGGATAGTTCGCGGTGAACGTATTCGTTTCGATGATGTCCGCGCCCGCTTCCAGATAGGCGCGATGGATTGCTTCGATCACATCCGGGCGCGTCAGCACGAGGATATCGCTGTCGCCCTTGAGATCGCACGACCAGGTCCTGAAGCGCTCGCCGCGATAATCCGCTTCGGTCAGGGCGTAACCCTGGATCATCGTGCCCATGCCGCCGTCGAGCACGAGGATGCGTTCGGTGAGCAGTTGATGAAAGGCGGCGATGCGACTGGAGTGGGACATAGCGGAGCTCGGATTCGGAATTCAGGACAGGGATTCGGGGCGGACTACAGGATGCGCCGTGCAGCTACGCTGAAACCGCTTTGGGGTCGGCCGTGGGCCGCACGCCCAGCGCATGACAGATGGCAAACGTGAGCTCCGAGCGATTCAGCGTATAGAAGTGAAACTCTTCCACGCCGTGGCGCTCGAGCTGCTGCACCTGTTCGATGGCGACCGCCGCTGCGATCATGCGGCGCGTATCCGGATCATCGTCGAGACCGTCGAAGCGATGCACGAGCCACTCCGGCACGCTGGCGCCGCAGCGCTGCGCCATCCGCAACATCTGCGGGAAACGAGTGATCGGAAGAATCCCGGGCACGATGCTGGCGTTGATTCCGGACTTCACACACTGATCGCGAAAACGTAAGAAGTGGTCGGCGTCGAAGAAGAACTGCGTAATCGCGCGATCCGCCCCGGCGTCAATCTTTGCTTTCAGATTTTGCAGCTCGAAATCAGCGCTCGGCGCTTCTGGGTGCGGTTCGGGATAGGTCGCAACGGAGATTTCAAAGTCACCCACCGTCTTCAGCCCGCGAACCAGATCTACTGCGTAGGCGAATCCATCCGGATGCGGAACGTACTTGCCCACGCCCTGCGGTGGATCGCCGCGCAACGCCACAATGTGACGAATGCCATGGGTCCAGTAATTGCGCGCGACATCCAGTATTTCCTCGCGCGGCGCCCCGATGCACGTGAGGTGCGGCGCCGCCGTCAATGGCGTCGAGTCCTGAATTCGCGTGACGATGTTGTGAGTGCGCGCGCGCGTAGAGCCGTCCGCGCCGTAAGTTACTGACACGAATCGGGGCCGCAGCGGCGCGAGTCTTTCGACCGATTGCCACAGCGTCTGCTCCATCTGCTCATCTTTCGGCGGAAAGAACTCGAATGACACCATTGGCGTGCTGTGCATCCGGCTCAATGCGTCCCCGATGCGGTCTTTCAGCTGTTCAACAGACATGATCGTGGTCCTTGTAGGTCCTGGTCCGGATCAGGCGGCTGCCGTAGTCCGGCCCAGGCGCCGCGCGAGCGCGATGAGAAGATGAGTTGATTCGGTATCGACCGGATGCACACGCGAGCATTCGAATCCGGCGCGTTCCAGCCATCGCCGCAGCGTGGTGATCGGGTTGGCGTCCCTGGCGCTCAAGGCATCGAATTCCTCGATCACGATCAGACGGCCGCCAGGCCTCAGGGTGCGCGCTATCTCGGTCAGTGCAGCTATGGGCCGCTCGGCTCTGGCGAGGATGCGATCGACAGTCGCTGTGTCGAACACCGGCGCGGTGAACGGGAGGTCATACATGTCGCCGCGCTGCAATTCGCAATGACTCAAGCCCGCGCCGTGCACGTTGGTGCGCGCGAGGCGCAAGGCGTCGCTGGAGATATCCACCCCGACGGCTCGCGTGGCGTTGGCGGCCAGCAGTCCGAGCAGATGTCCGCCGCCGGTGCCGACATCCAGCAACGCGCCGATCGGCTCCGATGCCAGCTCACGCAGCACCATCGCATCGATTCGCCCCGACGTGGCGGCGGCGGCATCCGTCAACTCCCCGGTCGCGCGGCGCGCGCGTTCGGCGATCACCTGTTCCATGCGCTTGCGGTCACGTCGCAGCACATCGTCGTCCTCATCCACCAACGCAAGCAGCTGCTGCACTCTCGCGCGCGCTGGCCCCGCAGGAGGTGCGCGGTAGTAAACCCAGTGCTGTTCACGGAAGCGGCCCGACAGACCTGCATCGCTCAGGACTTTGAGGTGGCGCGACACTCGCGGTTGACTCTGGCCGACGATTTCGCAGATTTCGCCGACGGTCAGCTCAGCGCGGGCGAGCAACGCCAGCAGCCGCAGCCGGGTGGGTTCACCCGCTGCCCGTAAGGCTGAAACCGCTGGTAGGAACTCGGCCATCTAACTTAAAGATATAAGGATGTCTTTATGTGAACGGCCATACTATGCCGAAGGAAGTGACTGGTGACTAGTGACTAGTCAGAGGAAAAACGAGCTGGGGACCTCTGACCTAGTCACTAGTCCACTCTCCGCTAGTGCCGTGTCTCCGGCGGCGCATCGGCGCCGGCGGGAGATGCAAGTAGGTGTTCAACATCCACAGGATCAAACACATACACTCGATTGCAGAAATCGCAGTGCACTTCGACCTTCCCCTGCTCCACAACCACCGACCGGACTTCGTCAGCGCCGAGAGCCCGCAACATCCCGGTCACCCGATCGCGGGAACAGCGGCAGCGGAAGAATACGGGCGAGGACTCGAACAGCCGAACATCGTCCTCCGCGAATAGGCGTCGCAGGATGTCGCGGTCACTCAACGTCTGGATCTCCTCGGGACGCAACGTGTCGCCCAGCAACTGTACGCGCCTCCACGTGTCTTCGATTTCCACAGGGTCGACGCTTCGTCCGGCTGCCTCGGCGCGCTTTGCAAATGCGTCGTCCGAAAGCCGCTGTAACAGCAGTCCGGACGCCCCGGTTTCGGTAGCGTGCAGCCACAGGCGCGTCGGCAACTGTTCGGAACGCTCGAAGTAGCTGCCCAGACATTCAGCAAGGCGCCCATCGGTCAGCGGCACGACGCCCTGATAGCGCTGCGAGAGATCGTCATTTTCCAGCGTCACCGTGAGATTTCCGGCGCCGGACATTTCTGCCAGGTCGCGACTGTCGATTGCCTCGCGATAGCGCGCCACCGCTCGAACCCCCAGCTGGTCTGAGCACTGTGCGAGCAACAGATGCATCGGCCCCTGCCCCTGAAGCTGCAGGCTCAGCGTCCCGTCGAACTTCAGGGTCGCCGCCAGCAGCACCGACGCCGCCACCGCTTCGCCCAGGGTGTCGCGGACCGGCTGCGGATAGTCGCGATGCTCCAGCAGCGCGCGCCAGGACGCGTCGAGATGCACGATGTGTCCGCGAATCGGATAGTGCTCGAACAGAAAACGATGCAGGCAGTCGCGGTCGTGCATGTCTGAAGAATTGACTAATGACTGGTGACTGGCAAACGGGTCGCGCACCGTTGGATATGCGGTCAGCACGAACAATTCCAACCGGCGCGAAAAGAGCGGCGCACACCGTCGCCTGAGCTATCCCGCCAGCTTTCTCTTCAGCAACTCGTTCACCTGCGCAGGGTTCGCCTTGCCGCCGGTGACCTTCATCACCTGGCCTACGAAGAAACCGAACAGTTTGTCCTTGCCGGAACGATAGTCGGCGAGTTGCTTCGGATTGGCCGCGATGACCTCATCGATCGTCTTCTCGATCGCGCCTGAATCGGTGATCTGCCGGAGTCCCTTCGCTTCGATGATTGCGTCGGCGTCCTTGCCTTCCGACCACATCTGCTCGAAGACTTCTTTGGCGATCTTGCCCGAGATTGTTTCATCCGCGATGCGTGCGAGCAGGCGCGCAAACTGCTTCGCGTCGATGCGTGATTGCGTGATCTCCAATCCGTCCCTGTTCAGCGCGGCGGACAGCTCGCCCATGGTCCAGTTCGCCGCCAGCTTCTCGCCGCCCGGCAATTCCGCGATGGCGCTTTCGTAGTAATCGCCCATCTCGCGACTCGCCGTGAGCACGCCGGCATCGTACGCAGACAACCCGAACTGCTGCATGTAGCGGGCGGCTTTCTGATCCGGTAGTTCAGGCAGCGTGCCGCGCACGGATTCGATGAACTGCGCATCTATGGCGACCGGCAGCAGATCCGGGTCGGGGAAGTAGCGGTAATCATTGGCTTCCTCCTTGGAGCGCAGCGCGCGTGTCTCGCCCCTGTCAGGATCATAGAGACGCGTTTCCTGCCGAATCTTGCCGCCGCCTTCGATGATTTCCGTCTGGCGCGCGACTTCGTAGTTGATCGCCTTCTCGATGTAGCGAAACGAATTCAGGTTCTTGATTTCGCAGCGCGTTCCGAACTTTTCCTGACCGACCGGCCGCACCGAGACGTTCGCGTCGCAGCGGAATGAACCTTCCTGCATATTGCCGTCGCAGATCTCCAGATACCGCACCAGCGTGTGGATTTTCTTCATGTATGCGACCGCCTCTTTCGCCGATCGCATATCGGGCTCGGAAACGATCTCCAGCAGCGGCGTGCCGGCGCGATTCAGGTCGATGCCGGTGAGACCATGAAAATCCTCGTGCAGCGACTTCCCCGCGTCCTCTTCGAGATGCGCGCGCGTAATGCCGATTGTCTTGCGGACGCCGTCGTCGAGCAGGATGTCGAGCGTTCCCTTCTCCACGATCGGCTTTTCGTACTGACTGATCTGATAGCCCTTCGGCAGATCGGGATAGAAGTA
>JBOHZJ010000198.1:0-10759 GCA_050738395.1 Steroidobacter sp.
GCTCTGAATCTTCGGGCAAAAAAAACCCCGAGCTTGTGGCTCGGGGCAGAGAAGCGGACTTTTCTGAAGGGTAGTAAAGCCCGCTAGGGGATTCGCAGGAAACAACGACTCACAAATAGCTCAATGCAAACGCGACCACTGAAGGACCTTGATATCCTTCGACTCGCATTCAAAATTCTTCGCCAGCACCGACGCTGCTTCCTTCATATCGTTGCGTGACAACACGCGGTTGACTTCAACGACGCCGCGGAACTCGCTCAGGCCCTTGGGGGTGCGTTCCTGAAGCAGAAAGTGTGTGTAGTACTTGATGCTCATGGAACGTGAGACTAGGCATCGGCCGCCTCGCGTACCGTGAAGGGCTGCACATTTTTTCTGCGATTTGACGATATCAGGCGGCGCCTTATCTCCGCTTGGCAAACCGGATCACATATCCACTGCGCAGGCCTTCCGATGTCTCGTTATCGTCCACCCCAGCCGAAGGGATCGAAGTTCATCACGCCCGAAGGCGTCCAGCGCCTGCGGGACGAACTCGATCACCTCTGGCGCGTGCTGCGCCCCCAGGTCACTCAAGCCGTACAGGAGGCGGCGGCGCAGGGCGATCGCTCGGAAAATGCCGAATACATCTATGGAAAGCGGCAGCTGCGCGAGATCGACCGCCGCGTGCGTTTTCTGCGACAGCGGCTCGAAGGAATGGTGGTCGTCGATCAGCCGCCTGCCGATCCGAGGCGCGTGTTCTTCGGCGCCTGGGCGACGCTGGAGGATGACGATGGACACGAATCGGACTATCGCATCGTCGGCCCCGATGAGTTCGATGCGGGTAAAGGTTACATCAGCATGGATTCGCCCCTCGGCCGCGTCCTGCTAGGCAAGGCGATCGACGACGAAGTCAAAGTGGAAACGCCCGGGGGCGCGAAGACCTATGTGATCGTCGCGGTGAGATATCAGGATTAGGAGTAACCACAAAGAACATGACCAACGGAAATCCCGCGGGACATAGAACACAGAGATCGGACAAGAATGATTGGCCACAAAAAGGCGCAAAGGCGCAAAAGGGAAAGTACAAATCAGACAGGCTCCTCTCCTACGGCTCCCCTTTCGGACACCTGATTCTTTTTTGCGCCTTTTACGCTTTTTTTTGCGGCAATTAATCCGTTCTCGTCTTTGTGTTCTGTGTGCTCTTTGTGGTTACTCCATTGCCGATTTCCGCTGCTTCAAAGACGGAACAGCGAGAAGAGCTTCTTGACCGAGCCGCCTGCCGCGTCGAGGTCGCGCATGCGACGCTTGTGCATCCGCGCCTGCAGCGCTTCGCGTTTCTGCGTCAGCTGCTGCTCGGGATTGGCGCCCGGCGCTGCGCGGCGCCGGGTCGATTGCGATTCGCGGAACTTGCGGAAGTCGCGGTACGCATCAAGATCGTGGTGCAGATCGCGACTGATCAGTTCAATCATGATCGCGTGATCGAGCAGGCCCGTCGCTGAACCCGGCGACGCCGGTGCACTGAAGCACGCGAGCGCATTGATCACGCGTTGACGATCCTCATCGCTCAACTGCCAATCGCCGTCGCTCGCCATGTCGAGCATCGTGCGCAGACGCGAATAACGTTCCTTCACGAACTCCGCCGGCTGCGCCTGGCCGCCCTTATCGAGGAGCTCGCGCGCCGCCGCAATGATCGCGTCCTCGGGTTGGCCGCGCGCAATCGCCTGCGTCTGCAGCGCCACTTCCGCAAAGTGCTGCAGATCCGCATCGTCGAGATTGAAGCTGAGTCTTAAAGGCATGAAGCGGTTAGCGGTTAGCGGTTGGCGGTTAGTAAGCGGCAGGGGCGCACGTTGCAGGGAGGCGCGCCAGGACAAAGCGCACGCTTTGGCGGGTCCGTTTCTAACTAACCGCTAACCGCCAACCGCTAACCGCTTCTGGTCGCTAAACAAGCACATTCCTGAACTGCCACGCATCGCGCTTGTCGATATCCTCCTCGAACAGACGGCCGCGGCCGACGAGCGGATTCCACTCGCCGTACTCGCCCACGACCGGACCCAGATAGGGGGCGCAGATTTGCAGAATTCGCTGATAGTCGATTTCGTCGGGTTCGACGATGCCGACATCCGGGTTCTCGATGACCCATACCAGACCCGCGAGCACTGCGACCGTCACCTGCAAGCTCGTCGCGTTGTTGTAAGGAACCAGCCGCCGCGCCTCCTGCACCGAAAGTTGCGAGCCGAACCAGTAGGCGTTCTTTTTATGACCGGCGAGCAGCACGCCCAACTCGTCGATCCCGTCGATGATCTCGTGCATCAGGATGCGTTTGCGCTCCTGCAACTCCCAGTTGCGGCCCGCGAACTCGTGTACCGAGAGCACCGCGTCGTCGCACGGGTGATACGAGTAGTGCACGGTCGGCCGGTAGGCGACGGTCTCGCCTTTTTTCACCGTGAGGTAGTCGGAAATCGAAATCGATTCGCTGTGCGTGATCAGAAATCCGTGGAATGCGCCGGCCAGCGGCGTCCATGTGCGGACGCGAGTCGCCGCGCCCGGCTGCATCAGATAGATCGCGCTGCCGCGGCCGAAATCGTGCTGGCGACCGCTCGGCGGCAGACCCTTTTCATGCGAGCCCCAGCCGAGTTCCGCCGGTTGCGCGCCTTCGCCGACGAACCCATCGACGGACCATGTATTGACGAACTCGCCCGGCCGTTTCGGCGTATTGGCGACCTGAGTGTCACGCTCAGCGATGTGAATCACCTTGACGCCGATCCGATGCGCGAGATCGGCCCACTGGGCGCGCGTGTTCGGAGCGCCCACATCGATGCCTGTGTCCTTGGCAACGTTCAGCAGCGCCTGCTTCACGAAGTGCGAAACCAGACCGGGATTCGCGCCATGTGTGATGAGAGCCGTCGGCCCCTCCGGATTCTTCTCGCGCACCGCGAGCGCCGCTTCGCGCAACGCATAGTTGGTGCGTCGCGACGGCGAGAGCGATGGATCGGTGTAGCCGCCGGCCCAGGGCTCAATGCACGTATCGAGATACAGCGCACCTTTCTCGCGGCAGAATTCGATGAGCGCGATGCTCGATACCTCGACGGACAGGTTCAGCAGGAAATCGCCGCGCTCAATGAGCGGATCGAGCACGCTCATGTAGTTGCCCCGGGTGAGCGGGTGATTGACAAAGCGCACGCCATATTCGGCGGCTTCCTTCTGCCCCGCCTCTTGCGCCGTGACGATCGTAATGCGATCGGGCGCGATGCCCACGTGTCGCAAGATGAGCGGCAACACTCCCTGACCGATACTGCCGAAACCGACGAACACCAGACGACCTGGGAACGTGACGTGCACGGGATGCTGGGGCATGGCGGGAAACTCGCGTCGATGCTGAAAGACAGCACGCGAGTGTACTTATTTTTGCCGCCAGGGCGAACCCGCCGGAGGCAGAGAAGAGCCGCGAAAGACCGCACAAAAGAAACGGCAGTCAAGGCAGGGTCGGCTAATCACTGAAGAAAGAACGGCTCGGGACATACCGCTGTGATTCCGGCCTATTTACATTCTTTTATGCGGTCTTTCGCGGCTCTCCTCATCTTCACTCCTTCCAGTGAGGCGGATACGTCCGCTCGTATCCTGGCAGCGCTTCGATGCGCTTTATCCACGCGGAAATCGCCGGGAAATTTGTCTCGATCGGCAACAGGCGTGCGCGTAAATCCTGCGCTTCGCGGCGCTCGAGCGCGCGCAGCAGCATCTGAATGCCGGGAAACACGATGACGTCCGCGGCTGAGAAACTGTCGCCGACGAGCCACGATGAGGATGCAAGGCGATTCTCGATCGTGCGCGCCTCGGCGATCACGTTGTTCAGCGCGCGCTCGACTTCCTCCATACGGCCTTCCACGCCCTGAAACAGAATCGCGAAAATGATCTTCTGAATGTGATCCTCGGCGTATGACTGGTACTCACAGATCACGCGCGAAATCGTGCCGGCCTCCTCCGCCGAGCCGCCAAACAGCGGAGGCTCCGGATGCTTCCGGTCCAGATAGTGCAGGATCGCGAGCGACTCAAAGCACACGTACTCGCCGTCTTTCAGCACCGGAACGCGGCCGCGGGGATTCATCTGCAGCATCTGCGGGGATTTGTGCTCCTGCTTCGCGAACTGCACCAGATGCGAGACATAGGGCAGTTGTTTGTACTCGAGCGCCAGCAAGGCTCGCCACGAGTACGGACTGCCGCTGCCCCACCACAATTCAAGCGCCATGGCGAACCTCTCTCCTGCGGATGATGCGATTGTAGCGGCGTCCCCGCAGTCTGTAGCTTAATAGTCCGTAGTTCGTCGCCGGACCTTCGCGCGTGTTGTTTGTCTGGCTGCGGACTGCGGCATACGGACGGACTATGGACTCTGCCATGCACACCACACTCATCTCCGCGTCAACCGACCTCGCCCGACATACGTCCGGTCCAGCATGGCTCTTCGTCGATTGTCGCTTCGACCTTGCCGATCCCAAAGCCGGGCAAGCGCACCATCGCGCGGGCCACATTCCCGGCGCCGTTTACGCACATCTGGATCGCGATCTCGCCGGGCCGGTCACGGCGACCAGTGGACGGCATCCGCTGCCGACGCCGGAATCGTTCGCGGCTACGCTGAGCGCGTGGGGCGTCTCGAACACGACGCAGGTCATTGCATATGACGCGGACACGGGCATGTTTGCGGCGCGCCTATGGTGGCTGCTGCGCTGGGTCGGTCATCGCGCGGTCGCGGTGCTGGACGGCGGCTACCGCGCGTGGCTTGCCGCGGGCCTGCGCGGCTCTGCCGATATTCCAACGCGTACGCCGACGCACTTTGTTGCGCGTCCGGATCGCAGTGCATGGCTGGAGACGAAGGAAGTGGCGGACAAGGTTGCGCGCTCCGGGTGGCGGCTGCTCGACGCGCGCGCGCCAGAGCGATTTGCCGGCGAAGTGGAGCCGCTGGACACAGTGGCTGGCCATATCCCGGGCGCCGTCAATCATCCCTACGCGTCGAATCTGACCACGGACGGCCGCCTGCTCGGCGCGGATCAACTCGCCGCGCGCTTCGATCAATCACAGCACGGAGTCAACAACGATCACACGATCGCCATGTGCGGCTCCGGCGTGACCGCCTGCCATTTGTTGCTCGCACTCGAACTCGCCGGCAAGTCCGGCGCAAAGCTGTATGCGGGCTCATGGAGCGAATGGATCAGAGATCCATCGCGACCGGTCGCTACCGGAAGGAGCGGTTAGCGGTTGGCGGTTAGCGGTTAGTTCAGAACGCGCTGCGCACGCTTCCGAGGCTCACCCGCTTGTGCATGTGACCGTCGGCTGCCCGGCAGCCGCTTCTTTTTTCCGACCAACCGCCAACCGCCGACCGCTAACCGCTTCTCTTCTGATATCTTTCGCGCGCCGTTCCGGCCGCCGCCAGAGCCCTCCCCGCCGTGGACCACACCGCGAAAAAATTTACACCGAATTCCCAATGGAAGACCGAGGACTCCCTCGACCTTTATCAGGTGGCCGCGTGGGGAAAAGGCTACTTCAGCATCAATGAAGCCGGACATGTCGTCGTGAGGCCGGATTCATCGCCGGATCGTGAAATCGACCTTTTCGAAGTCGTCGAAGGATTGAGGGCGCGCGATCTGACGACGCCTGTGGTCGTGCGATTTTCGGACATTCTGCGCAATCGTCTGGTCCGTCTGCACAAGGCGTTCGCGCAGGCGATAGCCGAAAACGACTACAAAAACCGGTACTGCGCGGTGTTTCCCATCAAGGTGAACCAGCAGCGCCTGGTGGTCGAGGAGGTGTATCGCTACGGCAAGGAGTTTGGGTTCGGTCTGGAAGCAGGTTCGAAACCGGAGCTGCTCGCGGTGATGGCGCTCACCGAAGACGCGGCCGATCGCATGATCGTCTGCAATGGCTTCAAGGACGACAGCTATATCGAAGCGGTGATTCTCGCCACCAAGCTCGGCCGCACGATCATTCCCGTGATCGAGAATTTCGCCGAACTGCAGCTCGTCCTGAAGTACGCGGAGAAGTATCAGGTGCGTCCGCGCATCGGTGTGCGCGTGAAGCTTGCAAGCGAAGGCGCGGGCCGCTGGCGCGATTCAGCCGGCGAGAAATCCAAGTTCGGTCTGTTCGTCAGCGAGATTCTCGATCTGGTAGAGACGCTGCGGCGGCATGAGATGCTCGATTGCCTCGAGCTCGTCCACTGTCATCCCGGCAGTCAGCTGCAGGACATTCGCCGGGTAAAGGACGCGATCAACGAACTCGCGCACGTCTACGCCGAGCTGAAGCTCATGGGCGCCGGCCTCAAGTACATCGATGTCGGCGGCGGACTCGGCGTCGACTATGACGGCAGCGGCACGAACTTCGAGTCCTCGATGAACTACACGATGAACGAGTACGCGAGCGACGTCGTGTACCGCATCGGCAGTGTGTGCAACGCGCGCGAGATCGAGCATCCGATCATCGTGAGCGAATCCGGTCGCGCCACGGCCGCGCATCACAGCGTGCTGATCTTCAATACGCTCGGCTCCTCGGCGCTCGATCAATTCCGCGTCGCCGGCCGCGTCGAAGACGACTACACCGGCGATGACGAACTGCCGCAGCCGGTGCTGGATCTGTTCGAAGCGTATCGCAGCGTCTCGGAACGACGGCTGGTCGAGTGCTATCACGACTCGCTGCAGGCGCGCGAACAGGCTCTGCAGATGTTCAATCTGGGCCTCCTGAGTCTGGAATTCCGCGGCCTGGCGGAACGACTCTACTGGGCGACGTGCGCAAAGATTCGCGATTTCTGCCGGAGACTCGAAAATCCGCCGGAGGAGCTCGAAGGTCTCGAGTTGATCCTGTCCGACACGTACTTCTGCAACTTCTCGGTGTTCCAGTCGTTGCCCGACAGCTGGGCGATCGGCCAGTTGTTTCCGATCATGCCGATCCATCGTCTCGGCGAAAAACCGACGCGCAACGCCGTACTCGCGGACATCACCTGCGACTCCGACGGCAAGATCGACCGCTTCGTCAGCCAGCGCGACGTCAAGCGCACGCTGGAACTGCACGACCTGCGTCCCAACGAGGAGTACTACATGGCCGCATTCCTGGTCGGCGCGTATCAGGAAACGCTCGGCGATCTGCACAACCTGTTCGGCGACACGCACGTCGTCCACATCCGCCTGCATGACGAGGGCGGCTGGTGGATTGAAGAAATCGTCAAAGGCGACACCGCCGGCAAAGTGCTGAGCTACATGCAGTACGACGTCGACCGTCTGTACCCGCAATTCGCGCGCGACTGCGAACGCGCCGTTCGCGAAGGCCGCATGACGCTCGTCGAAAGCCAGGCCCTGCGACGCTTTTACGAGTGGGAGCTGAATGGGTATACGTATCTGGAGCCGGATTGAGGAAGTGAATAGCGGACAGCGGACAGTGTCAGAAAGGAAAACTCATTGTCTTTCGCTCACCTGCAGTTTGCACACCCTTCGCCGCGCAGGCTTCCGCGTCCGACTCTTCCACTCTCCGCCGTCCGCTGTCCGCTCCTCATTATGGATTTGAAGGCCCTCCTCACCGTCTTCGCCACGATCTTTCTTGCCGAGCTCGGAGATAAGACACAGCTGGCGACTTTGCTGTTCGCAGCGAACGCGAAGCACAGCGCCTGGCTCATTTTTATTGCTGCCTCACTCGCACTGGTCTGTGCGGCTGGACTGGGCGTCCTCGCCGGCGGATTCGTTGCAAAGCACGTGGACACGCGCATCCTGTCGATCGTCGCCGGCGTGGGATTCATCGCGATCGGCGCCTGGACGTTGATAGCCGCGCTGCGCGCCTGAAGAAACCGTTCGCGTTGGTTCAGAAGACCGGGCGCTACCGCCAATCACCAGTGACTTCCTCGATGCTGGCTAAACGCTGGCTGCCGGCGATTCCCGTGCGTTCTGACTAACCGCTAGCCGCTAACCCCTTCTTTGTTGCGTTCGCAAAAAACTCGAACCAGAACACCGCGTTGCAAGGTCAAAACCGCTGACGTAGTATCGACCGCGGTCCGCAATCAAGCATTCAACTAACGAGCGACCACGTCCGAGCGAGCGTTCGTCAGGGCTTAGAGTTCTATCCCTCCTCCGGGTACTCACCACATTCCCACCGGAATAGTTGCTTGCACGCGACCAATGCGCAGTCTGTCTGTCTTGCTCCGGGTTCTCTAAAGCCTCGGAACGGGCGGCATTTCTGCTACTCCTGTCTGGCCACAAGAGTGATGCATCGATGACGACGATCTATGTTGGCAATCTTCCCTTCAGCGCCACCGAAGCAGACGTTCGCAGTCTGTTCGAGCAACATGGCGCAGTTCAATCCGTCAAGCTCGTGAACGATCGGGAAACGGGCCGTCCCCGGGGCTTCTGTTTCGTCGAGATGGCGCCCACGGAGGCCCAGACGGCGATTCAGCATACCAATGGGTTTGAGATGGGCGGCCGTGCGCTGCGCGTGAATGAAGCGCGCGAACGCGAAGCGCGCCCGCCGCGCCAGAACGCCCGCTGGTGACGGGACGCTGCTGACCTGATCGGGCCCGGCTGACGCCGAGCCCGACCCGACGGGAGCGCCGCCGCTTCCGTCATTGCATTCCTGTGGTCGCACTCGCCTGCGACGAGCTCCTGTCGTACCGCGCCGCCAAGTAGCCGGCGCCGTACGATTGCACTATCTTCGCGGCTCATCGACTCACCTGAGGATTGCCGATGGGTTTGCGCGTCGCGGCGGCCGTGCTGGCTGCAACGAGTCTTTTGCTGACTGCCTGCGCAACTACGCGCAGCGGCGCCTCCTCGGCAGCGCTGGACGCTGTCCTCGCAGCCGAGCACCGCCCGGCCGAACACCGCGCCCGCGATACTTATCGACACCCAAAGGAAACGCTGCAGTTCTTCGGCATTGCACCCGACATGACCGTGGTCGAGGTCTGGCCCGGCGCCGGCTGGTACACCGAAGTGCTCGCGCCGCTGCTGCGCGATCGCGGCAGGCTCTATGCCGCACACCTGGATCCTTCCTCCGGCGAGTATGCGAAGAGCGCAGTTGACGCCTACAAGGCAAAGCTCGCGGACCGACCCGATCTATACGACAAGGTACTGCTGACTACGCTGGCGGCGCCGCCTGCGAAAAGCGAATTGGCGCCGCCTGCATCGGCAAACCTCGTCGTGACGTTTCGCAATATGCACAACTGGATGATGTTCGGCTGGGAGCGCGCCGCATTCGAAGCGATGCACGCGGTCCTGAAACCGGGCGGGATGCTCGGCGTCGTCGAGCATCGCGGCGACCCGAAGATCCCACAGGATCCGAAAGCCGCGTCCGGCTATGTCGATGAGCAGTATGCGATCGATCTGATCGAGAGCGTCGGCTTCCGTCTGGTTGCACGTTCGAACATCAATGCGAACCCGAAGGACTCGAAGGACTACGAGAAAGGGGTGTGGACGTTGCCGCCGGTGTATGCCGCGGGAGAAACCGATCGCGCCCGCTACACTCAGATCGGCGAGAGCGATCGCTTCACGCTCAAGTTCGAGAAGATCGCGAGATGAGGGAAGCGCCGATCGGCTTGCGGAAGGCGGCGTGCGTCAGAACGATTGCCGTTGCGTGCGCGGCAGCGAGCGTGTTCGGCGCCGCAGATCCGGCTCAGGCGCAGGAATCTGCGGCTGCAACGACCGAAGCGGCGGACCTCAAGCCCAAGGGCCGGTTGCGTCTGCTCGGCAGCGAGATCCCGCCGGGCGCGCGCAAGCGACTGACCTGGACCAGCGGCACGGCAATCGAAGGATTCGTCGCGCCAGTGCCCGTCATCGTTCTCAATGGCAAGGGTCCGGGTCCGGTCCTGTGCCTGACCGCTGCAGTACACGGCGATGAACTGAATGGCATCGAAGTCGTACGTCGCGTGCTCGACGACATCGAGGTCGAAGACCTGAACGGCGCTGTGATCGGTGTGCCGATCGTCAATATCCAGGGCTTCTATCGCGGCACACGCTATCTGCCGGATCGTCGCGACCTGAACCGCTATTTTCCCGGCAATCCGCGCGGCAGCGCCGCCACGCGCATGGCGCATTCGTTTTTCACCGAAATCGTGCGTCACTGCTCGGCGCTGATCGACCTGCATACCGGCTCGCTCAATCGCACCAACCTGCCGCAGGTGCGCGCGGATCTGCGCGGTCCGCAGGTCACTCGCATGACGCGCGCGTTCGGCGCCACGGTGGTTCTGCACAGCGTCGGCGATCGCGGTTCACTGCGGCGGGCGGCCAGCGAGGCGGGCATACCCGCGGTGACGTTCGAGATGGGTGAGCCTATGCGCGTGCAGTCCGAACAGGTCGAGCACGGCGCCAAGGCGATCGAAACGCTGATGTATGCGCTCGGCATGACGCGCCAGCGCCGCTACTGGGGCGACCCGGAGCCGGTGTACTACGCATCGAAGTGGGTGCGCGTCGATCATGGCGGAATCCTGTTCTCCGACGTCGCGCTCGGCGAGCGTGTGAGCGAAGGAGAGTTGCTGGGCGTAGTCACTGATCCGATCTCGAATCAGCAGCATCGCGTCTACGCGCCGATCGGCGGGCGGATTCTTGGCATGGCGCTGAATCAGGTCGTGCTGCCGGGCTTCGCGGCCTATCGGATCGGCACGGCGACTTCCAAATCGGACGCGGCAATCCGGACCGAAGAGCGGACGGATGACGCTCCGGACGACGAAGACGCGCCGGAAGACGCCGACGCTCCGCCGCGAGGATGAAGTCCGCCGCTCGCGGCGGAGGTTGACCGTTGACGGTTGAGGGTTGAGGGTTGAGGGTTGAGG
>JBOHZJ010000199.1:0-17783 GCA_050738395.1 Steroidobacter sp.
ATCCGGATCAGTACGACAAGCTGCGCGCGCATCCGGAGCTCATTCCGAGCATGGTGTCCGAAACGATTCGCTGGCAGACCCCGCTCGCTCACATGCGACGCACGGCGCTCGAGGACGTCGAGTTCCGGGGCAAGCGCATCCGCAAGGGCGAGAAGGTCGTGATGTGGTACATCTCCGGCAATCGCGACGAGGAGGTCATCGCCGATCCGGAGAACTACATCATCGATCGAGCGCGTCCGCGCCAGCACATCTCGTTCGGCTACGGGATTCATCGCTGCGTCGGCAACCGGCTTGCCGAGCTGCAACTTCAGGTGATCTGGGAAGAGATCATGAAGCGCTTCCCGCGCATCGAAGTCATCGGTGAACCTGATCGCGTGTATTCGACTTTCGTTCGCGGCTATCGCACGCTGCCGGTGCGCATTCCGCAGCGACACTGATGGGAGGAAGTGACTGGTGACTAGTGACTAATCAGAAGTCACTTCTTTCTGCCTGAACGCCCGCCGCACCAGATCCCGGGCGGACAGCTGGTTCAATGCGCCCGCGGGTAAGCCGACTGCTGCATGCAGTCGATCCCCAATGAGTGCGTTGCCAAGCGCCGTCGCGATCAGCACGAGCGCGTTCTGACGCACGGACAGTTCCCGCTCCTCGCCGGGTTTCGGGGCGCCTCGCGACAACTCACGGACGATCTTCGCCACCGTAGTGAACAAAGGCTCCAGCGCTTCCATGTTCCCGGTCGAGGCCAGCCAGGAAATCAATCGACCTGCGCCGTTGCCCGAGAATGCGTCGAACAACGCATCCACCACCCTGATTGGATCTGCCGCTTCCGCACGAAGCTGCGCAACAGCACTGTTGACGGCGCTCGTCAGCTCATCGGCCATCTGGTCGACCAGGGAGGCATGCAGGGCGCCCACCGAGCCGAAGTGGTGTGTGAGATTGCCATGCGACATCCCCAGTTCTTTGGCGATGGCGGGCAGTGTGATGGCTTCGGGTCCCGCTCGCAGCAGCAGTTTTCGCGCCGCCGCCAACGCCGCATTGCGTACTACATCAGGCGAGCGTCGCTGCCGTTTGGTTTTGGCAATCCGCTTTGTCGGGGGCATCCGCCGTCGATCCTCACGCCTTGTTCGGGTTGATGAGGTACTTCGAGCCGGTTCCGAACTTGGCATACGCCGCGATGATTTCGGGCTGTAACGCTTCGGCCAGTGATATCTCCCCGGAGTAATGACTGGCGAAAGTCGTCTTCAACTCCGCGACCACGCGTTCCCGCATTTTCTGCGTCGCTTCCGCGCCGATCTTCTGCAGAAAAGGCGTCAGGAGCCAGCCGCCGACGCCCCAGGCCATGCCGAAGTTGCGCGTGAGTTCCGTCGGAGCGCGGTCGAGGCCGCCGTAGATGTAGACCTGCTTGTACGTCGTCGATCCGTAGCGGCTGTATTCCTTCATCCTCGACACTGCGGCGGCTTCCATGCACGTCAATATCTGACTCGCAAGCCTGCCGCCGCCGATCGCGTCGAAGGCGATCGTGGCTCCCGTTGCCGCAAGCGCCTGCGTCAACTCCTCCATGAACGTAGTCGAACTGGAATTGCACACGTAGCTTGCGCCCAGCGAGCGAAGCAATTCTTCCTGCTCCTGCTTGCGCACGATGTTCACCAGGTTCACGCCGTCCTTGATGCAGATGCGATTGAGCATCTGTCCGAGATTTGAAGCTGCCGCGGTGTGCACCAGCGCGCTGTGCCCTTCGCGGCGCATCGTCTCGACCATCCCGAGAGAGGTGAGTGGATTCACGAAGCACGAAGCGCCTTCTGCGGGCTTCGTTCCGGCCGGCAACGGCAGACACTGGGCTACCTTGATCGTGCGGTATTGCGAGTACATCGCGCCGCCGATCATGGCGACAGTCCTGTCCAGGAGAGCCTGCGCCTGGGCTGACACACCCGCCTTCACCACGACGCCCGCGCCTTCATTGCCGACCGGCATTGATTCGTCCATGCGGGCAGCCATGGCCTTCATGAACTTTTCCGGAATGTTCGCCGTCACGACCGGATTCGGCGGTGCGCCGGTCATCCTGGCGGCGCTCATGTCCGCCGCGCCGAACATCAACCCAAGATCGGACGGGTTGATCGGGGCAGCCTCGACGCGCACTACGACCTCGTCCGGTCCAGGCTCGGCAATGTCGACGCGTGCGAGTGAAATCTCGAGCTCACCGGTCCTTTTGACGAGTGAACGAAGTTGCAATCCGGTCTGGTCGCTGCTCATGCCTGTCTCCTCGAGGGGCCGTCAGTGTACCCAGCCCGGTTGGCGCGAGCGAACGTGGAGTGAATGGAGCGTCGCAGCGATGCGTGGAGCATCGCTGGCGTAGAGCGGACAGACGAATCGCTCAGCCGATCAGCAAAGCCGTCGCACGGTAGTCCTCAAGATCCCTTTCGTAGCGCAGCCTGTCTTTCTCGAGCTGCAGAATCTCGGCTTTCAATCGGCCCACCCTCTCCGCCAGCTGTTTGGTATCGATCAACGCCTGGGCGCGATCTTCATTGGTGGACTCCCCGCTCACGATCAGGGCGGATTTCCTGACGATGTCGTCTTCGACCCGATTGAGCTCGCGCCGCTTCGCGTCGAGCTGATTTGCCGCATTCGAAACACGTGACTGCAGGGTGTAGAGCTGGCGGCCAGATTCGTAAGCGCTGACGAAGGCGCCGTCCAGTTCGGCGGGACAGATGCCGTTATAGCCGCCGCCATGCGCACCCAGCCGATAGCCGTTTGCGGGTTGGCAGTACTCGCGCAGCCCCTCGTCGCGTCCCGCCTGATAGAGCGCCAGGTCCGTACTCACGCCATGTTTCGCGCAGGCCTTTCGATGCTGCGCGATGCGATCACCGGAGTAGCCGGCGACGCCGTCCTCATAGCCAATGGTGCGCCAATCCACCGTGAGGCACTCACTCTCGCTCATTGACGCGCACCCACTGATCGCCAGCAAGGCGAAGGCGAGACTTGCAACGAGCAGTCGCTGTGTTCCCGTGGTCCGCATGGCTGTCACTTCGGCAATACCCGAGTCAGGAGCGTGATTGCTATGCGGCCAAAGGTAGCAGCGCCGATCGCGAATCTATGTGAGGCGCTTCACAGGCGGAGTCTCGACCTCCCCCGCCGCCGCGCTATCCGGTCTTCGGCAAGTCAGATGGACCGAACTGCTCGTGATAGAGCTGCGCGTACAGGCCTTCGCGCGCCAGCAGCTCGTGGTGGCGGCCAACGTCGGCGATGCGGCCGCCCTCCAGTACGACGATCTGATCCGCACGTAATATCGTGGACAGGCGATGCGCGATCACGATCGAGGTGCGGTTCCTGAGCAGCCGCGCCGTCGCGGTCTGGATGCGGCGTTCGGATCGTGAATCGAGCGCCGACGTCGCCTCGTCCAGAATGAGAATCTTCGGGTCTTTGAGAAACGCGCGCGCGATCGCCAGCCGCTGCTTCTGGCCGCCGGACAACACGGAGCCGCGCTCTCCGACTTCGGTCGCGAGTCCGTCGCGCAGCTCCTGGACGAACTCGAGCGCGTTCGCCGCCTCCAGCGCCGCAAGAATCTCGGCCTGTGCAGCGTTGGGCGACGCCAACAGCAGGTTCTCCAGAACCGTCCCCGAAAACAGAATCGTCTCCTGATTCACGATCCCGATGTGCGCGCGCAGCGAATCGAGCGCGAGCTCGCGCAGATCATAGCCATCGAGACGAATGCATCCGCCTGTCGGGTCATAGAAACGGGGAACCAGGCTGGCCAGAGTCGATTTGCCCGCGCCGCTCGGACCGACGAACGCCACGGTCTGGCCGGGCAGGATCGTCAGGTTTACATCCTTCAGGATGTTTGCATCGGCGTCATAGCCGAAGTACACGCGCTCGAACTCGATGCGGCCCTGACATTCGCTCAAACGCCTCGGCTTCGGGTGCTCGGCGACATGTGGTTGCGTGTCGAAGTATTCGAAGATCCGGTCGATCGCGGCCAATGCATTACTCAGCACCACGCTCAGGTCCGACAAGCGCTGCAACGGCGAATAGAACATCCCGAGATACAGCAGGAATTGCGTGAGCGCGCCGACCGTGAGTCGACCTTCCAGAATCTGCTGCACGCCATACCACACGACCAACACGGGCGCCGTGTGCACGACAAAGCCCACCGCAACTTCATTCGCCGCAGTGAACCGCACGGTGTAAAGCACTCGTTGCAGCAGTTTGTTCGAGTGCGCGGCGAAACGTTTTGTTTCCGCCGATTCGCGCGCGAAGCCTTTCACGATCGCGACGCCCGCGACCTGTTCATGCAATTCGCCGGACAGCACCTCGAGCCGCTGCTGTACTTCCTGACTGCTGCGACGGATGCGCGGACCCATGGAGCGCAGCGCAAACACGTAAATCGGCATGAGCGCCAACGAGATCAGCGTCATCATCGGATGGATCGAAATCAGAATCCCGATGAGCGCGAGCAACAGAACCGCATCCAGCCACACGTTGGTGAGCGCCGAGCCGACGAAATTCTGCGCGAGACTGATGTCGTTCACCACGCGCGAGGCGATCGCGCCGGTCTGGTGGCGCGTAAAGAAATCGTGCGACAGACGTTGCACATGACTGAACAAGGCGACCCGCAGATCGCGTATCAGGCGGTGCCCGGCGATCCCGGCGAAGACGCTGCGATAGTAGGTCGCGGCCATCCACGCCACGTTGAGGGTCAGCACGCCGCCCACCAGGTACAAGGTGTCGCGTTCTCGCGCCGCGGAATCGATGGACGAATTCAGAACGATGTCGTCGAGCAGCACTTTCACCATCCATGGAAAGGCGAGCGGCGCCAGGAATTTAATCAGTCCACAGAACGTGGCGCCTGCGACATAGCGCCAATAGGGTCTGGCGTAGGCGAGGAAGCGCCGGATCGGCGTACGCTCCGTCGCAAGATTCTGATACCGATTCAGAATTGAATCCCCGAAGCCGTTCTTCACGTCGCGAATACGGTGGGCGCTCACATCGACTTCGGCGTAGTACGAGTGCTCCTGCAATTGCCTGATGTCTTCCGGGCGCAGGCTTCCGGGCAAACGCCGTTCGGGCATCGGCGAGCTCACCAGCATGTCCTCATCGGCGTCCACGACGAGCGCCACGTATGGATCGGCGTCACCACCCGGTTGGCGATACAAAGCATTGAGCAGCAACGCGGCGTCCTGCCAGCGAGCGAACATGTAGTGACGCCCCTCGGGGCGAAGCAAACCGTCCGTGAGCAGCTCGGCGATCTCCGAGCTGCGACGCAGGTGATACACGATCATCAGGAAGCCTTCGGAAAACCTGTTCGTGGCGATCGCAATCGTAGCAGTTCATCAGGAACGTCCCGCGCGCTGATTCGCGGCTCGCGATCCGGTGCAGGGTCTTTTCCGACGGCCGACACGGCGGCGCTGAACCCATGTCAGGTTTGCAGATGCACCGTTCTGATCGATTGAGCTGATCCATCGCCGCAAGATTCCTGCGACAATCAGCTGCACAGAGAAATTACAGGTTCCGCAGTCCAGTCATGCCTCACCATATCGGCATCGTCGCCTGCTCCGCCGAAGGCGCGGCGCTCTGCTATCGGACCATCTGCGTGGAGGGCGCGCAGCTTCTCGGCGCGCACGATCATCCGGAGGTGTCGATGCACACGCACTCGCTCGCGGAGTATATGAAGTGCATCTACCGCGACGACTGGCGGGGGGTGGCCGAGCTGATGCTCTCCTCTGCAAGCAAGCTCGCGAGGATCGGCGCGGAATTCCTGATCTGCCCCGACAACACGATCCACCAGGCGCTTGCTCACGTTCAACCGAGGTCGCCGCTGCCCTGGCTGCATATCGCCGAAGTCGTCGCCGCACAGGCCGTCGAGCGCGGATTCGTGCGTCTCGGTCTGACCGGCACTCGGTGGCTCATCGAGAGCGAGATCTATCCCGAAAAGCTCACGGCGCGCGGGCTCGGGTATGTGCGCCCAACCGGCGTCGAGCGCGAAGAGATCAATCGCATCATCATGGATGAACTGGTTTACGGCGTCTTCAAACCCGAGGCGATCGCTTATTTTCAGCGGGTCATCGGGCGGATGAAAGACGAGGGCTGCGACGCCGTCGTCCTCGGTTGCACCGAGATCCCGTTGATCATGAACGACTCGAATTCTCCGCTGCCGACGCTCGATTCCACCCGCCTGCTTGCGCGAGCCGCGTTGCGCCGGGCAGTGGGGAGCGCGGATGCTCGGGAGAAGGGCGGTCCCCGCTGAAACCGAACTGTCGTCCCGGATCCTGGCCAGCTCTTGCCGCTCGACCTTATGCGCAACTCCACAGCTCTGATCTTTCTGCTGTTCGCACTGACCTGTTCGGCCTGTGCTACGCAGCGCGATTCCGGCGAACGCGCTGCCGAGAGTGAACAAGCGGCGATTCTGCAAGTGATCACCAGCATGCAGAACGCGTGGAATCGCGGCGACTTTCGCGGCTACATGCAGGGGTTCAAAAATCCCGGGGTCATCTTCGTGTCGAACGGCCGTTTTCAGGACGGGTGGCAAGGAACGCTCGATCACTACATTCGCGACTACGGCGCGTCTCCCGAATCACGCGGCGCGCTGCGGTTCTACGATATCCGCATCGAGATGCTCGCACCTGATGCAGCACAACTGATCAGTCGATATGAGCTGGTGCGCCCGCAACGGCCCCAGTACGGAATCAACACGCGGCTGATGCGCAAAATCGACGGTAAATGGGTGATCGCCCTCAATCATGTATCCGCAAGCGAAACGCCTCCGGACACTGCGGTGAAGTAGTTCCGCTGTGGGCGTTGCGAGGGACATCGGCGCCCTCGTTGAAGGCCAGCGCGAAACCGCATCCTCGCTCGTCATCGCGGCCCATGAGATTCGTCACCCTCACCCTACCCTCTCCCTGAGGGAGAGGGGATTCTCTTTCGCTTCGCTCTTCGCCTCTCCCTCAGGGAGAAGCCGCGCACAGCGCGGGTGAAGGTCGGCGCTGCGCGCCTTCTTACCCCGAAGGGACAAAATTCCTACCCTGAAGGGACCAAGGCGTCAGCGCTCCGATGAGTCACCAGCGTTGGCGAAGGCTGCTGTCGATGAACGCCGAAGCGGGCGACGTCGTTTCTGCGCTGGAGCGTCTTGAAGCCGCGCTCGCGCGCCGTTCGATGCAGGAGCGAGTTGCGGATCGCACACGCGCACGCCGGTGATCGCGTATGCGTTGACTGTGCCCGGGTGAATTCACGTCATGGACGCCGTCACAAAGCGCCCATCGACTATGGCGACGATCTGCCGCAACATTTCATGCGCTTCCTCACCGCACCGTTCACGGAATCGACTCATGAGCATCATCTGCGAAGCAATACGCCGGCGCTCGTTGCTGGAGTTTCAGTACAAGGGACTGCACCGTGTCGTGACGCCATACTGTCATGGCGTGTCTACCAGGGACGTCGAGTCGCTTCGGGCGGTGCAGGTTCGCGGCGCCAGTCATGGGCAGGGATTCGGGTTCGGCAAACTCTGGACCGTTTCGAAGATGACCGACCTGCGCATTACAGACGAGAATTTCATCCCTGATGATCCGGACTACAACCCGAACGATAGCGGCATGAAGCAGATTCATTGCCGGGTCTGACAAAGAGGCGGCGCCCCGGATTGCATTCGTGAATACTCCGCCATGATCGTTCATCTCATTGACGGCACGTACGAGCTGTTCCGGCAGTTCTACGGCCTGCGTCGTTTCAACAAGAGCAACGACGCGCGCTTCGGCGCCGTGATCGGCGTACTGCACTCTGTGCTGCAGATGATCGAAGAAGGCGCCACGCACGTCGGAGTGGCGACCGATCACGTCATCGAGTCCTTCCGCAATGGCCTGTGGCCTGGCTACAAGACCGGCGAAGGCGTCGAACCCGCACTGCTTGCGCAATTTCATCCGCTCGAAGAAGCACTGACGGCAATGGGAATCGCCGTATGGCCCATGATCGAGCTGGAAGCCGACGATGCGCTCGCCTCCGCGGCCCGGATCGCGGCGGCGGATGCGCGTGTGCAGAAGGTCTGCATCTGGACGCCGGACAAGGATCTGGCGCAATGCGTCCTCAACGACCGAGTGGTTCAGGTCGACCGAAGAGCGAAGAGGATTCGCGACGCCGCGGCAGTACGCGAGAAGTTCGGCGTCGATCCGGCTCTGATCCCCGACTTCCTCGCTCTGGTCGGCGACGTCGCGGACGGATACCCGGGCGTTGCCGGAATCGGTCGGATGACCGCCGCGCGCCTCATCGCTCAGTACGGTGCGATCGAAGACTTCCCCTCGACAGTCCTTGGTGAAAGTCGGGAGCAGGCGCTCCTGTTCAAGAATCTCGCGACGCTCAGGACCGACGCGAGGCTGTTCGACGGCGTTGACGAGCTGAGATGGCGCGGACCTGCCGACACATTCGCCGCATACGCGGCGAAACTGGGGGACGCGCGACTGCTCGCGCGCTGCGCGAAAGCGGCGCCGGAAGCGCGGCCCGGCTGTTAAGAGGTCATCACGGCTGGTCTCCCGGCAGTTTTGCAGCGAGTCATGATCTGACTCCTTTGGTCCTGAGAGTCCGTGAATGAGCGCAAGCCTGAGAAGCCTTCGACAGGCTCAGGGCGAACGGAAGAAAGGGGATCAAATGTCCTCTTTCTTATTCCGTTCGCCCTGAGCCCGGTCGAAGGGCTCTTTCGCCTTGTACTCGACCCTGTCGGAACACGCGCGGCTCGAACGTCCTTGACCTGAACTCTTTATCCGGAGGCGCCGATGCAGTTCTATGAATTTGGTCCGACCCGATCCATCCGCGTCCGCTGGACGCTGCAGGAACTGGGCGTCGACTTCGAAGCGATCGTGGTCGACCTCAGGGCGGGCGAACACACGCAGCCCGAGTTCCTCAAGATCAATCCCGCCGGGAAACTGCCCGCGCTGGTGGATGGCGATTTCGTCCTCACGGAATCCGTGGCGATCGTGCTCTACCTGGCCGAGAAGCATCCGGACAAGCGTCTGCTGCCTGCCGATCTCAGATCGCGAGCCGAACTCAATCGCTGGATGCTGTTCACAGTGACCGAGCTCGAGCAGCCGCTGTGGCGCATCGCCCGGCATACGATGATCTACCCGGAAGCGGAACGCCTGCCCGCCGACATCGCCATCGCGAGTCGCGAGTTCAAGGAAATGGCTGCGGTGCTCGAGACGCACATGCAGGATCGCCAATTCGTCGTGGGCGGCGCAGTTACTGTCGCCGACTTCGTGCTCGCCTACACGCTCGATTGGGGAAATGAGGTAAAGCTGTTGGGCGATTGCCCACGGCTTGTTTCGTACATGGAGCGAATGTACGCACGCCGCCATGCCCCGCCGCGCATCGCTCAGGCGATGACGAGCATCGGAGCGCTATGACCGGGACTATGGCTGATGAATCGCGCCGCATTCGTGAGGAGGGCCAGACTCGCGGAAGCGGCTGACATGCAACAAAATGGTTGCCAATCCATCTCCCGAGGATTAATCTCATAGGCAACCTGGAGGTTGCCTATGAACAATCAGATTGAGAAGCGCATCGAGCTCAAAGCGTCCGTATCTCGCGTCTGGCGTGCGCTGACGGATCACCGGGAGTTCGGTGAATGGTTTCGAGTGAAGCTCGATGGCCCATTCGTTCCTGGCGAAGTCTCGCGCGGCCGGATCACCTACGCTGGCTACGAGCACCTCAAATGGGAAGTCGTTATAAAAGAGATGCAGCCTGAACGACTCTTCTCGTTCACCTGGCATCCGTATGCGGTCGACGCGAACGTCGATTATTCGACGGAGGCGCCGACACTCGTCGAGTTTCGACTCGAGAAGATTACGAGCGGTACGCTGCTGGTGATTACCGAGTCTGGCTTCGACAACATACCGCCGCACCGTCGGATCGAAGCGCTGCGCACGAACGAGGGCGGCTGGACGGAGCAGCTCAGGAACATCGAAACTCATGTCGTCCAGAATCCGTAGCGCCGTCGCGAAACGACAGGCATACGCACCGATTTTCGCCGCTCTGGGCGATGCGACACGATTGGCGTTGATCGCAAAGCTGGGCGAGGGGCGGCCCTGCTCGATCGCACAGCTCACCGAAGGAACGCAGCTGACGCGGCAGGCCGTCACCAAGCATCTGCGCGTACTGGAGGATGCGCGAATCGTACGTAGCATTCGAACCGGCCGCGAAAGCCGGTTCGAACTCGATCCGGCGCCGATCCGCGAGGTCAGAGAATATGCGGAGGTGGTCTCGCAGCAATGGGATCAGGCGTTGTCACGACTTAAATCATTCGTGGAAGACTGACCGCGCGGGATTTTCGATTCCGCTCACCCGGAACCGGCGAATGTCATGTTCGTGACTCTTCGAGATCGATCGCCCCATCGAACACAACTTTGAGCTTCAGGCCCTCCACTTCCAGAGTCATCGTGGCTGGAAAAGACTCGGTACCGGAAATCATTCCGGACGCGAGGGCAGCTGCCGCCGCGTGCTCGATTTCACGTTGCGAACTGATGCCAACCATCTTCAGAAACTTGCGAATGCTGAGATTGAAGGTTTCCTCATCCATGGGCGCCTCCACGAGCTTCGAATCACTCGCTCGCTGTCATATGTTGAGCGGCCCGAACAATCCGAGCAGCCCCATGAGGATCAGGTAAATCGCCACGATGTAGTTCAGGAGCCGCGGGACGATCAGAATCAGAATTCCGGCGATCAATGAGACCACTGGACCGATGCTCAAACTGAGATTCATGACGGTTTACCTCGAGAATGGAATGCGACACGCTGGTACGTCGCGCTTGGATTGATTGTTCCACGTGAACGCGTAATTGATGGATATCTCAGTACCCAACGGCCTTGCCGGAGTCATTGCGCGCATCGCTGGCGCCGAGTCGTACGCCGGTTTGCAAATCGATCTGGATGCATTCGCCATCGCCCCCGCCGCCAAACACGATCGTGTGCCCTTTCGCCTTGAGCAGACCGATCGTGTCGGGTGAGAAGCGATCACGCTCCATCAGGATACGATCCGGTATCCATTGGTGGTGGAAGCGCGGCGCGTTCACCGCCTGTTGAATATCCAGGCCGAAGTCCACCACGCCGATCAGGATATTGGCGACAGTCGTAATGATGGTGGGTCCGCCGGGCGTGCCCAGTACGAGCCAGAGCTTGCCATCCTTGAGAACGATGGTCGGCGTCATCGCGGAAAGCGGACGCTTGTTCGGTCCTACGGCGTTCGCGTCGCCCTGCAGGAGCCCGAACATGTTGGGCACGCCAGTCTTCGCGGAGAAGTCGTCCATCTCGTTGTTCAAAAGGAATCCGAGCGGCCCGACCGTGACCTTCGAACCGAAGCCGCCATTGATGGTAGTGGTGACCGCGACTGCGGCCCCGTCGGCGTCGACGACCGAATAGTGCGTCGTTTGCGTCGGCTCCTTGCCGGGTGCGAACACGGGATGCTCGGCGGCGTAACGCGAGAGTTCCGCGGAGGTCGCCGGACGCTCCAGCCGCGAGGAATTGCTTGCTCGCTGCACGTTGATCGACTTGCGCCAGTCGACAGCGTATTTCGCGTCGGTCAGGCGCATGACCGGAATGTCGCTGAACTCCGGATCGCCCAGGAACTGGGCGCGGTCGTAGAACGCGCGGCGATAGCTTTCGGTCATCAGGTGGATCGACTCGGCCGAACCGAGCCCTGCCTTCGCCAGGTCGTAACCTTCGAGGATATTGAGCGTCTCGATGAGCGCGATTCCGCCCGATGACGGCGGCGGCGCGCTGATGATTTCGAGACCGCGATAGCTGCCGCGTACGGGCGTGCGCTCCTTCACGTCATAGTTCGCCATGTCCTCGACTGTGATCAGGCCGCCGCCCTGCTGCACGAACTCGGCGAGTTCGCGGGCCATCTTGCCGCGGTAGAAATCGTCCGGCGCCGCGACGATGCGTTGCAGAGTCCGCGCCAGTTCGGGTTGCCGGAAAATGTCGCCCTGTCGCCATCCTTTGCCGCCGTTCTGAAAGATGCGCTTCGAATCGGGGTACTGCGCGAGACCTGCGTCATTGGACATCGAGCGCGCGTCGCTCCAGTCCAGTGCGAACCCATCGCGCGCAAGACGGATGGCAGGCGCCATCACTTGCTTCAGCGGCAGCTTGCCGAAGCGGTGCTGCGCATGCACCAGACCCTTCACGGAGCCAGGCACGCCCGCAGCCTTGTAGCCGACCCTGCTGAGCTGTGGGATCACATTGCCCTGCTCATCCTGATACATGTCGGCGGTAGCATGTCCCGGCGCCTTCTCCCGATAGTCCAGAAAATGCGTGTCGCCTTGCTTCATGCGAATCAACATGAAACCGCCGCCGCCGATGTTGCCGGCGGCCGGATGCACGACCGCGAGAGCGAATCCGGTTGCGACCGCCGCATCGACGGCGTTGCCTCCTGCCTGCAGCATGTCCACACCGGCTTGCGACGCCAGTTCGTGGACGCTGACCACCATGCCGTGTTCGGCGCGCTCCGGCCGCATGCCGCCGCCAGCAAGACAGACCGGCGAAGACGCAAGCGCGAGGATCAGAACGACGAAGGAGAATCTAAGCTTCATGGAACCTGCCTGGGTTTGAGCGACGAAGGCGCCCGACCGGCATCGTCTCACGTCAGCCCTGTGTGGGGCGACGGCGGCGGCGCTGTAATCAGACAAGGCGACACCACTCGGCAGCACCTCCGAGAGTCGCATAGCGACCCGGATTCGCAGGGGCGTACGCTCTCGCCAGCATTCGAACGGCTGCAGAAACCGACATCAGGCAGATGGTCAGAAAGGGCATAGTGCGCCGGCGCGATCCTGTGCCACGATAGCGCCTACGTATCTGCAAACTGAATGATTACGGACTGACCGATACCAGGTTACTGCCCGAGGAAAACTCATGCGCATGCTTCTTACGGCGATTCTGTGTGCACCGCTCGCGCTTTTCGCGGACGACAAACATTCGCAGCACGACCACGGCGCGCACGACCTCGGCAACATCGGCGCGGCGCATCTGGAAACTACGTGCAATGCTGCGGCGCAGAAGGAGATCGATCGCGGCGTCACGCTCATACATTCATTCTGGTATTCCGAGGCGGGAAAATCGTTTGGCCGCGCCGCGGAGGCGGACTCCCAATGTGGCATGGCGTGGTGGGGCGTGGCCATGTCCAACCTGCATCCGCTCTGGGCGCCTCCCACGCCGGATGAACTGAACGCTGGCCGGGAGGCTGCCGCCAAAGCGAAGCAGATCAACGCGAAATCGCAGCGCGAGCAGACATTCATCCAGGCGATCGATACCTTCTATTCAGATTCAGACAAGCTCGCTCACGGCGCACGCATGCTCGCGTACGAACGGGCGATGGCGGATGTGGCGAGCGCGAACCCGCAGGATCGCGAAGCGGCGATCTTCCACGCGCTCGCCCTGCTGGGCGTCGCCTCGCCGACCGACAAGACGTACGCAAATCAGAAGAAGGCGGCCCGGATACTCAATCGCGTATTGCCGGAACAGCCGGAGCATCCGGGCGTCGCGCACTACCTCATTCACAGCTTCGACTATCCGGCGCTCGCGGAGCTGGCGCTCCCGGCCGCGCGCGTCTACGCGAAACTTGCACCCGGATCGCCGCACGCGCTGCACATGCCGTCGCATATCTTCACGCGCCTCGGACTCTGGGACGAATCGATCACCTCGAATCTCGCATCGGCTGACAAGGCGCGACGCTACGTCGCGAGCACGATGCCGGGCGCCGCGGCCTTCGACGAACTGCATGCGGTCGACTATCTCGTTTACGCGTATCTCCAGCAGGGCGAAGTCGAGCAAGCTCGCGCGCTCGTGAAGCGGACTGCCGACGTAACGAAGATGGACAACGCCAATCACTTCGCCGGCGCCTTCGCAATTGCCGCCGTGCCCGCGCGCTTCGCGCTGGAACGACGGGAATGGCGGGAAGCAGCTGCGCTCACCGTGCCGGCGCTGATCGATTGGGAAAAAGTTCCGTACGCCGAGGCGAACATTCATTTCGCGCGCGGCGTCGGAGCGGCGCGCTCAGGCCAGACTGACGTCGCACGTGATGCAATCGCCCGCCTTGCGGCGATTCGCCAGATGCTGCTCGATCAGAAAAACAGCTACTGGGCCGATCAGGTCGAAATCCAGAGACTCGCCGCCGCGGCCTGGCTGGCGCGCGCCGAAAAGAAATCAGAGGAAGCATTGAAGCTCATGCGCACCGCCGTCGATCTCGAAGCGACGACGGAGAAACACCCGGTCACGCCGGGCGCGATTCTGCCGGCGCGCGAGCAGCTGGCGGAAATGCTCCTGGACGCGGGTCTACGCAACGAAGCGGACGCAGAGATTGAGCGCGTCCTGCGCGAAGCTCCCAATCGCCGCAACGCGATGCGCCTTGCAGCGCAGGTGGGACAAGGCGCTATGCCGACGGCAAACACGCAGTAAGGGCTTCGCCTGATCGGCATTGACGATCAGGCGCTGGGCTTTCACTTGCTCAGGCGCCGCTATTCAGGCAAATCCAATGGGTCGCGCAACTCGACGGAACAGCGCCTGCGCTTCCGGGGTGAAGCGGAACGCGCCGAGGAAGTCATCGGTATGGTGCTGCGGCAGCGTCGTTGCGCCACGATAAATCCGCAGCGGCCCGAGCATGTGCAGCCGCAAAGCTGTCCCGCCCGAGCGCTGCGTTGCCACGTTAGTCCCCCGCTCTACGCCGGTTTGCGAAACGTCAGCGTCATGCGATCAGATTCGCCGATCGCTTCCATCTTTGCTTTCAGCTCCGGGTTGTCCTGGCTCGTCGCCAGCGTAGGCGGCAGACGCCACACGAATTCTTTGTCGGTCGGCTGATCCTTGGCGTTGGCGTTGATCTCGCTCGAGCCGACGAGCTCAAAGCCCGCATTCTTGAACGCAATGATCACCGCCGACTGTTTCACGTAGCCGCTGTCGCCTGACGCCCAGGCATCGGGGCTTTTCTCGCGGGCGCGATGCTGAACAACACCCACGACGCCGCCGGGTTTCAGGATCTTGTTCATATCCGCGAGCGCCTTCGTCATGTAGCCGCCTTCATCTTCCAGGCGCATGAAGTGATGCAGCGCCCGGATCACGAGAACGACGTCGGCCGTGCCCGCCATGTCGTCCGGAATCGCGCCGTATTGAATGGCGGTGATCGCAGCATCGTCCTCGTCGCGCCAGCCTTCGGCCTTTGCAACAAAGTCGGCCGGCCAATTCGCCTTCTCCTCCGGCTTGGGCGCGTATTCGCCAAAGAGCTTCCACATGTCCGCGCCGTAGTCGGCTGCGATGACCTTGCCCTCGGGACCAAGATAGTCAAGCAGCAAGCCCGTGTACCAGACCTCGCCGGGCAACGTATCGACAACGGTCATTCCCGGCTCGACGCCAAAGAACTCGAGCGTCTCTTTGGGATGGCGATGCGGATAGCGCGCTTTGGCGTCGTCGGGTTGTGCGGCAAGCACGGCGTCGAGACGTTCCCCAGCGCCAGCTTCAGTCGCGGTGTTCGCCGTCGTTTCGGGCGCAGACTGCGGCGCAGGTTCCTTCGAACACGCAAACAGTGCGAGCGCGGCAGCGCCGATCAGCAGGTGATTCCTCATGGCGATTCCTCATGTTGCAATGACTGGCCATTGTACGTGTTGCGCATCGACGCCAAGAAGACCCTGCGGCGCTCTGCAGTGATTCGTGCGTTCGGCCGCCGAGGCCCGGCGGCAGCTGGTTGTCCTGCGCTCCACGGTCCCGGACAATGACGCCGATTACAACGGTTACGCGAATCCATGTCCGGTAAAAAGTCTCTGCAAATTTCATCGCGTGCGTCGGACGCTCGATTGACGCTGGATCAGGAGCGATTCAATTTTCTCATCGGACAGATCGCGAAGGCGCGCAAGGCGCTTGCCGAGTGGGAAGCGAACGCTCTCAAGTTCCGGCAGGATCACGCTCAAAGGCTTCAACCCCTGCGGGCTACGCTGACGGCTGTCTGCCGCGAAAGCGTGTTCGCGCTCGATCGCCTGGTGGATCAGCCGGGATGGTCGCGACTCGAGCGCGCGGCGCTGCGAGAAATGTTGTGCGGGACCGCTGAAGCACTGCTCGAAGCGAATGGCGGTGACGTGGAGTTGAAAGCGCTGTTCGACAAACACAGCAGGATCGATTTCGACAGCGCCAAGCGGGAGGAACTTCAGCGCCTCAAAGCCCAGGCGGAGGCGTTCACCGGCTTCGATCTTGGCGACGACGGAATTCGCACCGAAGAGGATCTCGTTCAACGCATGTACGAGGAGATGTCCGCGCGTGAAGCCGCCGCCGACGCCAGACAGAGCGCGAAGGCCGAGCGACAGCGACAGTCGGCGGCGCAGAAACGTAGCGAAGCCAACGCACAGCTCGCCAGGCAATCGTTGCGCGAGATCTACCGCAAGCTTGCGAGTGCGGTGCACCCTGATCGTGAACCTGACCCGGAGCGTCGTCAGGAAAAGAACGCGCTGATGCAGAAGATCAATCAGGCTTACGCGGCCAACGATCTGTTGACGCTATTCGAGACTCAGATGCAGATCGAACAGATAGACGCCAGCCACATCGGCGCGATCAGCGCGCAACGGCTGAAACAGTACAACAAATTGCTGGCTGAGCAACTCGCCAACCTGCGAGAGACGATGAGGGGTATGGAAGCAGCCTTCTGCATGGATCACGGATTGCAACCGGGCGGCGGCCTGAATCCTCACAAGCTGGGCCAGCTGATTCAGCGACAAGCTCGCCGGGTGCGCGCCGAAATCGAACAACAGCAGCAGTTCCTGCGCGTGCTCGCCGATAGAGCGGCGATGAAGCGCTGGTTGAAGCAGCAGAGAAGATCCGCGCGGGAGGACGATTACTTCGACGACGAGTCATTCTGAGGGCTTGAGCGAGGACGATTCAGCATTGCAATCCTGTAAACCTGACGCGCTGGACTCGTTCGGTTCATCCGTAGGGAACTTCCGCTGCCGCCACGCTTTTATGGTGCAGGTTCAACAAACGATTTCTTCGTTGCAGGAGTTTCACAATGACTAGCAGGGCAGCGACCGTATTTCTGATCGCATTGATGGCAGGCGGCGCAGTCGCCTGTACCTCCACGCCCGAAGAGGGCTCCGTCGAACGCGCCGGCGCGAATGCTGGCCGCATAGTGGATGACAGCGCCATCACCGCCAAGGTCAAGTCGGCGCTATTCGCCGATCCCGCCACCAAAGCGCACCAGATCCAGGTGGAGACTTTTCAGGGCACGGTCCAGCTCAGCGGCTTCGTCGATGATGCCGAGGCGCGTGCACGTGCAACACAGGTAGCGCGAGACATAGAAGGCGTGAAGGACGTCAAGAACTCACTGCAGGTGCGCAGCGACGGCTGATCGTCGAGGTGTTGTTGAGATACGCTGAGGAGCGTAATCCAATCCACCCGACGCGATATGGTGGGCCTGGCATGTCCGATGCCGGGCCCATTGTTATTTGCAGACGGGAAATTGCGACAGGCCGCCGCTCTGTATCGCAACAGGTCCGGGCTACAGGGGCGAGGCCTTCAACGTAGCTGACTGTCCTTGCTGCCGCGTCGGTTGTACCCGCTGAACTGAGCGGCATCGCGATCGTCCGCCTCCTGGCACGACACACAGAGACGAACACCGGGAATCGCGTTCTGCCGCGCATCCGGGATTTTGACGCCGCACTCGGCGCAATGAGTGAGGCCAGGACCGTCAGGCAACCGACTCCGGGCGCGGCCTACTCCATCCTTGATGGTTGCATCGATCTGATCCTGTACTGAGCCATCGCCCGCCCAACCCGTAGCCATTTTCTCTCCTG